>JBFGNS010000290.1:0-1533 GCA_041574955.1 Thermoanaerobaculia bacterium | reverse complement strand
GGGCTTGGGGGCTTGGGGGCTTGGGGGCTTGAGGGCTTGGGGAGTCCTACCCCCTGACCCGAAGCCCGCTGTCATCCTGAGCGTCAGCGAAGGACCTCAGCACCAGCCCCGGCATGTGACCACCGGCTCGTACAAGCGCGGTGCGCCGGCCACAGGGGCTCAGGCCGAAGCCCGGCGCGTGCCGCGCAGCGGCGGTGGCGCTAGGACGACCGCTCGCTCGGCTTGACCACCCACTCACCGCCGCTGGCGGTAGGCGGGTCGAGATCGAGCTCGATCAGCCGCGAGTCCTCGAGGAACAGGCAGAGCCGGAGCCGCTGGCGCACCTCGGCGGCGAGATGGAAGGATCCCAGCGGGTCGGTGGTCGCCTGGTCCACGATCTCCTCGCCGCAGATCAGGTACGCCGGCACCTCGGCGAGGTGTCCCCGCTCGTAGTGCAGCAGCTCCCCCCCCAGGCTCACCCGATCCGATCCCGGCAGCGCCTGCAGCTCGAGCCCGAGCTCGAGGCCCTCGGCGCCGTAGGTCAGCCGACGGCCGTAGCCCGGGCCCCGCACCCCGGCGGGCGCGGGCTCCAGCCGGCTGTCGGCGATCAACCGCAGCTCGAGCCGGCGGGGCAGAGTGGCCTGCTCGGCTCGCTGCACGGCAAACAGCGCCTTGACCGACCGCACCACCCCGTCCGGCAGCGCCTGGCGGGAGTCGGCCTCGGCCACCCGCAGCGCCGCCCGGATCGAGGCTGCGGCGGTGCAGCACCGCCTGCAGCCCGACGCCAGATGCCGACCCATCGCCTCTGCCGCCGCGTCGTCGACCAGCCCACGCTCGTAATCGGCCCATTCGCTGTGCCGGTAGTGAGCCATGTCCTTGTCTACGAGAGCTCCGCGATCTGTCGGTAGGCCTTCACCCACCATAGGGTAGTCGACGCGGCCGCTTGATATACCCGCCGCCTTAGGCCCCGCGTCACCCGTGGTAACGTCCCCACCTCAGGCGAGCTGGAGGGTCCGGGGAGGAGGGAGTCCCACATGCGCAAGTCCACAGTAGTAGCCACCGCCGCGCTGGCGGTCCTGGCCCTGGCCGCCGCGGCCCCGGCCAGCGCCCAGGTCGACATCACCTCGGGTCCGGTCGTGGTGGATACCACCACCGCCGGCCAGGCGACGGTCAGCGTCGACGTGACCAACACCGGCACGATCCGGATCAAGGTCGATCTGAACGTCATCGCGCTGGGCAACTGCAGCGGCGACGTCTTCGCCTGCGATGCCTGGAACTGCGACCGCAACGGCGTCGCCGGGGTCGAAGGCGTCAACCTCAAGCCCGGCGAGACCACCACCCTGACGGTGGTGATCCCGCTGGCCGCCGGCGACTACCTGTTCCGCGCCCGCACCACCGGCGCCAAGGGCGGCAACGAGGACCAGACCTTCGGCGTCAAGCCGGCGACGGTTCTCTAACCGGCCGAGTCACAGTCGCCGCGGCCACCCGGTCCGGCGCGGATCGACCGGCGGCACAGACGGACGGCAGGCGGCGCCGGGCTCGACGCCCGGCGCC
>JBFGNS010000289.1:0-1544 GCA_041574955.1 Thermoanaerobaculia bacterium | reverse complement strand
TCGCCCTGGGGCGGAAAGCCGCTCGGCCCGCAGTAGTCGCGGCGGCTGCTGGTGGCGTAGCAGGTGGGGTTGCGCTCGACGTCGAAATCGACGTAGTTGACGACGTAGAGGTCGGCCAGGCCGTCGCGGTCGTAGTCGAAGAACGTCGCGCTGGTGCTCCAGCGCGGGTCGTCGGCGCCGGCCTCGGCGGTGACGTCGCGGAACGTGCCGTCGCCCTCGTTGCGCCAGAGCTGGTTGGAACCGTAGTTGGTGACGTAGAGATCGACGTCGCCGTCGCCGTCGTAGTCGCCGGTCGCCGCGCCCATGCCGTAGCCCTCGGCGCGGATGCCGCTCGCCTCGGTGACGTCGACGAAGCGCGGCTCGAGCCCGCCCCCCTCGGCGGCGATCAGGTCGTTGCGGAAGAGGCGGTCGCCCGCCGGCGTGCCCGGCGGCGGCGGCCGGAGCGCCGCGGACGGGTCGTCGCCGGCCAGCATGCCCCCCTGGACGAGATAGGCGTCGAGGTCACCGTCGCCGTCGTAGTCGAGCAGCGCGCCCCCCTGCCCGGTCATCTCGGGAAAGTAGAACTCCCCGGTCATGCCGTTGAAGTGCACGAAGTCGAGGCCGCTCTCGGCGGCGCGGTCGTCGAAGACCGCCTCCTCGGGCCGGCTTTGGGAGGCGCCCGCCGCGAGCACCAGCGCCACACCCCCGGCGGCTGCGACCAGCGACCTGCGCGTGCGATGCGGCTTCACGATCGGCGGGCGGAGCGAAGGCCAGGCTAGTAGGCGCCGCGGCCGCTGATCACCGCCAGCGTCGTCCGGCCGAGCACGTAGAGGTCCATCCAGACCGAGCCGTTGCGTATGTAGTAGGTGTCGAGCGTCTCCTGCTCCTCGACGCCGCCGTCGCTCCGGGTCACCACCTGCCACAGCCCGGTGATGCCCGGCCGCACCTGCCGGCGCAGGGCGCGGAAGCGCGGCGAGAAACGCTCGAGGTGGTAGTCGGGCAGCGGCCGCGGTCCGACCAGGCTCATCTCCCCGCGGAGCACGTTCCAGAGCTGGGGCAGCTCGTCGAGGCTGAAGCGGCGCAGCCAGCGTCCGATCCCGGGGAAGACGCGCGGGTCCCTGGCCAGCTTGAAGCGCCGTTCCCATTCGGCGCGCGCCTCGCCGCTCGACTCGAGATGCTCGGCGAGACGGCGCTCGGCATCGAGGAACATCGTGCGCAGCTTCCACATGCGGAACTTCCGGCCGCCGAGTCCCTCGCGCTCGTGGGAGAACAGCGCCGGGCCGGGGCTCGCGAGCTTGAGCGCCACGACCGCCAGGGCCAGGAGCGGCAGGGTCGCGAGCAGCAGGGTGCCGCCGAGCGCCAGGTCGAGACCGCGCTTGAGGAGCCGGTGGTGCCAGCGCGTGAGCTTGTTGCGGTATTCGAGCCCGACCACGCCGCCCATGTTGCGCACCACCACGCCTTCGATCGGCCGATCGTTGACGCCGCGCACCACGATGACGTGCTGAAAGTGGGGCTGCAGGCGCTCGACCAGCTGCGCCGTCCGCCGGGAGTCGCGATCGGCCACC
>JBFGNS010000288.1:0-1556 GCA_041574955.1 Thermoanaerobaculia bacterium | reverse complement strand
TCTACAAGTCGACCGACGGCGGCGACAGCTGGCGCGAGCTCGCCCGTGGGCTGCCCGAGGGCGACATGGGCAAGATCGGCCTGGCGGTCTCGCCGGTCGACCCCGACGTGGTCTACGCCACCATCGAGGCCGACGAGGAGGAGCGCGGCTTCTACCGCTCGCTCGACCGTGGCGAGAGCTGGGAGAAGCGCAGCGGCTATCTGTCGAACGGTACCGGCCCGCACTACTACCAGGAGATCTACGCCTCGCCGCACGCCCGCGACACGGTCTACCAGATGGACGTCTGGATGCACCTCAGCGAGGACGGCGGCAAGAGCTTCCGGCCGATCGGCGAGCCTCACAAGCACAGCGACAACCACGCCCTGGCCTTCGACCCCGACGACCCCGACTACCTGCTGGCGGGGAGCGACGGCGGCCTCTACGAGAGCTTCGACGGCGCCGCCAGCTGGCGGTTCGTCGCCAACCTGCCGGTGACCCAGATCTACAAGATGGCGGTCGACGACGACTGGCCCGTCTACCACGTCATCGGCGGCACCCAGGACAACGGCACCCAGTGGGGGCCGGCGCGGACGCTCAACGTGCACGGCATCCGCAACCGCGACTGGCAGGTGCCGCTGGGGGCGGACGGCTACGCCTGCGCCGCCGACCCGGAGGACCCCGAGGTCCTCTACGTCGAGTGGCAGCGCGGCAACCTGGTGCGCTTCGACCGCGCGAGCGGCGAGCGGGTGCACATCCAGCCGCAGCCGGAGCCCGGCGAGCCCCCCGAACGCTGGAACTGGGACGCGCCGCTGCTGATCAGCCCGCACTCCCCGGCGCGCCTCTACTACGGCTCGCAGCGGCTCTGGCGCAGCGACGACCGCGGCCAGTCGTGGCGCCCCGTGAGCGCCGACCTGACGCGGGGCGAGAACCGCTACGAGCTGCCGATCATGGGCCGCGTCTGGTCGGTCGACGACCTCTACGACAACACCGCCATGTCCTGGTACGGCACGCTGACGGCGCTCGCCGAGTCGCCCCGCGTCGAGGGCCTGCTCTACGCCGGCAGCGACGATGGGCTCGTCCAGGTGAGCGAGGACGGCGGCGCGAGCTGGCGCCGGGCCGCGGTCGCAGGAGCGCCCGAGCGCGCCTTCGTCAACGACCTGGTGGCCTCGCTGCACGAGCCCGACCGGGTCTACGCGGTCTTCGACAACCACAAGGTGGGTGACTTCGCGCCCTACCTGTACCGCTCGGACGACCGCGGCCGCAGCTGGCGGCCGCTCGTCGGCGACCTGCCGCCCGGGCACCTGCTGTGGTCGCTGGTCGAGGACCACGTCGACCCCGAGCTGCTCTTCCTCGGCAGCGAGTACGGCATCCATTTCACCCTCGACGGCGGCGGCCGCTGGCTCGAGCTGCCCGGGCTGCCGACGATCGCCTTCCGCGACCTGGCGATCCAGCGCCGCGAGAGCGACCTCGTGGGCGCCAGCTTCGGCCGCGGCTTCTGGGTGCTCGACGACTACTCGCCGCTGCGCGGCCTCGACCCCGCGGCGCTCGCCGGCGAGGCGCTCCTGTTCACGCCGCGC
>JBFGNS010000287.1:0-1691 GCA_041574955.1 Thermoanaerobaculia bacterium | reverse complement strand
TTCTCGGTCCCGCCACTGTTCGACTCGGACGCCGTGGACGACTCGGGCTTTGCGACGGGCCGCTGCGGCACCGGCACCACCGGCCCGGTGAGCGGCGCCTCGGTGGTCGGGAACTCCGGCAGCGAGAGCTCCCGGTTCTCGTCGGGCGACAGCAGCGTGATCTGCAGGTACAGGTTGGCTACGGCGCGCGGCTCGGGGCGGTCCTCCGAGACGGTGTCGATCGACAGCTTGACGGTCACCGGTCGCGGCTCGCTCAGGTCGGGGAACTCCGCGGCTGGCGCCCGGCTCTCGACCAGCAGCCGCAGCAGCGCCCACGGCTCGCGGTAGCGGTAGACCAGGGTGCGGCCGTCGACCGAGGCACGCGCCGCCGCCGCGCCGTCGGCCGAGGCGTAGGGCGCGTACGGCGAGCCGGTGGCCCAGCGGAAGGTGAGCGTCACCGGCCGGCCGTACAGCCAGCGCGCGTCGGGAGCCGGCGGGCGCTCGGGATCCGGTGCGGCGCTCACCGAGCCGGTGGTGAGCAGATCCAGCACCTTGTCGCCGTCGAGGCTGGGGTCGCCCTTGGCCGCCGGCTCGCCGACGCTCATCAGCCAGCTGATGATCTGGTTGGCCCCCTGCTCCAGGGTCCGCTCGATGCGGAAGCGGACCGCCAGGTCGTAGACCGGCAGCGGGCTCTTGGCCTCGGGCGCCAGGAACGGCGCGAAGAACGCCCGCACCTCGGCCATCCGCCGCATGAACTGCTGCACGGCTTCCTTCTTGTCGCCGAACCACTCGCTGACCGGCGGCAGGTTGTCGATCAGCAGCCGAGCGCGCTCGAAATCGTCGCCGAAGAAGGCCCGCAGATCGTCGGGCGTGGCGGTGCCGGCGGCGCTGGGCGCAGCGAACGGGAACCGGCCCCACAGCCGGCGGTTGAAGACGCTCGCCAGCTCGACGTAGAGCGCGTAGCCGCGTTCGTCGGCCAGCTGGCTGCAGCGCTGGACCAGCGCGGCGCGCAGCGCCTGCCGGCGCGCGAGGAAGAAGTCGCCCCCGGCGGCCGCCGCTGCCGGCATGCCGCCGAAGCAGCTGTAGAGGTCGAACAGCGCCGGCGCCTCGTTGCCTGCGATGGCGGTGACGAACTCCTCGAGCCGCGCCAGCGGGTTGCCGGCCTGCTTGCCCTGGTAGGCGTCCAGGTCGGCGGTGATCCTCTGCCAGCGGGAGGCCGGCGGCACCGGTTTGAGCAGCGCCAGCTGGCCGGCGGAGCCGAACATCGCGAGCAGCGGCCGGGCGTACTCGCCACCCAGCCGAGCGGCCACCTTGCGCTGCATCTCGAGGTAGGTGGTGAGGTCGTCTGGGGTGGCGGCGCCGAAGGCGGCGAGCCCCGGCGCCGGGCCACCCTGCCACCAGGCGAAACCGCCGTCGAGCGGCTGGTAGAGCGCAAGCGACGCGAGGAGGGTATCGAGCTGCCCGAGGACGTGGACGCGCTGGTCGCGCAGGATCTGGGCGAGGTCGGCCTGCTGGGCCCGCAGCCCGAGCCGATCGAGCGCTTCCAGCAGGCCGCTCAGCGTCTGCTCGTTGGCCTCGAGGTTACGCACCTGCAGGGCGATCGAGTCCTCGATCACACCGACGTCGTCGCTGGCCGGCGGATACTCGAACTGCTGGGCCTCGGCGATCAGGCAGGCCAGGTTGGCTGCGATGGCGTCGGCCGCCGCCTCGGG
>JBFGNS010000286.1:0-1737 GCA_041574955.1 Thermoanaerobaculia bacterium | reverse complement strand
CGAGGCGTGGCCGAGCATCATCTGGACGGCGCGCAGATCGGCACCGTGCTCGAGCAGGTGGGTGGCGAAGCTGTGGCGCAGCTTGTGGGGCGACAGGCCCTCGATCCCCACCCGCTCGCCGTAGCCGCGCAGGATCTTCCAGCAGCCCTGCCGGCTGAGCGGCCCGCCGCGGTGGTTGACGAACACCCGCTGGTGACGGCCGCGCGCCAGCGACGGCCGGACCTCGTCGAGGTAGCGCTCGAGCCAGCTCTCGGCCTGCTCCCCCACCGGCACCGCCCGCTCCTTGCCGCCCTTGCCCCAGGCCAGCAGGAAGCCGACGTCGAGCCGCAGCTGGGCCAGCTCGAGGCCGACCAGCTCGCTCACCCGCAGGCCGGTGGCGTAGAGCAGCTCGAGCATCGCCTTGTCGCGCACGCCGAGCGGCCGCGAGCCGTCGGGCGCCGCCAGCAGCGCCTCGATCTGCCGCTCGCCCAGCACCGACGGCAGCCGGCGCCACAGCTTGGGCGGCGACAGCGCGGCGGACGGGTCGTCGGCGCGCTCGCCGAGCTCCGCCAGGTGGCGGTAGAAGCCGCGGATCGCCACCAGGTGACGGGCGACGCTGCGCGGCGCCAGACCGCGGCGCCTGAGGCCGGCCAGGTGGTCGGCGAGCTGCCGCGAGCCGGCGGTCAGCGGATCGCCGCCGCCCGCCTCCAGCCTCTGCCCGAGCCGCTCCAGGTCGCGCCGGTAGGCCTCCACGGTGCGCGGCGACAGGCCGCGCTCGAGGGCCAGGCTTTCGAGGTAGCGGTCGAGGGCGCGCCGCCAGCCGCTCGGGCTCTGGCCGGCCGGGCTCAAGCGTCGGCGGGGGTCGCGCGGCCGGCGCACAGCGCCAGGATCTCGGCCTCCGCCAGCACGCCGCTGGCCGACTTGGCGCGCGCGAAGATGGCGTCCACCAGCCCGGGCTCGGGCGTGATGCCTCGCTGCTCGAGCCAGAACACGACGTTCGAGCGGCCGCTCATCGGCCCCACCTCGATCTCCTGCCGGCGGCCGACGAGGCTCGCCGGCACCCCGGAGTAGATACGGTCGGCCAGCCAGTCGTCGCCCTTCTGCCGCGCCTTGATCACCGCCGAGGCGTGCACCCCGGTGCCGGTGCGGAAGGCGTCCCGCCCCACCACCGGGTAGTTGTCGGGCACCGGCACGCCGGTCGCCTGCGATACCAGGGCGCAGTAGTCGGGCAGCCGCGACAGGTCGCGCTCGATCCAGCCCAGCAGGTGCATGTTGACCAGCAGCTGGTCGATCGGCGTGTTGCCCACCCGCTCGCCGATGCCGATGGCGGTGCCGTGCAGCCGGTCGGCGCCGGCCTCGGCGGCGGCCAGCGAGTTGACCACCGCCAGCCCGCGGTCGCGGTGACCGTGCCAGTCGACCTGCACCGCCTCGCCGGTGGCATCGACCACCTGGCGGATGAACCGCACCAGGTTGCGGGCGCCGGCGGGGGTGGCGTGGCCGACGGTGTCGGCGATGCACACCCGCTTGGCGCCGGCCTCGACAGCCGCGGTGTACAGCCGGCGCAGGTCGTCGGGCCGCGCCCGGGTGGTGTCCTCGGTGACGTACATCACCGGCAGGCCCGAGCCGGCCGCCAGCGTGATCGCCTCCTCGGTCAGATGCAGCAGCCGGTCCATGTCCCACGCCTCGGTGAACTGCCGGATCGGGCTCGAGCCGAGAAAGCAGGAGACCTCGATCGCCACCCCGGTGCGCTGCGCGATG
>JBFGNS010000285.1:0-1763 GCA_041574955.1 Thermoanaerobaculia bacterium | reverse complement strand
TCGCTGGAGCTCGCCATGGCGGGCTGCGGCGCGGCCTACTACCTGGTCCACTCGATGGTGGCGGTGGGCAGCGAGTACGCAGAGCACGACCGCCGGCTGGCACGCAACTTCGCCGCCGCCGCCGAGCGGGCCGGCTGCACGCGCATCCTCTACCTGGGCGGCCTCGGCGAGACCGGCGCCGGCCTCAGCGAGCACCTGGAGTCGCGCCGCGAGGTCGAGGCCGAGCTGGCCGCCGGCAGCGTGCCGGTGACGGTGCTGCGCGCCGCCATGATCATCGGCGCCGGCTCGGCGTCGTTCGAGATCCTGCGCTACCTGGTCGAGCGGCTGCCGGTGATGATCACGCCGCGCTGGGTGCGCACCGAGTGCCAGCCGATCGCGGTGCGCAACGTCCTGCACTACCTGGTCGAGGCGCTGGCGGTGCCCGCCACCACCGGCCGCACGCTCGACATCGGCGGTCCCGAGATCCTCTCCTACCGCGACCTGATGCACACCATGGCGCGCGCCGCAGGTCTCAGGCGGCGGATCATCCTGCCGGTGCCGGTGCTGACCCCGCGTCTGAGCTCAGCCTGGATCCACCTGGTGACGCCGCTCAGCCACCGCATCGCGCGGCCGCTCGCCGAAGGGTTGAGGAACCGCGTCGTCTGCCGCGACGACGACGCCACCGCCCTGATGCCGCAGCGTCTGCTGACCACCCAGGAGGCGATCGAGGAGTCGCTCAAGGCGAGCGCGCCGGAGACCTCGTGGAGCGACGCCGGCCCGATCCCCGGCGACCCCGACTGGGCGGGCGGCACCAGCTACGTCCACCGCGAGCAGGCGGCGGTGGCCACCTCCCCGGCCCGCACCTTCCGCGCCGTCTGCCGCATCGGCGGCCGCAACGGCTGGTACGCCGTCGACCTGCTGTGGCAGATCCGCGGCTGGATCGACCTGCTGCTCGGCGGCCCCGGTCTGCGACGCGGCCGCCGCAGCGCCGACGCCGTGCGCTACGGTGATGCGCTCGACTTCTGGCGCGTCACCGGCATCGAGCCCGACCGCTCGCTGTCGCTGCGCGCCGAGATGATCCTGCCCGGCGAGGCGCTGCTCGAGTTCACCGTCGAGCCCGTCGCCGGCGAGCCGGAGAGCTGCCGGCTGGTGCAGACCGCCCGCTTCCTGCCGCGCGGTCTGGCCGGCATCCTGTACTGGTACGGCGTCAAGCCGCTCCACGGCGTGGTCTTCCGGCGCATGCTCCACGGCATCCGCCACGCCGCCGAGCAGGACGCCGGCCGGCCGGCCGCCGGCGCCGCAACCGCCCGGAGCCACGGCTGATGCGCCGCGTGCTGGTCACCGGAGCCACCGGCTTCATCGGCTACGAGGTGGCCCGCCAGCTGGCGGCCGCCGGCCTGCGGCCACGGCTCACCGTGCGCCGCCCGGAGCGTGCGCCGCTGGTGCGGCCGCTGGCGGCCGAGCTGGTGAGTGCCGACCTCACCCGGCCGGCGAGCCTGGAACGGGCGGTGCGCGGCATCGACACCGTGCTCCACCTCGGTGCCCGCGCCGCCTTCGAGCCGTACAGACGGGTGGCACCGACCATCGTCGACGGCTCGCTGGCGCTGCTGCGCGCCGCCGCCGCGGCGGGCGTCGAGCGGTTCGTGTTCGCCTCCAGCCTGCTGGTCTACGACAGCCACCACGGACTGATCGACCGGCACACCCCCGCCACGCCGCGGGTCGACTACGGCCGCGCCAAGCTCGAGGCCGAGGCCCGGCTGGCGGAGATGGCGGCCGACGCCGGC
>JBFGNS010000284.1:0-1834 GCA_041574955.1 Thermoanaerobaculia bacterium | reverse complement strand
GTCGGCGGTGGCGCAGTGCGGCATCGCCCGCACCCGCGACCTGGTGACGTGGGAGCGGCTGGCGGACCTGCGCACCCGCTCGCCGCAGCAGCGCAACGTGGTGCTCCACCCGGAGCTGGTGGACGGCCGCTACGCCTTCTACACCCGGCCGCAGGACGGCTTCATCGAGGCGGGCTCGGGGGGCGGCATCGGCTGGGGGCTGTCGGAGTCGATCGAGGAGGCGGTGATCGAGGAGGAGACGATCGTCCACGACCGCAAGTACCACACCGTGATGGAGGTCAAGAACGGCCTCGGGCCGGCGCCGATCAAGACGCCCGACGGCTGGCTGCAGCTCGCCCACGGCGTACGCGGCACCGCCGCCGGGCTGCGCTACGTGCTGTACGCCTTCATGACCGCGCTCGACGAGCCGTGGCGGGTGATCCACGAGCCGGGCGGCTACCTGCTGGCGCCGCAGGGAGAGGAGTACGTCGGCGACGTCATGAACGTGGCGTTCTCCTGCGGCTGGATCCCGCGCGACGACGGTGCCCTCTACCTCTACTACGCCTCGAGCGACACCCGCTGCCACGTGGCCACCACCACCGTCGAGCGGCTGGTCGACTACTGCCGCCGGACGCCGGCCGACCCGCTGACCAGCGCCGGCTGCGTCGAGCAGCGGCTGCGCCTGATCGAGCGCAACCTGGAGCTGATGGCGGGTGAAGCCGACGGCGGGTGAGAAGATCGGACCGCAAGGAGCCGGCCCGTGACCTACCGACCCGCCGACGACCGCTACGACGCCATGCGCTACCGCCGCTGCGGCGAGAGCGGCATCCGGCTGCCGGCGGTGTCGCTCGGCTTGTGGCACAACTTCGGCGCCGTCGACGACTTCGACAACGCGCGCGCCATGGTCCACCGCGCCTTCGACCTCGGCGTCACCCACTTCGACCTGGCCAACAACTACGGGCCGCCCTACGGCTCGGCCGAGGAGACCTTCGGCCAGATCCTGACCCGCGATCTCGCCGCACACCGCGACGAGCTGATCGTCTCCACCAAGGCGGGCTGGGACATGTGGCCGGGGCCCTACGGCGACTGGGGATCGCGCAAGTACCTCGTCGCCAGCCTCGATCAGAGCCTGTACCGGCTCGGCCTCGAGTACGTCGACATCTTCTACCATCACCGGCCCGACCCCGAGACGCCGCTCGAGGAGACGATGGGCGCGCTCGACGCGATCGTCCGGCAGGGCAAGGCGCTGTACGCCGGCATCTCGGCCTACTCGCCGGCGGAGACCCGGCGCGCCGTGGCCGTGCTGCGCCGGCTCGGCACCCCGTGCCTGATCCACCAGCCGCGCTACAACATGTTCGATCGCCAGGCCGAGGACGGACTGCTCGCGGTGCTCGGCGACGAGGGCGTCGGCTGCATCGTCTTCTCGCCGCTGGCGCAGGGCCTGCTGACCGACCGCTACCTCGACGGCATCCCACCCGACTCGCGGGCGGGCAAGCCGCACGGCTTCCTTGACGCCGCCGACCTCACCGCGGAGAGGCTGGCTCAGGTGCGCCGGCTGTCCGAGGTCGCGTCGGCGCGCGGCCAGTCGCTGGCCCAGCTGGCGGTCGCCTGGGTGCTGCGCCACCGGGAGGTCACCTCGGCGCTGGTCGGTGCCAGCCGGGTGGGGCACGTCGAGGCGGCGGTGGCGGCGCTCGACCGGCTCGAGCTGGCGGCCGAGGAGACCTTCGGCCAGATCCTGACCCACGATCTCGCCGCACACCGCGACGAGCTGATCGTCTCCACCAAGGCGGGCTGGGACATGTGGCCGGGGCCCTACGGCGACTGGGGATCGCGCAAGTACCTCGTCGCCAGCCTC
>JBFGNS010000283.1:0-1935 GCA_041574955.1 Thermoanaerobaculia bacterium | reverse complement strand
CGCCAGGCGGCCGACGCCGGCAGCCTCGCCGGGCGCAGCGAGGCCGAGCTGCGCCGCATGGGGCGGCTGCCGGTGCCTCTCGTGCGGCGCCGCGGCGAGCCCGGGTTCACGCCGCTGTCGTGGGATGAGGCGCTCGCGCTGGCCGCCGAGCGGATCCGCCGTGTCGACCCGGCGCGGCTCGCCTTCTATCTGGTATCGCGGGGCACCGCCAACGAGACCTACTACGTCGCCCAGAAGGTGGCGCGCTACCTGGGCACCAACCACGTCGACAACTCGGCCCGCCTGTGCCACGCGGCGTCGACGACCGGGCTCCAGCGGACCATCGGCTTTGCCGCCACCACCTGCAGCTACCGGGACGTGCTCGAGAGCGACCTGATCGTCTTCTTCGGCTCCGACGTCGCCAACAACCAGCCGGTGATGATGAAGTACCTGCACCTGGCGAAGAAGCAGGGTGCCCGGGTGGTGATGGTCAACCCCTACCGCGAGCCCGGGATGGAACGCTACTGGGTGCCGTCGAACCCCGGCTCGGCGCTGTTCGGTACCGAGATCGCCGATCGCCACTTTCCGGTGCGGGTGGGCGGCGACATCGCCTTCATCCACGGCGTCCTCAAGCAGCTGATCGGCGCCGGCTGGGTCGACCGCCGGTTCATCGCCGAGCACACCGAGGGCTGGGCCGAGCTCGAGGCGGCGCTCGCCGAGCAGAGCTTCGAAGAGCTCGAACAGGCCAGCGGTCTGTCGCGAGCGGCGATGCTGGAGCTGGCGCGGCTCTACGCCGAGGCCAAGGGAGCGATCTTCGTCTGGTCGATGGGGATCACCATGCACCGTCACGGTGTCGACAACGTGCAGGCGATCGCCACGCTGGCGCTGGCCCGCGGCATGGTCGGACGCGACGGCGCCGGGCTGATGCCGATCCGCGGTCACTCCGGGGTCCAGGGCGGCGCCGAGATGGGGTGCGTGCCCAACGTCCTGCCGGGCGGCCTGGCACCGGACGCCGAAGGGGCTCGGCGGCTGGGCGAGCTGTGGGGCTTTCCGGTGCCCACCGGGCGCGGCCTCTACGCCGCCGAGATGGTCGATCGGGCGCACGACGGCGAGCTCGACGCCCTGTGGTGCGTGGGGTCCAACCTCTTCCGCGTGCTGCCGGACAGCAACTACGTGCGCCGGGCGCTCGAGCGGATCCCGCTGCGGGTGCACCACGACATCGTCATGAATCCGCAGATGCTGGTGGAGCCGGCCGACACCGTGCTGCTGCTGCCGGCCACGACCCGTTACGAGATGGCCGGCGGCTGCACCGAGACCTCGACCGAGCGGCGGGTGATCTTCAGCCCCGAGATCCCGGGGCCGCGGGTGGCGGAGGCGCGCGACGAGTGGCGCGTGCTCGTCGAGCTGGCCGAGCGCGTCCGGCCGGCGGCGGCGGCGCGGGTCGGCTTCGCCTCGACCGCCGAGATCCGTGCCGAGATCGCCCGCGTCGTGCCGCTCTACGACGGCATCCAGGAGCTCGCCGCGGCCGGCGACCAGTTCCAGTGGGGCGGCCGGCACCTGGCCGCCGGGGGCCGCTTCGGCACCGCGAGCGGCAAGGCCCGCTTCCCGGTCCTGCGGCCGCCCGAGCGCCGCGCGCGGCCGGGCCGCTACCGGCTCAACACACGGCGCGGCAAGCAGTTCAACAGCATGGTGTTCGGTGACCGCGACGCCCTCACCGGCGTCCGCCGCGACGCGGTGATGATGGCGCCGGCCGAGCTCGCCCGCCTGGGTCTCGAGCCGGGCGACCCGGTGCGGGTGCGCAGCGCTACCGGTGAGCTCGCCGGCCGCGCCTGTGCTGGCACCGTCGAGCCCGGCACGGTGATCATGTACTGGCCGGAGGCCAACGTGCTGATGCCCCGCGGCGTCTTCGACGAGGCCTGCGGCATCCCCGCCTACCGCGACGCCGAGGTCGAGGTG
>JBFGNS010000282.1:0-2034 GCA_041574955.1 Thermoanaerobaculia bacterium | reverse complement strand
GGGACAGGGTCCCAGGGTACCGGCTCGCGCGCAGTCGGACTTTCGAGCGGGGCGCTCGCCTGCACTCGGCTGGCGCGCGGCATCGGCGTCGGACTCCCGCTGGCGTTGCGCTGCGCTGGCCGAGAGCTACCCTGGGACCCTGTCCCCCTCGACTCTGACGCCGGCCTCCGGTGGGGGCTTGGCGGCTTGGAGGCTCGAGGGCCTGGAGCAGCTCGGCGGGAGGGAGCGTCAGCCGGCGGGGGCCCGGGCGGAGCGACATCACCCTCGCCATTGGAGCGCAGCCCGGGCCACCGGCGGCCCAGCGACCGGGCCCCGACCTCCGACGCGCCTGCGACGCCCTGCCGTGAGTGAGTTGAGGACTCGAGGGCTCGAGGGCTTGGAGCAGTTCGGCGGGAGGGAGCGTCAGCCGGGTGGGGGCCCGGGGCGGAGCGACATCACCCTCGCCTTTGGAGCGCAGCCCCGGGACCCCGACCGGCCAGCGCGCCCGGCCCGAAGCGCCACCCCCTCGAGCCCCCGAGCACTGCAGTACCATCCCCCCGTGCCCCCGAGCTCCGTCGCGGCCGCGCTCTCCCCTGGTGAGGTGGGAGGGGGCTCGCTGCCCCGGGTGGGGTGGTGGGTTGCGGTGGGGGTGTTCGTCGCGGTGTCGCTCGCCCGGCTGGCGATGATCCCGGCCTACGAGCTGATGCCGATGGAGGCGTACTACGCGCTCTACGGCCTCCACCCGGCGCTGTCGTACTTCGACCATCCGCCGATGATCGGCTGGCTGCTGTGGGCGCCGCTCGAGCTGCTGGGCAAGAGCGAGTGGAGCGTGCGGCTGGTGCCGTGGGCGGCGACGGTGGGGCTGCAGCTGGCGGCCTGGCTGCTGCTCGGCCGCTTCCTGCCGCGCCGCCGCCGCGCCGCCGCCTGGCTGCTGTTCGTCACCCTGCCGGTGGTCACCGGGCTGTCGCTGGTCGCCTGCCCCGACGTGCCGCTGGCGCTGTTCTGGACGCTGGCGCTTATCGCGCTCCACCGCGCGGTGTCGGGCGGCGGACCGGCGAGCTGGCTTCTCGCCGGGCTGCTCATGGGGCTGGCGTTCGACAGCAAGTACGTGGCTCTTCTGCTGCAGGCCGGGCTGGTGCTGTTTCTCGTCGTCTCGCCGCGCCACCGGCGGCTGCTCAGGACGCCGTGGCCGTACCTGGCTATCGCGGTGGCGCAGGCCGTCTCGCTGCCGGTCTACCTGTGGAACCTCGAGCACGGCTTCGCCTCGTTCCGCTTCCAGTCGGTCGAGCGGGCCGAGCACCTGCTGCGGTTCGACCTCGGCGGCAGCCTGTTCGTCGCCGTCCACCAGTCGGCGCTGGTCGGGCCGGTGGTGTTCGCCGCCTTCCTCGCCGCCTGCTGGCGGGCGGTGCGGAGCTGGGCGCGCGGCACGCTCGACGCCGACCGGCTGTTCCTGCTCGCCTTCTCGCTGCCGCTTCTGGCGATCTGCCTGGCGGCGTCGCCGTTGTTCTGGGTCAAGATGAACTGGCCGCTGCCGGTCTACCTGGCCGGCGTGCCGCTCGTGGCGCTCGCCGCCGGCCGCCGGCTGTTCCGCTGGCAGCTCCTGTGGGTGGCGCTGTTCCACCTCGCGCTGGCGGTCGAGCTCCTGTTCTATCCGTGGCCGGTCGGGGGCGACGACACGGTCTTCGGCTGGCGGCAGCTGACCCGCGCCGTCGAGGAGCGCGCGGCGCGCCACCCCGAAGCGTTCCTGTTCTCGACCGACAGCTACAAGACCCCCGCCGAGCTGCGCTTCTACGGCGACCTCGAGGTCCACGGTCTGAACGTGCTGGGCGAGCCGGCCTACCAGCTCGACTACCTGGGCGAAGAGCTCACCGCGCTGGCCGGCCGCGACGCCCTGCTGATCGACTCCGACCGCGGCACGCCCGCCTGGGGCGAGGCGCTCGACCGGGCGTTCGACTCGTGCGACGAGCTCGAGCCGATCGTGCTCGAGCGGCGCGGCGAGCCGGTGCGGCGGTTCCGGGTGTCGCTGTGCCGCGGCTACCGCGGTCCGCCCTCGCC
>JBFGNS010000281.1:0-2082 GCA_041574955.1 Thermoanaerobaculia bacterium | reverse complement strand
GGCGCCGAAGCGCGCCACCAGCTCGCCGTGGCCGGCCAGCGCAATGGTGATCCCGGCCACCGTCATCAGCAGCAGGATGATGGCGATCAGGGCACCGAGCCCGACGGCAGTGCGCAGCAGATCGTGGCGCCGACGGCCGACGGGCATCGCCCAGTGGTAGCCCCGCCTCTGGGGCCTCTCCTCGGTCCAGACCCGGAACGGCCAGAACAGACCCCAGGCCAGCGCGGCGAGCGCGACCACCGAGATCGCCGCGACGCCTTCGTCGAACGGAAACTCCAGCTCGTCGGAGAACTCGTCGACCTTGGACCACATCACCCGTGCCGCCTCCTGCTCGTGGCCGGTCTCGATGCGGACGCCGAACAGGATGCCCGCCGTGCCGGCGGCCACGATCTGCGTCAACACGATCGCCAGCGCGATCCAGAAGCCGCTCCGCTTGCGGCCGAACAGCAGCCGTAGCTGGGCGCCGGCGATGGCGGCGGTGCGCGGTAGCTCGCGGTTCGGTGCGGCGTCGCTCATCGGCCTTCCTCCATCGCCAGCAGGGCGCGGGTCGACTCCTCGAGGTTGAGCGGCTCGAGCTGCCGCAGCGTGGCGCCGGCGGCCGCCAGCTCGGTCGCCAGCCGGTCGGGCTCGCCCCACACCACCCACGAGCGCTCGCGGCCGCGGTCGCGGCGGCGCAGCACCCGCTCGGCGAGCGTCGCGGGCTCGCGCCACCCCTCGGGGACCTCGAAGCCGGCCCGCTGCAGCCGCCGCTCGAGCCGCTGGCGATCGAGCTGCGCCACCAGCCGGCCGTCGCGCAGCACGCCGAGGCAGTCGCCGATCCCCTCGACCTCGTGCACCCGGTGGGTCGACACCAGGACGGTGGTCGGGGTCTCGGCCAGATGCTCGGCCAGCAGCTCCAGGAAGCGGTCCTGGGCCAGCGGGTCGAGCCCGTCGGTGGGCTCGTCCATCAGCAGCAGCGGCGGGCGGTGGGCGAGCGCCAGCACGAGCTGGACGCGCCGCGCCTGGCCCTTGGACAGCTTGCCGAACCGCTGCCGGGCATCGATCTCGAGGGCGCCGCACAGCCGGTCGGCGTAGCCCGGGTCCCAGGCCGGGAAGTAGGCGGCGTGATGGCCGAGCAACGCGGCGACCGAGAGATCGCCGTAGTGGAACTCCTGGCTCTCCGGCACGTAGCCGATGCGCGCCCTCACCTCGGCGCCGCGCGCAGCGCACGGCAGGCCGAAGACCTCGGCGTGGCCCTCGTCGGGCGCCGTCAGATCGAGCAGCGTCCTGAGCGTCGTGGTCTTGCCGGCGCCGTTGGGCCCGACCAGCACGTAGACCGCGCCCTCGGGCACGGCCAGCTCGAGTCCGGCAAGCGCGGTAGTGGCGCCGAACCGCTTGCTCAGGCCGCGCGTGCGGGCCGCTCGCGGGCGGCCGTCAAAGATCTCGAACAGCTCCTCTCTCATGGCTTCCTCTCCTGCTGCCGGTCGCGGTGGCGGCGCTTGTCGTCACGCGCCGCGCGCTCGACCGCCGCCACCAGCTCGTCGACCGACAGACCGTGACGGTAGGCCTCGCGCAGCGTGCGCTCGGCCAGCGAGCGCGCCAGACTCTGCCGCTCGTCGTCGGCCGAGCGCAGGCCGCTGACGAAGGTGCCCAGCCCGCGCCGCTTGTGCACCACCCCCTCGCGCTCGAGCTCGCGGTAGGCCTGCTGCACCGTGTTGGGGTTGATCCTGAGCTCGGCGGCGAGCTGGCGCACCGACGGCAGCGGATCGTCCGGATCGAGCGTTCCGACGACGATGGCGCGGCGGATCTCGTCCATGATCTGCTGGTAGATCGGGCGGGAGTCGGAGGGTCTGATGGCGATCAGCATGGTTGGTGCATCGCTGTCCTAGTCTACTAATACACCATTACCCCGTGCCGAGTCAAGCCCTCGGGCGTGGTGTCCTGCTCGGCATCCGGCTCATCCCCGCTACACTCCCAGCCCGGTGCCCCGGTTCGGACCGAGCCTTCTCGCGGTGCTCGTCGCTGCGCCGCTGCTCGCCGGCTGCTACGCCGGGCGGGCGGCGTGGGGCGGGCTCGGGATCCTCACCGCCCGGCGGCCGGTGG
>JBFGNS010000280.1:0-2091 GCA_041574955.1 Thermoanaerobaculia bacterium | reverse complement strand
GCGCCCGGCTCAGTGCCGGGCGGTCCTGGTTCAGCCGGGTCCATGGGTGGCGCCGAGCCACGATAGCATGGCGCCATGCAGCTTCCCGGCCTGCGGATCGCGGTCGCCGGCGGTGCGGCCTGCGGCGAGGAGCACCGCCGCCTGGCCTACGACACCGGCCGCGAGATCGCCCGCGTGGGCGTGCTGCTGTGCGGCGGCGGCGGCGGCGTGATGGCGGCGGCGGCCGAGGGGGCGCGCGCCGGCGGCGGCCTGACCGTCGGCATCCTGCCGGGCGCGAGCGCCGCCGAGAGCCCGCCCAACCCCCACATCCAGCTGCCGATCTACACCGGCCTGGGGCAGGCCCGCAACCTGGTGCTGGTGCTGTCGGCGCACGCCGTCATCGCGGTCGGCGGCGAGTGGGGCACGCTCGCCGAGATCGCCATGGCGATCAAGCACGGCCGGCCGGTGGTGCGGCTCGACAGCTGGCGGCTGGAGCCGCCGAGCGGCGCCCGCGAGCCGCTCCTGACCCGGGCGGACAGCCCGGCCCAGGCGGTGGCGGCGGCGGTGGCAGCGGCCGGGGAGGCGCCGTGAGCGCGGCCGACCGCCAGCCGGCGATCCGGGTCACCATGATGCCGCGCGACACCAACGCGCTCGGCACCATCTTCGGCGGCATCATCCTGTCCTACATCGACCAGGCCGGAGCGGTCGAGGCCCACCGCCGCATCCGCGGCCGGCTGGTCACCGTCGCCATGCGCGAGGTCGAGTTCCACGAGCCGGTCTACGTCGGCGACCTGGTCAGCCTGTACGCCGAGATCACCCGCCAGGGCACCACCTCGATCACCGTCCAGGTCACAGTCGAGGCCGAGCGCCGCACCCGCGGCGGCGGCATCGTCAAGGTCACCGAGGCCGAGGTGGTCTACGTCGCGGTCGACGACCGCAACCGGCCGGTACCGATCGAGCGCGCCGACTAGCTCGGCTCGTACTCTTCGTAGCAGGTGCGGCAGCGCGCCTCGTAGCTCTCGGTGTCGCCGACCTGGATCTGCTCGCGGCCGCCGGCGATGCGCTGGCTGTAGTGGGCCGGGCCGCCGCAGCGCACGCAGACGGCGTGCACCTTGTCGACATACTCGGCCAGCGACAGGATCGCCGGCATCGGGCCGAACGGCTGGCGGCGGTAGTCCTGGTCGAGCCCGGCGACGATCACCCGCACGCCGCGGTCGGCCAGCTCGGTGACCAGCTCCGCCAGCTCGCGGTCGAAGAACTGGGCCTCGTCGATGCCGACCACCTCGACGTCGTCGCGCAGCAGGTCGCGGATCTCGGCGCTGCTGGTGACGCTGGCCGCCGGCACCTCGCGGTTGTCGCGGGTCACCAGCACGCCGGCCGGGTCGCGGTCGTCGGCCGACGGCTTGAACACCTGCACCCGCTGCCGCGCGATCAGCGCGCGGCGCATGCGACGCACCAACTCCTCGCTCTTGCCCGAGAACATGCCGCCGGTGATGACCTCGATGCGCCCCGACGGACGGTCGTGGTGGTTGGCGGAGCTCATGCGGTGGGCGATGGTATCGCAGCCTGCCGGCGGGGTCGCCGGGGGCGCGGCGCCCCGGCGTCAGCGCTCTGCTAGCCTACCGGCCCGATGCCCGAGGACAAGAGGATCTTCTCCTACGAGGAGGCCGTCGCCACCCTGCCGCAGGTGCGCGAGCTGACCGAGCGCGCCGTCGGCCAGATCGAGGCAATCGTCAACCGGCTGCAGAGCCGCGCGGAGATGGAGAGCCGCAAGGCGGAGCTCGACGACACGGTCGAGCGGATCATCCAGGGGTGGGCCCAGGAGGTGACCGCCTTGGGCTGCGAGATCAAGGGGCTGTGGCTGGTGGACTGGGACTCGGGGGACGGCTACTTCTGCTGGAAGTACCCGGAGGAGAGCCTGAGCCACTTCCACGGCTACGACGAGGGGTACGCGGGGAGGGTGCCGATCAACTGAGGGTTTGGGCCCTTTGGGGGCTTGAGGGCTTGGGGGCTTGGGGGCTTGGGGCTTGAGGCTTCGGGCCGGGTGCGCTGGCCGGTCGGGGGCCCGGGGCTGCGCTCCAAAGGCGAGGGTGATGTCGCTCCGCCCCGGGC
>JBFGNS010000279.1:0-2111 GCA_041574955.1 Thermoanaerobaculia bacterium | reverse complement strand
GCAGCCGGCGCTCCGGCAAGGGCGGGCTGGCCGGCGGCTTGCGCAGCTCGTCGACCCCGGGCGGCGCCGCGGCCGGCGCTGCGGGCTCGACCGCCGCCGCTTCGGGCGCCGCGGGCGCCGCGGCACCCGGGGCCTGCTCGACCGGGCCGCCGCCGCAGCCGGCCAGCGCCAGCGCGAGCCAGAGCACCAGCCGGGCACCGGCGGCGGCAGAGGGAAGCTCGGCCCCCAGACCGGGCCCCAGCCCGGCCGCCAGCCCCGCCGGCTCAGCGCAGCTGGTCTTCCAGGCGGGCAAGGATCTCGACAAAGCTCTCGGGCCGGTAGGCGTAGCGGTCTTGCAACGCATCGAACAGCTCGTCGATCGTCACCGAAACCGGGCCGCGAGCCTGGCTCGGGGCGACCGCAACCAGCGAAGAGTAAAGGGACTGTATCGCGAGCGCCGCCTGCTCGGCGCTCTCCCGGTCGGCCGTCTCGAGGTAGCCGCGGTCAGCGGCGATCGAGCGCATCAGGCTGCGCAGCGCGGACGCGCTCCAGCCGCCGCGCAGCGCCGGCAGCACGCTGTCGAGCTGGCGGGCCAGGGCGTCGGCGGCGGCCGCCACCGCCGCCGGCGAGGCGCGCACGTCGCCGACCACCACCGCCAGCCGGTCGACACCGGCGGCCAGCTCGGGCAGCCTGGTGGGCGCCCGCTGCTCGACCGCCAGCCGCAGCACCGCCCAGCGCGCCGGGCTCCAGCGCGGCATGCCGAGACGCGCGCCGGCGGGCCGCGGCCGCCGCCAGCGCTCCTCGGCCAGCGAGTGGTGGCAGTCGTCGCAGCTCAGCTCGGCGAACTCGGGCCAGCCGCCAGCGGCGGTGCGCCCGGCGAGATGGTCCAGGTAGTCGCGGAAGCCGGCCACCTGACCCACCGCCCAGGCGGCGGCCGGCGAGGCCGGCGGCGGCTCGTACTCGGCCCGCTCGACGAACGACAGCCAGTGGCTGGGCATCGCCTCGGCGTAGTTGTCGAGCTCGAACACCAGCTGCGGATGGCCGGCGGCGATCAGCTCGTGGCCGACCTGGCGGTCGGCGGCGCCGAGGTGGCACTCGTGGCAGACCCGCGCGCGAGTGGCCGGATTGCGCAGGTCGATCATGCCGGCGGCGACCGAGTCGGCGTAGCTCCACTCGAGCTGCGCGTGCTGGTCCACCCAGCCGCCGGCGGGGCCGTGGCACGCCTCGCACGACACCCCGTCCTCGATCGTCATCCGCCCGCCGGCCAGCCGCCGCGGCACCGGCAGCGCGTGGCAGGACAGGCAGTGGACGTCCTCGGTGGGCGGCGTCGCCGTGCCCAGGTTGCGGGCGATGATCCGCGCCCGCTCGTCGAACAGCACCTCGTGGGCGCGGAAGTGGGGGTCGCGCTCCACCCAGGTGGTGTACTCGTTCTGCAGCACGTCGGTCTCCTCGCCGGCGTCGCCGCGGCCGTGGCAGTTGGCGGTGGCACAGGTGGCCGGGCCGACGTACTCGCCGACGGCGAAGCGGCCGGCGTCGGCGGCCGGCTCGGGCGCGCCGGGCCGGGGCGGCTGCGCCGGGGCGGCGGCCGCCGCCAGCGCCAGCGTCAACGAGCAGAGTACGGTCAGCGGTCTTCGCATGGTGAGCCTCCCGGCGAGATCGTCTCCGGCCTCGCCTGGTCGTTTCACGGCGCGCCCCCCCCGGCGCCGGCCGCCGGCGGCTCGTCCACCACCCGGTACGGCACCCCGTCGCGCAGGTAGAGCCGCCGCATCTCGTCCAGGTTGAACGGCCGCGCTCCGATGCGGTTGAAAACGCTCACCTGGTTGCCGCTCTCGTCCACCGCCCGGTCGCGGTCGAGCGGCTTCGACAGCGCCAGCGCCGGTCCGCGGGTGTGGCGGGTGGCGATCAGCCGTGGCGCCGGCCGCGGGCTGAAGCCGAGGTAGCCCGGGGTGGTCTCGGGCGAGGTGAGCTGGAGCACCCTGAGCCCGTGCGCGCCGTCGGCGACGTAGGCGAACAGGCTGGACGAGGTCGACGCCACCTTGACGTCCCACACGTCGTCGAGCCTGCCCTCGGCGTCGTACAGCTCGGCCAGCGCGGGCCGCGCGGGCCGCGTCACGTCGACGATGGCGACGCCG
>JBFGNS010000278.1:0-2325 GCA_041574955.1 Thermoanaerobaculia bacterium | reverse complement strand
CGAGTGCTCGGTTCTTGGGCATGGTCATTTTCCTTTCAGGACGATCCGGGGACCGCTCTCGCCGCGCTCGAGGCGCTCGAGGTGCATCGCGATCAACCGGTCGTCGGGGTAGCGCGCGGCGAGGTCGCGAAAGGCCCCGAGGGCGTCCGCGTCGCCGCGCTGCAGCCGCTCGTAGGCGGCCAGGTATCCGGCCACGGCGTCGGGCTCGAGAGCGCCTTCGGCCAGCGGCTCGTAGACGGTGAGCTGCTCGCTGCGCCCCTTGAGCACCGGCTCGCCGACGGGCCGGAACTCGATGCCGGTGCAGCGGGCAACGGTGTCGCCGCTGACCGCGACACGCGTTCCGAAGTACTTGTTGGCGCCCTCCAGGCGGGCCGCCGTGTTCACGGTGTCGCCGATGGCGGTGTAGTCGAACCGCTTCCTGCCGCCGAAGTTGCCGATCACGGCGCGGCCGGTGTGGACCCCGATCCGGGTGATGCCGAACTCGAGGCCGGCCTCCTGCTGACGCTCGCTGAACCCCTGCGCGAAGCGGTCGAGGCCGAGGGCGCAGCGCACCGCCAGCTCGGCGTGGTCGGTCTGGGGCTCGGGTGCGTTGAACACGCTGACGGTGGCGTCGCCGATGAACTTGTCGATCGTGCCGCGGTGCTCGAGGATGATCGCGCACATGCCGTCGAGATACTCGTTGAGCAGCTCCACCAGCGTATCGGGCCGACCCTCGCGAGCCAACTTCTCCGACAGCGAGGTGAAGCCGGCGATGTCGGTGAACACGTAGGTCAGCTCGCGCTCCTCTCCCCCCAGCTCCAGCCGCTCGGGCTCCTCCTCGAGCTGGCTCACGACCTCCGGCGCCAGGTAGTGGCCGAAGGCCCGCCGGATCTCCCGCTTCTGGGCCAGGTTGCGGCGGCTGGTGTAGGCGGCGGTCAGGCCGTAGGCGGTGGCCAGACCGACGATCGGGGTCACCAGCGGCAGCATCAGCCCGGCGCGCTGGTAGAGCGCGAAGCCGCCGACCAGGAAGCCGGCGGCGACGAGAGCCACCAGCACGGTCTTGAGCGGCCAGGAGCGGTCGATGGCGGCGATGCCGAGGCCGGCGACGACCAGCACGAGAGTCGCCGCCAGCGCCAGCGGCAGGCCGGCGCGCGGCGCGCTTCTGCCGTCCAGGATCTGCGCCAGGGCGTGGGAGTGCACCAGCGCCCCGGGCAGGGTGGCGGCGGCGCCGCCGGCGGCCGAGAACGGGGTGCGGTGGCGGTCGGTCCACGGCAGGCCGGCGCCCACGATCACGACCCGGCCGGCGAACCAGTCGGCGGGCAGGAAGGGGACCATGTGCGCCTCGTAGACCCTGAAGCCGTAGGTGGGGTGCTGACGGTAGTTGCCGCGGTAGGCGATCTCGAGCTCGCCGGGCGGCGGCGCGGCGCCGGCGGCGGTGGCCGCCGCCGCCGCCAGGGAGGGCAGCGGCCCGCCGTCGCCGGTGGTCTTCGCCGCCGGTACCCAGCGCACCACACCGGCGCCGTCGGTCACCAGATCGGCGTGGGCGCGGATCACGTTGTCCGGCAGGAAGGCCTCCTGGAAGGCGGCCTGCTGCTCGGTCAGGCCGCCGGCGGAGCCGGTCGCGGGCGGCTGCCGTGCCACCAGGCGAGCCAGGCGGTCGAGCCAGCGGCGCGGCTCCTCCACGCTCGTCTCCTGCTCACCCCAGGCGACCACCATCGGCACCGAGGCGCCGGCCAGCACCGCCCGCAGGCGCTCGTCCTTCTCCTCCTCGGTGCGCTGGTCGAAGAACATGTCGAGCACCAGCGCGCGGGGCTCGGCCCGCACCAGCGCCTCGACCCAGAGCGCCAGCTGTCCGCGATCGACGGGCGAGCGGTAGGCGAGGTCGGGCTGCGCGAGGGTGCCCTCGGTGACCGCCACCAGCACCACATCGTCGCGCTCCTCCGCCGCCGGAGTGAGGGTCGCCAACCGCAGGTCGACGAGGTGGCTCTCGAGGCGGCCGAGAAACGGGAACAGGGCCGGCAGCCCGGCGGCGGCGGCCAGCGCCAGCGCGACCAGAGCCCCGGCGACGGGCCACGGCACCGCGGCCCGGCTTCGGCGCCGCTTGGGGCTCAATCCGGCGTCCCCCGCCAGGGTGGCGGCCCCTTCTCCAGCCAGCTCTCGATCTCGCCGAGCGCGTAGCGGTAGCCGACCTCCACCAGGTCCTCCATGGCCTCGAACTCGAGGAGCCCGAAACGCTCGATCGGCGGCTCGAGACAGAGATCCGCGTCGGCCATCACCCGCTGGGCGCGCCCGACGCTCGACAGCATGGTCGAGCCCATCAGCACGTCGAGGATGGTCGGCACGTCG
>JBFGNS010000277.1:0-2444 GCA_041574955.1 Thermoanaerobaculia bacterium | reverse complement strand
GGCGGCGAGCTGGTGGCGGCCGACGAGATCATCCTCAACCAGCCGCGCGGCGCGCTGGCCGTGCGCATCCTCGAGCCGGCGCGCGGCCGCGGGCCTCGGGGCCCGGTGACCGCGCGCGCGGAGATCACGGTGCCCGAGGAGCGGCGGGTCGAGAAGCTGGAGTTCCTGGTCAACGACGCGCTGCAGGCCGAGTTGACCAACCCGCCCTGGACGGCCCGCGTGGAGCTGCCGCCGGGCGAGCAGATCGTCTATTTGACCGCGGTGGCGGAGCTCGACGACGGCAGCCGCGCCGAGGACGTGCGCTTCCTGCGCACGCCGCAGTACTTCGACCAGGTGGAGGTCAACCTGGTGGAGCTCTACGTCGCCGTGACCGACGGCACGGGCAACCCGGTTCTCGATCTCACCGCCGACGACCTCGAGGTCTTCGAGGACGGCCGGCGTCAGAGGATCAGCCGCTTCGAGCTGGTCGACAACCTGCCGCTGACGATCGGCATCGCCATCGACACCTCGGGCTCGATGGTTGCCGCGCTGCCCGAGGCGCAGGCGGCGGCGGTCGCCTTCCTGCGCAGCGTCATGAAGCCGCGCGACCGCGCCTTCGCCCTCGGCTTCTCCGATCAGCCCTACCTGCTGATGCCTCCGACCAGCGACGTCAGCGCCCTCGAGACCACGCTGACCGGCCTGCGCTCGGTCGGCTGGACGACGCTGCACGACGCGCTGGTCACCTCGCTCTACTACTTCCGCGGCCTGCGCGGCCAGCGGGCGCTGATCCTGCTCTCGGATGGCGACGACACCGCCAGCGGACTCGAGTTCCCGCAGGTGGTCGAGTACGCCCGGCGCAGCGGGGTGGCGGTCTACAGCATCGGCCTCGAGGTCAGCCGGCTGGACATCGGGATCCGCCGCAAGCTGACTCACCTGGCCGAGGAGAGCGGTGGCCGCGTCTTCATCATCGGCAAGGCCGCGGAGCTCACCGGCGTCTACCGCGAGATCGAGAGAGAGCTGCGCAGCCGCTATCTGGTGGCCTACACTTCGGACCTGCCGGCCGGCGACGGGGAGTATCGCGAGGTCGAGGTCAAGGCCCGGGGCGGCAAGCTCGAGGCCCGCACCACGCGCGGCTACTACCCCTGAGCGCCGGCGGCCGGCGGCGAGGCGGCGGCCAGGCCGAGCCGCGCCGCAGCGGCGACGATCGCCTGGTTGTCGTCGATCTGGAGCAGGAACCGGTGCCGCGTCTCGGGCTCGAGATGGGACGCCTTGCGGAGCACCTCGCGGTAGGCGACCTCGAGGTGCTTCCTGGCGTCGACCACCTTGTGTCCCTTCGAGCTCAGGAACTCGAGGCCGCGGAACATCCGTAGCTGCAAGCGCTCGCCCATGTCGATCCGGTCGAGCCGGTCGACCAGCGCCTTGAGGTCGACCGCATAGCGCCGGACGCCCTCCAGGTCGTCGGCGCTCAGGGCGGTGTCGAGCAGCCAGGCGAGATCGAAGGCGGCCGCCTGCTGCAGCTCGAGGCTGCGGTGGGTCGCCAGCGCCGTCGACAGATGCTTGCGCGCTTCCTCGTGCCGGCGCCGCGCCAGGTGGATGCGGCCCAGCAGGCACTCGGCATCGGCGGTCGGGCCGGGCAGCGACAGCAGCTCGAGATGGAACAGCGCCTCGCGCGCCTCCTTGAGCGCCACCTCCGGCTGGCCGAGGTGGAGGTAGTTCTTGGCCACCTCGAGCCGCGCGATCGACTCGCCGGCGACGTCGTCACGGCCGGCGCGCAGCGACAGGGCCCGGCGCAGCGGCTTGGATGCCGCCGGGTAGTCCCCCAGCAGGGTGAGCGCCCGGCCGACCCCGAGCAGCGTGTAGCTGACGTCGGTCGGCTTGCCGTGCTCGAGCAGCAGCTCGAAGGCCTGCTGGTAGGCGGCCAGCGCCTCGGGATAGTTGCCCCGCGCCAGGGCGACCGCCCCGAGCGCCGACAACGACAGCCCGGCCGGGCCGGGCAGGTTCTGGCGCCGGCGCTCCTCGAGGGCCGCCTGGTGATGGCCGGCGGCCTCCTCGAGCCGGTCTTCGTGCATGGCGATGTTGCCGAGGAAGAATCGGCAGGTCGCCGCCAGCGGCGCCAGGCTCTGCTTCTCGAGCGTGTGGTGGAGGCTGGAGAACAGCTGCTGCGCCTCCTCGTTGCGCCGCTGGCGGATGAACAGCTTGCCGAGCTGGATGAGCAGCAGTGCCTGGCGCCGGAGGTCGATGCCGCGCGCCAGCTTGAGGGTCTCCTGGATGGTCGCCTCGGCCTCGTCGTAGCGTCCCGCCTCCTGCTCGAGCTCCGCCTTGACGCTGGCCAGCGCCAGCAGCCGTTGGGGGTCCTGCTTGGCCAGCTCCACGGCGCGGCCGAGCTCCTCCTCGTACTCGTTCAGCTTGCCGAGCCGGCGGGCGACCGGCAGCAGCTGCCAGAGGAGCTTGAGGCCGGTGGCGGC
>JBFGNS010000276.1:0-2509 GCA_041574955.1 Thermoanaerobaculia bacterium | reverse complement strand
GAGCGGGCGCCGTCCAGGCGCCGGCGGCCGGCGGCGGCGAGGCGGTCGGCCAGGCCGCGCCGGCGCTCGGCGGCGGCGCGCAGCCGGAAGCGGGTCAGGCGCATGCCCCGCTCGACCGCTCCCAGACCCTCGCGGGCGGTGCCCAGGCGCTCGCCGGCGCTGCGCGGCAGGCGGGTGGCGAGCTCCACGAGCGCGGCCTCGGCGCGGCGCACCCGCTCGACCAGGTGCTCGGCGACCTTGGTCGGCGTCTTGAGGGCCGTGTGGGCGGCGAGGTCGGCGATCGACTCGTCGATCTGGTGGCCGAGGCCGGTGAGCACCGGGCGCGGGCAGCGGGCGACGGCCTCGGCCACCCGCCGGCTGTCGAAGACCGCCAGGTCGGTGCGCGAGCCGCCGCCGCGCACCAGGGCAACACAGTCGGCTCCGAGCCCACCGACCACGGCCAACGCCGAGGCGATCTCCTCGGCCGCCGTCCGGCCCTGGACGGCGGCGTGCACCAGCAGCACCTGGAAGCCGTAGCCGCTCTCGGCCAGGGTGCTCACGAAGTCGTGGTAGGCGGCGCTCCCGGCCGAGGTCACCAGGGCCACCCGAAGCGGCAGCGCCGGCAGGGCCAGGGTGCGGTTGCGCTCCAGCAGACCGGCCGCCGCCAGCGCCGCCAGCACCTGGCGGCGGCGGCGCGCCAGCTCACCCAGCGTGAAGGTCGGATCGACCTCGCGCACCACCAGCTGCAGGCGGCCGAACGGCGGATAGAAATCGAGGTCGCAGCGGCAGCGGATGGCATGGCCCTCGGCCAGCTCCTGACCGTCGGCGGCCAGCAGCCGCCGGATCCGCTGGTGGTCGCGGCGCCAGGCGACCGCCTCGAGCTTGGCGACGACCTCGTCGCCGGCGCCCTTCTCGATCAGCTCGAAATAGAGGTGACCGCGCTGGCTGGCGCGCAGCCGCTGCACCTCTCCCGAGACCCAGACCGCCTGCCAGGCCTCGCGCACCAGCTCGCGCAGCTCACCGCAGAGCTGGGAGACGGCGTAGGTCGGCTCGTCGAAGGGGAGGCTCAGCGCCGGTCCACTAGTGGTAGCCCACCAGCTCGTCGGACGACTCCAGCGGCAGCGCGTCGACCCAGGCCTCGGCCTCACGGTCGCCGAGTGTGAGCTTGCTGAGGAACTCGCGCGCCTCGTTGCGGTTCTGGAACAGCCGCCAGATGAAGGTGTGACCGGCCGGGGCGGTGAAGTAGGTGTACGCCTTGGTCCCGTCGGAGAGATCGAACCCGAGGTCGGTCTCGCCGTTGACGCCCACGCAGGCGGCGCCGATCGCCCGGTAGGCCAGCGCCAGGGCCTTGACCGCGTCCTCGTGATCGGCCAGCTCCTCGCGCGACAGCGGGGTGTGGAAGACCGAGATCCGATCCGCGTCCTCTTCGGCGAGCAGGTTGTAGGCGACGTCGTGGCGATCCAGCGCCTCGCGCGTCTCACCGGTGGTGACGAAGACGTCCTCCGTGCCGGCGACCTTGTAGGTGATCGCGAACACCGAGTCGTCGAGGTCGCTGAACGCCTCGGCGAGCATGCTCTCGTCCTCGATGGTGAAGTAGAAAAGGCGGTTCATCAGCCTTCGTGTAGCCATCCTCAACCCTCCAAGACCCGGTCCCAGGCTGGTCACGCCGGCCTGCCGGCGAGCTGTCGCGTTCGGGCCGTCTGCGTTCTCGGGTGCGGGCGCGCGGCCGGAAGGCCAGGCCCGGCTTCAATATAACAGATAGTAGACTGCGTGCCAGGCGCGACGAGGGGGCCGGGCCTGGCCCGCGGCGCGTCTGCCTCCCCCCGCCGCGCGGACGATGAGCGAGACCGAGAGCGCACCGACCGGCCTGAGGCCGCGGCTGCCGATCGCCGCGGTGCAGCTCTGGGCTGCGGGCGGCGGCCCGCCGCCCGCCGGGATGCTCGCGGGGCTGCCGGCCAGCGCCGGCATCCGGGTGCTGGGCGAGGACCGCTTCGCGGTGCTGCCGGCCGCCGGCGACCCGGCGATCTTCGATACCGCCGTCCACTGGTGCCGGCGGCTGCTGGGGACGCCCGGCGAGCAGAGCTCGGCGCTCTCCGCGCTGGTGGCGCCCGGCGAGGCGGTGGTCAGCGGCGAGTCGATCGAGCCCCTCCCCGACCCGCTGGCCAACGACCTGGTGGAGCAGGCGCCGGCGGTCGAAGCCGGCCGCGTCTACCTCACGGCCTGGGCGGCCAAAATGCTCGAGCGCGCCCACACCCTCGAGGCCGGAGCGCCGTATCACGGGCCGTCGGGCACCGCCGTGCCGCTGATGGAGGTGGGCAGGCCGATCCCCAGCCCCGAGCCGTGGCGCAACCCGGAGATCTTCAACCGCCGGGTGGAGACGGTGACCCGCCAGGAGGACGAGCTGCGTCTGCGCACCGCACTCGGCGGCGTCGGGCTGCGGCTCGAAGGGCCTCCGGGGTGCGGCAAGTCGCGGCTGCTCCGGGGCAGCCTCGACGAGCGGCGGGCGCCGCGCATCTGGCTGCGCGCGCAG
>JBFGNS010000275.1:0-2565 GCA_041574955.1 Thermoanaerobaculia bacterium | reverse complement strand
CGGGGATGTTATCGAAGCCCTACGGCTCGGAGTCGTCGAGCAGCGCGCCGTCGGGCATCTCCATCCAGCTGTCGTCCCACGGCTCGCTGAACGACCAGTCGCGCGCCACGCAGGTGATGTAGACCGACCGGTCGAGCTCGTAGATAGTGTAGTGGGTGGGCACCACCAGGCCGTCGACCGTGGCCCACTCGTCGTAGACCAGGATGTGGGGGTCGGTCGAGTCGGCGCCCTCGGGCAGGAGCGCACGGTAGGTGACGATGTACTCGGTGGCCGCCAGCCGCTTGGTTTCGGGGTGGATGTAGAGGACGTAGTAGTCGTCGGGGGTGTCGCCGACGCCCGGCTCGAAGGTCATGCGGACGGTGGTGTACTCGGTGGGGTTGTCCCACAACTTGCCCGAGCCGGGGTCGCCGAGCACCACCCCCGGATCGCGCGTCAGCCACGGCAGGTTGAGAAAGTAGTAGTTGAGCAGCGCCAGGAAGCGCGGCGGCATCGGCGGCTGCGAGCCCGCCGACCACGCCTTGTCGCCGTCCCACGCCAGCTGCAGCGTGCCGGCGTAGTCGATGTAGGCGCGCCGCCGCCCCTGCTCGACCACGACGCGCGCCGGGAAGCCGGCGTCGGCGCCGGGCTGGATGAACTCGTCGGTGAACGCCACGGTGGGGGCCGCCGCCCACCGCTCCATGCCGCCGTGAGCGGCGATCATCTCGGCCACCACCGCCTCGGCGGCGGGTGACGAGCCGGCGCCGAGCGCCGGTACCGAGCCCGCCGCGAGCAGCAGGAGTGATGCCGCTACGAAGAGCCGACCGTTGACCTCCATTGTCTGGGCCTCCTTGTTCCTGGCTTCACGATAACCTGAATGACGGTCACGAGAAAGAGGGGAGAAACCCGCCGGCGGAACGCGGCTTGCTAGAGGTGGGTGACAACCGCGCACCCGACCGTTGGATTGGATCCGATGATGCGAAGCTCCTTCGAGCCGTTCCTTACCAAGCCGCTACTGCTTTTCTGCCCGGCGCTGCTGCTGACGGCGGCCGTGCCGGCGTCCCCGCAGCCGGACAGCGGTGGGGTCTTCCAGGAGACGGTCGACGTCAGGGTGCTCAACGTGGAGGTGGTGGTCACCGACCGCGACGGACGGCGCGTCACCGGCCTCGGGGCCGGCGACTTCCGCCTGCTGGTCGACGGCGAGACGGTGCCGATCGAGTTCTTCACCGAGGTGCGGCAAGGCCGCGCCGTCGAGCCGGCGCCGCCGGCCGGCTCGCCGACGACCGCGACGCCGCCGCGCGCCGCGGCCGAGGCGGGACGCGTGCCCGCCAGCACCCTGGTCTTCATCGACGACTACTTCGCCATCGGCGCTCACCGCGACCTGGTGCTCGAGCGGCTGGCCGCCGAGCTACCGCTCGTGGCGCCCGGCGACCGGATGGCCGTAGTGGCGTTCGACGGCCGGCAGCCGCTGCAGCTGTGCGGTTGGACCGACGACGCCGGCCGCCTCGAAGCCTGCCTGGCCGCCGCCCGCGACCGCCCGACCTTCGGTCTCCACCGCACCACCGAGCGCCGCCGGCGGGGTCTGGCCTCGGTGCCCGGCGGCGGCACCTTCTCCGCCGTCGAGGAGGAGCTCGAGCTCGAGCGGGTGGTGGAGGCGGCGGTCGCGACGCTGCGCGGTGTGCCGCGGCCGCCGGGTAGGAAGCTCATGCTGCTGCTGGCCGGCGCCTGGCCGTCGTACGCGCGCTTCCGCCTGGTCGACAAACCGACCCAGACCGCCACCGATCTCGAGCTGCTCGAGGAGATCGCCGAGACCGCCAACCTGCTCGGCTACACGGTCTACCCGCTCGATCTGCCGGGGCGCCGCGAAGACGGCAACGTCGACCGCCAGCAGGCGCCCGATCCCGTCTCGCGCGTGCTGGCGCAGGAGACCGTGCGCCAGTCGGCGCTGCGCTGGGTCGCCGAGCACACCGGCGGGCGGGCGCTGCTCTACGGCGACCGCATGCGGCCGCTGGCGGTGGTGGCCGAGGACGTCGCGTCCTACTACTGGCTCGGCTTCACGCCGCGCCGCGAGCGCGACGACCGCTCCCACCGCATCCGTATCGAGCTGCGACCGGCCGGCCTCGAGGCCCGCGCGCGTGCCGGCTTCCTCGACCTGGCGCCGGGCACCGAGCAGGCGCTGGTGGTCGAGAGCGCGCTCAAGTTCCGCGACCCGCTGGCGGAGAACGACTTCGCCGTCAACCTGGGCTCGGCGCGCCGCGCCGAGGGGCGCAAGGTGGAGCTGGCCCTGGCCATCGACCTGCCGCTCGACCGGCTGGTCTACCTGCCGTATCCCGAGGGCTGGCGGGCGCAGGTCGAGGTCAGGCTGGCGGCGCTCGACGGGCGGGGCGCACGTTCGGAGGTGCTGGTGGTGCCGCTGGTGCTCGAAGCCGAGGCGCGGCCGCCGGCCGGCGCCGTCCACCGCTACCGCGCGCGAGCGCTGCTGCGCAAAGCCCGCCACGACCTGGTCGTCACGCTCCGCGACCCGGCCTCGGGAGAGGTGCTGACCAGCAGGGTGGAGTGGCGGCCTTGAGGGGTGGGGGCCTGGGGGGT
>JBFGNS010000274.1:0-2681 GCA_041574955.1 Thermoanaerobaculia bacterium | reverse complement strand
CGCGCCGGATGTAGTCGAGCCAGATCGCCTGCCCTGCGCTCCGCAGTCGCTGCAACGGGTCCATTCGCACCTCCGCGGGTCCAACGTGTGGTCTGTCGCCTCGGCCGCGATTCTAACCTCAGCCGGCGGGGCCCCCTGTGGTAGCTTGTTGCCCCACCTCGGACCGTGTCCCGGCCCGCCCGGCTTCGGCCTTCACCGCCACCGGCACCATAGGAGACGCAGCATGCTCCGTCCGCTTCGCACCCCGCTCGTCCTCGCCGCGATCTTCGCCGCTCTCGCCCTGCCGGCGAGCGCCCGCAGCCGCCAGCTGGTCTACCCCGAGACCCAACGCGGCGACCAGGTGGACGAGCTCCACGGCACCCGGGTCGCCGATCCCTACCGCTGGCTCGAAGAGGACGTGCGCGAGTCGCAACCGGTGCGCGATTGGGTCACCGCGCAGAACGAAGTCACCTTCTCGTATCTGGAGTCGATCCCGAAGCGCGGCCGGATCCGCGAGCGGCTGACCGAGCTGTGGGACTACGAGCGCTACTCGACGCCGTTCAAGGCCGGCGGCCGGTACCTGTTCAGCAAGAACGACGGCCTGCAGAACCAGTCGGTGCTCTACACCCAGACCTCGCTCGACGGTGAGCCGCGGGTGGTGCTCGACCCCAACGGCTGGTCCGAGGACGGCACGGTGGCGCTCGCCGGAGTCGCGGTCAGCGACGACGGCCGCTACCTCGCCTACGGAGTCGCCGAGGCGGGCTCCGACTGGCGGACCTGGCGGGTGCTGGAGATCGACAGCGGCCGCACCCTGGCCGACGAGGTGCGCTGGGTGAAGTTCTCGGGCGCCACCTGGACCCCCGACTCGAAGGGGTTCTTCTACGGCCGCTTCGAGCCGCCCGCCGAGGGGGCCGAGTTCCAGAGCCTCAACCTGGGCCAGAAGGTCTACTACCACCGGGTGGGCACGCCGCAGGAGGACGACGTGCTGGTCTACGAGCGGCCCGATCAGCCCGAGTGGGGCTTCGCCACCGACGTCAGCGAGGACGGCCGCTATCTGGTGATCACCGTCTGGAAGGGGACCGACAGCCGCTATCGGATCCTCTACCGCGACCTCCAGGAGCCGTACGCGATGCCGGTCGAGCTGATCGGCAACTTCGAGCACGAGTACGGGTTCGTCGGCAACGACGGCCCGGTGTTCTACTTCATGACCAACCACCAGGCGCCGCGGCGGCGGGTCATCGCCATCGATACCCGCCGACCGGAGCCCGAGAGCTGGCGCGAGCTGGTGCCCGAGAGCGACGACACCATGGTGTCGCTCGACCTGGTGGGCAACCTCTTCGTCGCCCGCTATCTGCGCGACGCGGCGACTGCGGTCAAGCTGTTCACCCTCGACGGCCGCCCGGTGCGCGAGGTCGAGCTGCCGGGGCTGGGCAGCGCCTTCGGCTTCAACGGCAAGCGCACCGACAGCGAGACCTTCTACCAGTTCCAAAGCTTCACCACGCCGCCGAGCATCTACCGCTACGACCTGATCACCGGCGAGAGCACCCTGATGCGGCGCGCCGAGGTGGACTTCGATCCCGACGACTACACGGTCTCGCAGGTCTTCTTCACCAGCAAGGACGGCACCCGGGTGCCGATGTTCCTGGCCCACAAGAAGGGCCTCGAGCGCAACGGCGCCAACCCGACGCTGCTCTACGGCTACGGCGGCTTCGACATCCCGCTGGCGCCGTCCTTCTCGACCAGCCGGCTGGCCTGGATGGAGATGGGCGGTCTGTTCGCCTCGGCCAACCTGCGGGGCGGCGGCGAGTACGGCGAGGCGTGGCACAAGGCCGGCACCAAGCTCCAGAAGCAGAACGTCTTCGACGACTTCATCGCCGCCGCCGAGTGGCTGATCGACAACCGCTACACGCGCCCGGAGAAGCTGGCGATCCAGGGGCGCAGCAACGGCGGCCTGCTGGTCGGCGCGGCGATGACCCAGCGGCCGGAACTGTTCGGCGCCGCGCTCCCGGCGGTGGGGGTGATGGACATGCTGCGCTTCCACAAGTTCACCGCCGGCCGCTTCTGGGTCGACGACTACGGGTCGGCCGACGACCCCGAAGAGTTCGCCGCCCTCTACGCCTACTCGCCGTACCACAACCTCGAGCCGGGCAAGAGCTATCCGGCCACCCTGGTGACCACCGCCGATACCGACGACCGGGTGGTGCCCGGGCACAGCTTCAAGTTCGCCGCCGCGCTGCAGTGGGCGCACCGTGGCGCCGATCCGGTGCTGATCCGTATCGAGACCCGCGCCGGCCACGGCGCCGGCAAGCCGACCAGCAAGCTGATCGAGGAGGTGGCCGACGAGTGGGCCTTCCTGGCCGCCAACCTGGGCCTCGAGCTGCCGGCGGGCTACTGAGCCTGCTCTCCTCCCCGGCCGGCAGCGGAGCGGGAGAGGGGGGACCTCGAGACCCGCTCGCCGGAGCTCGCAGCGCTCCCGGGGCCGCTCGGCGAGCGAGCAGGCGAGGAGACCGGGCCGGGCGTCGGCGAGCGGACCCGAGGGCCCTTCAGGCCTCGACCAGCTCGCCCGAGGACTACTCGGCGACCGCGGCGGCCGGCACCGGGGTCCGCCAGCCTTCCGGACAGCCGCCGACCCCGCGCACCAGGTCGAGATAGGCGCTCTGCAGCTCGCGGGTCAACGGGCCCGCTCCGCCGGCGCCCACCGG
>JBFGNS010000273.1:0-2754 GCA_041574955.1 Thermoanaerobaculia bacterium | reverse complement strand
GCGGGTGACCGTCACCTGCGCCGGCCGGCCCGCGCACTGGAGCCGGGCGACGCGCCCCGGCCGCCGGGACGAGCTGGTGACCGTGCGCTGTGCCGGCTCGATCGACCCCGGCCGCCTGCTCGAGCTGGTCTGGCGGGGCGCCGAGAAGGTGGTGGTGGTGGGCTGCGGGGCCGAGGGCTGTCGCTTTGCCGGCGGCGCCGCGCTTGCCGCCCGGCACGTCGCGACGGCGCGCGCGCTGCTGGCCGCGATCGGCTTCGACCCCGACCGGGTCGTCTACGACGGCGGCGGCCAAGCCGCGTCGCCGCTGTGGCCGGTGCCGGTGGGACGCGCCGCGGCCCCGCGGCCGCGCCCGGGGGCCGGCCGATGAACGCCGTCCGCGAGCTGCGCACGTCCACCGGGGCCGCCGCCTGCCTCGAGTGCGGCAAGTGCTCGAGCCTCTGCCCGCTGGCTCCGTTCGGCCTGTTCTCGGCCAGCCGCGCCGCCGCCTGCCGCGACCCGCTGGAGGCCGGCGGCGGCCAGCGCCGGGCGCTCGAGCGCTGCCTCGCCTGCGGGCTGTGCGAGGTGCGCTGCCCGCAGGGCGTGCGCTTCGTCGACTTCGTCGGCGGCCTGCGCTGCGGGCTCGAGGGCAACTGGCCGGCGCGCTGCTCGCACGGCGACGTGCTGCGCTCGGCCGCTCGGCTGATGGCCACCGCGCCCGCCGCGCCGCGACCGCTCGACTGGCTGGATGACGGGCCGGATGGCGAGCTGGCGGTGGCCGAGGAGGGCGAGGTGGGCCTGTTCGTCGGCTGCCTGCCGCTGTTCGAGGAGCTGTTCGCCAGCGAGCTGGGGATCCGCCCGACGGCCATCGCGCGCGCCGCCGTCCGGATCCTCAACGCGCTGGGCATCGAGCCGGTGGTGGTCGCCGAGGAGCGCTGCTGCGGCCACGACCTCGAGTGGAGCGGCGACGGCGAGGGCTTCGAGGCGCTGGCGCGCGCCAACGCCGACGCGTTCGCGGCGCGCGGCGTGCGCCACATCGTGACGCCTTGCGCCGAGTGCGCCCGCACCTGGCGGCTCGCCTACCCGCGCGCGGCGCCGGGATTCCAGCCGCGGGTGGAGCACCTGTCGGAGCTCCTGGCCGCCGCCGTCGAGCGCGGCGAGCTCGATCCGGCCGGCGACCAAGCGGTGCGGGTCAGCTACCAGGACCCGTGCCGGCTCGGCCGTCATCTGGGGGTCTACGAGGCGCCGCGTGCGGTGCTGGCCGCGGTGCCCGGCGTCGAGCTGCGCGAGATGCCGGCGAGCGGCCAGGACGCGGTGTGCTGCGGCACCAGCGGCTTTCTCGTCTGCGACGCCGCGTCGCGCTCGCTGCAGTTGGCGCGGCTCGACAGCGCTCGCGCCACCGGCGCCGACACCCTGGTCACGACCTGCCCGAAATGCTGGATTCACTTCACTTGCGCCCAGGCCGGCGAGCGCCGGCGCGGCGCCGAGCCGCCGGCGATCGAGGTCGAAGACCTCACCGTGCTGCTGTCCAAGCGGCTGACCGCCCCTACCGGCCCGCAACCCCGACCTCCGGCGACGGAGGACAACCCCGGAGGTGCTTCATGAGCCAGGATCCGCTGCGCATTGGCGTGTTCGTCTGTGACTGCGGCCTCAACATCGCCGGCATCGTCGACAACGAGGAGGTGGTGCGCTTCGCCGGCGAGCTGCCCGACGTGGTGGCGGTGGTGCGCAACCGCTACACCTGCGCCGAGCCCGGCCAGGTCGAGATCAAGCGGGCGATCGCCGAGCACCGGTTGAACCGGGTGGTGGTCGCCTCGTGCTCGCCCAAGATCCACGAGCCCACCTTCCGCACCTGCGTCGAGGAGGCCGGCCTCAACCCGTACCTGATGGAGATGGCCAACATCCGCGAGCACTGCAGCTGGGTGCACATGCAGGACAAGCGGGCGGCGACCGCCAAGGCCAAGGACCTGGTGGCGAGCGCCGTGGCGCGGGCGCGGCGCCTGCGGCCCCAGGACGAGAAGGTGTTCCCGGTCACCGACGCCGCGCTGGTCATCGGCGGCGGCGTCGCCGGCATCCAAGCGGCGCTCGAGCTGGCCGACGGCGGCCATCAGGTCTACCTGGTCGAGAAGGAGCCCTCCATCGGCGGGATCATGGCGGCGTTGGACAAGACGTTCCCGACCATGGACTGCTCGATATGAATTCTCGGTCCTAAGATGATGGATGCCGGTCGGCATCCCCGCATACAGCTCCTGGTCAACTCCGAAGTCGAAGACGTCACCGGCTTCGTCGGCAACTACCTGGCCCGCGTGCGCCAGCGCGCCCAGCACGTCGACCCCGACGCCTGCACCGCCTGCGGCGACTGCGTCGATGTCTGCCCGGTGGTGCTGCCCGACGAGTACCAGGAGGGGCTCAGCTCGCGGCGGGCGATCTACATGCCCTTCCCGCAGGCGGTGCCGGCCACCTTCACCCTGGACGCCGACAACTGTCTCGGCTTCAACCCGATCGCCTGCGGCAAGTGCCGCGAGGTGTGCGACAAGCAGTGCATCGACTACGACGCCTGCGACGAGATCTTCGACCTCGAGGTCGGCACCATCGTGGTCGCCACCGGCATGGAGGTCTACGACCCGCGGGAGAACGACGAGTACGGTTACACCCGGTTCCCGAACGTCATCACCTCGATGGAGTTCGAGCGCCTGATCTGCGCCGGCGGGCCCACCGCGGGCGAGCTGGTGCGCCCCTCCGACCGCGAGGTGCCGCGGCGCATCGGGTTCATCCAGT
>JBFGNS010000272.1:0-2770 GCA_041574955.1 Thermoanaerobaculia bacterium | reverse complement strand
TCTCGCCCCAGTTGTCATCCCGAGCGTCGCGAGGGATCTCAGCACCGGCGGTGGGAGGAGTGGCCGGTGCGTCGCGGTTGAGGCCCGGTCGCTTGGCCGGCGGTGGCCCGGGCTGCGCTCCAAAGGCGAGGGTGATGTCGCTCCGCCCGGGCCCCCGCCGGCTGGCGCTCCCTCCCGGCGAGCTGCTCCAGACCCCAAGCCCCTGCTACCGCAGCTTCAGATCCCGCACCACCCGCATCACCCCGTCCTCACCGATCTCCCACGGCCGGATCGTGGCCGAGGCGGGGTTGCCGGAGGCGTTTCGGCCACGGGCGCCGAGCTTGGGGTCGCCCTCGAAGTTCAGGCTGAAGCTCTGGGCGCGGATTCCCGGGCCCGAGACCCGGTAGTGGACGTGCGCCGGCGGGCCGCCGGTGGCGTAGTGGGCCGGCCTGACCGACTCGAACCGGTACCGGCCCGCCGCGTCGGTGAGCATCATGCCGCACAGCCGGGCGTCCGACTCGTCCATGCCGCCCTCCGAGTAGTAGCCCTCGGCGTCGGTGTGGAAGACGAAGACCGTGGCACCGGCCACGGGGGTCTCGCCGTCGGCGGCCAGCACCCGGCCCTCGACCACCATGCGCTGGCCGGGCTCGTCGGCGGACGCGATCACGATCGACCACTCCTCGGCTGCCATCCCGCGGCAGTCCCCGCGGTGCTGGGCGGCGGCCGGGGCTATGCCCGCCACTGCCGCCAGCAGCGCCAGGGCGAGGGTAGTGATCCATGGCTGTCTGCTTCGGCTAGTCATCGGGGCCTCCTGGGTAGGTCGACCGGCTGAGCTTCCATGACTCCTCATACGGGAGCGGCGGCGGCGAAGTTCGCCCGGAGGCCGGCTCGTCCGACCCCTCAGGCCCTCGGATAGAGTCCACCTGTGACCCTCGAGATCGGCATCATGCTGGCGCTGATGGCGGCGGCTCTGGTGCTATTCGTGCGCGAGAGCCTGCCGATCGAGGTCACCGCCCTGGCGCTGCTGGCGGCCGTGGTGGTGATCGGGCTGCTGCCGCCGGAGCGCGCGCTGGCCGGTTTCAGCAACCGGGCGGTGGTGGCGATCGGCGGCCTGTTCGTGCTCAGCAGGGCGCTGGTCAAGACCGGCCTGCTGGAGCTGTTCGCCGACTGGCTGAGCCGCCGGCTGGGCCGGCGCCCGTGGCTGGCTATCGGCGTGCTGCTGATGACGGTCGGACTGCTGTCCGGCTTTCTCAACAACACGGCCATCGTGGCCATCTTCATTCCGCTGGTGATGAGCCTGTGCGCCCGCTTCGAGCTCAGCCCGTCCAAGGTGCTCATCCCGCTGTCGTACGTCGCCATCGTCGGCGGCACGCTGACCCTGATCGGCACCTCCACCAACCTGCTGGTCAGCGCGCTGGTGGAAGACGCCGGGCAGCGGCCGATCGGCATGTTCGAGCTCAGCCGGCTCGGCCTGATCTTCCTGGGGCTGGGGCTGGGCTACGCGCTGCTGTTCGCCCGCCGCGGCCTGCCGGCGCGGGCGGCGGCCGGCGGGCTGGCCAGCAAGTACCGCATGGGCAGCTACCTGGCCGAGGTGGTGGTCGAGCCGGGCTCGGCGCTGATCGGCACCACGCTGCTCGAGACGCGGCTCAACGAGGAGCACGGGGTCACCGCGCTGGCCGTCATCCGTGGCGACCAGCGCGTGATCGAGCAGATCGCGACCCTGCCGCTCTCGGCCGGCGACGTGCTGCTGATCCAAGGCGCCGCCGACGACCTGCTGAACCTGCGCTCCAGGCTGGACCTGTCTCCGGCCGGCGAGCAGCGGATCTCGGACGAGGAGCTCAACCGCGGAGGCCTGCACGTGGTCGAGGGGCTGGTCGGTCCCGACAGCACGATGATCGGCCGCAGCCTGGCCGAGATCGACTTCCGGCACCTGTTCGGCGGGTTTGTGATGGCCATCCGGCGCTCGGGTGGCACGCTGCGCGACCACCTGACCGACGCCCGGCTGGCGTTTGCCGACAGTCTGCTGATGCTGGTGCCGGCCGAGCGGCTCGACGAGCTGCAGCGCTCCGAGGACCTGGTCGTGGTCAGCGAGTCGCACGTCGAGCTGAGGCGCTCGCGGCTTTGGTGGCTGGTGCTGCCGCTGCTGCCGCTGGTGGTGGCCGCCGCCGCGCTCGAGGTCGTCGACATCGCCGTTGGAGCGCTGATCGGCTGCGTGGTGCTGCTGGTGTGCGGCACGGTGACCCCCAAGGAGGCCTACCGCGCGATCGACTGGTCGGTGATCTTCATGATCGCCGCCTTCGTGCCGGTTGGCACGGCGGTGCTGGACACCGGCACCGCCGCCTTCCTGGCGCGCGGCCTGACGCTCGCAACCGGCTGGCTGCCGGAGGCGGCGGCTCCCTACGGTGCGGTGGCGCTGGTCTACCTGATCACCTCGTCGATGACCCAGATGATCTCGAACAACGCCGCGGCCATCATCATGACCCCGATCGCCCTCGGCGCCGCGGCCTCGCTCGGCATCGACGCCCGGCCGCTGGTGATCGCCGTCTGCTTCGCCGCCTCGGCCGAGTTCATGACGCCGATGGGGTACCAGACCAACCTCATGGTCTACGGCCCCGGCGCCTACCGCTTCCTCGACTACACCCGCTTCGGCGCGCCGTTGAATCTGCTGTTCTGGCTGCTGGCCTCGCTGCTGATCCCGGTGTTCTGGCCTTTCTAGCTCGTGCAGGACCGGTCCAGCCGTGCAGGACCGGTTGTGAAGCCACCCCCGGAGGGTGTGCCAGCCGGTCGGGGC
>JBFGNS010000271.1:0-2889 GCA_041574955.1 Thermoanaerobaculia bacterium | reverse complement strand
CTGCTGCGAGCCGGTGGCGGCTAGCGGCGCTCGATCCGGACGCGCTCGATCACGACCGGCGACTTCGGCCGATGGAAGGCCACCTCCCCCTCCCAGCGCTCCTCGACCTCGGCCGTGGCGATGGCATCGAGCACCTCGAAGCCGTCGACCAGCAGGCCGAAGACTGCGTAGCTGCCGTCGAGGTGCGGCCGCGGCGCGTGGCAGACGTAGATCTCGGTCGAGCCGGAGTCGGGGTCGGCGTCACGCGCCAGCCCCAGCGCGCCGCGCACGTGCCGGTGGGCGCCGAACTCGCCGGGCACGGTCGGGTGGTCGTTGTCGCCGCCGTCGCCGGCCTGGATGACGTGCCCGGCCACCACCCGGTAGAACTCCTTGCCGTCGTAGAACCCGTCGTGCACCAGCCGCTTGAAGTTGCGGGTGGTGAGCGGCGCCCCGTCCTCGAGCAGCCGGAAGACCATCGTGCCGAGGCCGGTCTCGATCACCGCGACCTCTTGCTCGCCGGCGGTGTGGACCTCGGCGCCGGAGGGTGGTCCGGGTCCGGCGGCCACCGCCAGATCGTGGCGGCCCAGCAGCGGCACCAGCGAATGGGCGAGCTCGCCCTCCACCAGACCGACCTCGACCTGACGCGGGTCGCCGCCCAGCCGGATCGCCAGCTGCACCACCTCGTCCGGCGGCAGCAGCGGATCGTGCCTGGCCAGGTTGGTCCGCGAGACGGTGGTCTCGAGCGGCACCTGGAGGGGGCAGGCGACCGGCCGGGTCGTGTCGTCCGGCAGCCAGCACAGCGTGACCGTCAACCGCTCGGAGCTCCACTCCTCCTGGCTGCGAAGGTCCAGGTCGCGCGCGTCCAGCAGGGTCTCGGCCCAGACCACGGTGCCGCCGGGCGCCGGCAGCTCGCTCACCCCCCGCAGCTCGAGCTCCTCCCGGCCGCCGCCGGCGCCCGAGTTCGACTCCTCGCCGAGCAGCGCCACCGCCTGCCACGACTCCCCCCGGCGGGCCGCCAGGTAGAAGACGCGCTGCCAGACGGAGGCCTGCCGCTCGACGACGGCGACCGCGGTGGCCGCGCCCTGCCGGCTGAGCTCGCAGGACATCCGGGTCGCCGCGCCGCCCCCGCCGGCCCGCTCGCGCCTGTCCAGTGCCTCCTCGAGACAGGAACACAGCCGCTCGAGCGTGGTCGTGTCGCTGCAGTCGGCGGGCGGCGCCGTGACGGGCCGGGCGGTGGCGGCGGACAGCGGTGCGGCGGACAGCGGTGCCAGCCCGAGCGTCAGCCAGCCGGCCACCGCGACGACCACCCGGCGGCCGCGGCCGGCACGAGCGGTGCCGGCCAGCGGGCTCACTCCGCCGCCGCCAGCGCCCTGGCGATCGACTCGGTGTACGGCGGCTCGAGCACCCCAACGTCGGTGATGATCGCCGCGATCAGCTCGTGCGGCGTGACGTCGAAGGCGAAGTTGGCCGCCGGCGCCTCGTCGGGGGCGACGTCGGCGCCGAAGACGTGGGTCACCTCGTCGGCGGCGCGCTCCTCGATCGGGATCTCGTTGCCGGTCGCGGTGTCGGGGTCGATGGTGGAGATGGGCGCTGCGACGTAGAACGGAACACCATGGCGGTTGGCCAGCACCGCCGCGGTGTAGGTACCGATCTTGTTGGCGGTGTCGCCGTTGGCGGCGATGCGGTCGGCACCGACCACGCAGCGGTCGACCAGGCCGCGCGCCATGAGCGTCCCGACGCTCGAGTCGGTGACGATCTTGTAGGGGATGCCGAGCCGCCCCAGCTCCCAGGCGGTGAGCCGCGCGCCCTGCAGCAGCGGCCGGGTCTCGTCCACCCACACCTGGCCCAGCTTGCCGTCACGGAACGACGACTGGATGACGCCGAGCGCCGTGCCGTAGCCGGCGGTGGCCAAGGCGCCGGTGTTGCAGTGGGTCAGCACCCGGTCGCCGGCGGCGAACAGCTCGGCGCCGAAGTCGCCCAGCCGCCGGCAGGAGGCGACGTCGGCGGCGTGCAGGCCGTGCGCCCACTCGAGCAGCGCCTCGATCCGTGCCTCCGGCGGCTGGCCGGCGGTGGTGGCGAAGAGCTTCCTGCCGCGCTCGATCGCCCAGCGCAGGTTGACCGCCGTCGGCCGGGTGGAGCCGAGCTGCTCGGCGACCTCGGCGAACCGCTCGTCGAGCTCCTGGCCCGCCGCGGCGGTCTTCAACCCCACCACCAGGCCGTAGGCGGCGGTCACCCCGATCGCCGGCGCACCGCGCACCGCCAGCCGGTAGATGGCGTCGGCGACGATCTCCGGGGTCGAGCAGTCGATCCAGGTCTCCTCGCGCGGCAGCCGGGTCTGGTCGAGGAGCTTCAAGCCTCCACTCCGGGCGTCGCCCTGCCAGCAAATCGGCGAGAACGTGTTGGTCTGGCTCATGGCGCGAATTCTACCGGTGCTCGTCTATACCGGCCTTCTGTCGACCTCGTTTCACGCCCCCTCGAAGTGAGCCCGGCGCTGAGGTCACCACCGGAAGGGTGCGCCAGCCGGGTGGGGCCCGGCGCCGAGCGACATCACCCTCGGCTTTGGAGCGCAGCCCCGGACCCACGAAACGGCCAGCGCACCCGGCCCGAAGCCACGGACGCTGCTGCGAGCCGGCATGCGCCTGCCAGGGCTGGTGCCGAGATCCTTCGCTGCGCTCAGGATGACAACGGGCTTCGGCTCCCCGAGTCGGACTCCGGTCTCTGTGCCTCACCGACGGCGAGCCAGGTTCGTCTCTCGAAGCGATACCGGCCCCGAGGCCACCGCCGGAGGGTGCGCCCGCCGGGCGGGGCCCGGGGCGGAGCGACATCACCCTCGCGCTTGGAGCGCAGCCCCGGGCCCCGACCGGCCAGCGCACCCGTCCCGAAGCCAAGAGCGCGGATGCAAGCCGGTGG
>JBFGNS010000270.1:0-2897 GCA_041574955.1 Thermoanaerobaculia bacterium | reverse complement strand
CTGCGGCTCGCCGAGCAGGCGCTGCGCGACAGCGAGCAACGCTACCGCTACATGTTCAACGCCGCGCCGGTGGCGTTGTGGGAGCAGGACTATTCGCGCGCCCTGGTGGCGCTCGAAGCGGTGACGGCCGAGTACGACGGCTCGGCGGCGGACTACTTCGAGGCCCACCCGGACTTCGTCCAGGCCTGCGCCCGGCGCGTGCGCATCGTGGACGTCAACGAGGCCGCGGTCGAGCTGCTGGGAGTCGAATCCAAGGCGGAGCTGGTGGGACCGCTCGACCGGCTGCTGGTGCCGGACACCCACCACGTCTTCGTCGGGCAGCTGGTCGCCATCAGCGAGGGCCGGCGCGACTACTCGAGCGAGACGCGGCTGACCACCCGCGACGGGCGGCGGCTCCACGCCCGGCTGGAGGCCCGTCTGCCGCGCACCCCCGAGGAGGCCCAGCGGGTGCTGGTGTCGACGCTCGACGTCACCAGCCGCAAGCAGGCCGAGCTGGACCGCGAGCGGCTGATCACCGAGCTCGAGGCCAAGAACGCCGAGCTCGAGCGGTTCACCTACACCGTGTCGCACGATCTGCGCAGCCCGCTGGTGACCATCAAGGGCTTCCTGGGCTGCGTCGCGAAGGACGCGGCGGACGGCGATCACGAGCGGCTGGCCCAGGACCTGGAGCGGATCGGCAAGGCGGCGGACCACATGGAGCGGCTGCTCAGCGAGCTGCTCCAGCTGTCGCGGCTGGGGCGCATCGCCGAGCCCAGCTCGCAGGTCGAGCTGTCGGAGGTGGTGGCCGAGGCGCGCGACCGGCTGGCCGGGCCGCTCGCCGAGGGCGGCGTCGAGCTGACCGTGGCCGGCGACCTGCCGGTGATCACCGGCGATCGGCTGCGGCTGCTCGAGGTGGTGCAGAACCTGCTCGAGAACGCGGTGCGGTTCATGGGCGACCAGCCGCGGCCGCGCATCGAGATCGGTACCCGCCGCGACGGCGCCGAAAGTGTGCTGTTCGTGCGCGACAACGGCGTCGGCATCCCGCCCGAGCACCACGACCGGGTGTTCGACCTGTTCCAGCGCCTCGACCCCGCCACCGAGGGCACCGGCGTGGGCCTCGCCCTGGTGCGGCGCATCGTCGAGGTGCACGGCGGCCGGATCTGGGTCGAGTCCGAGGGCACCGGCCGGGGCTCGACCTTCTGTCTAACCCTGGCGGCGCCGGCGGCGGCCGCCGCCTCCCAGGGACCCGAACCTTGGACGCACCGCGCATCCTGATCGTCCGCACCAGCGCCCTGGGCGACGTGGTGCAGGCGCTGCCGGTGCTGACCGCCCTCAGGCGACAGCTCCCCGAGGCGGTCCTCGGCTGGGTGGTCGAGGAGGCGATGGCGCCCGTGCTGCGCGGCCATCCCGACCTCGACGCACTGCTCGAGGTGCGGCTGCGCGGCTGGCGCCGGCGGCCGCTGGCGGCCGCCACCTGGCGCGAGGCGGGCCGGTTCCTCGCCCGGCTCGACGCCTTCGCGCCCGACGTGGCGCTCGACCTGATGGGCAACCACAAGGCCGGCCTGCTGGCGGCGGCGAGCCTGGCCGACCGCCGCATCGGCCTGGTCCGCGCCGACCGGCGGGAGCCGTCGAGCGCGCTGTGGATGAGCGAGACGGTGCCGGCCGCGGGCCGCCACGCGGTCGACCGGATGCTGGGGGTGCTGGCCGGGCTGGGGCTCGAGCCGGAGCCGGCGCGCTTCGGCGGCGACAAGCTGTTCGCCGGCGCCGCGCTGCCCGAGGAGCGCCGCCCGCAGGAGCCGTACGCGGTGGTCGTGGCGGGCGCCGGCTGGGCCAACAAGCAGTACCCGGCCGCGTGGTGGGGCGAGGTCGGGAAGCTGCTGGCCGGGGATCCCGGCCTGTCCACGGTGGTGGCGCCCGGCCCCGGCGAGGAGAGCCTGGCGGCGGCCGCCGAGGCGGCCGGCGACGGCGCCGTGCGCTGCCTGCCGGGGCTAGCCCTGCCCGAGCTGGCCGCCCTCATGCGCGGCGCCCGCCTGGTGCTCGGCGGCGACACCGGGCCGCTCCACCTGGCGCACGCCCTGGGAGTCCCGGTGTGCTGCGTCATGGGGCCGACCGACCCCGAGCGGCACGGGCCGTACGGCGCCCCCGAGAGGGCGGTCTGGAAGCGGCTGCCGTGCAGCTTCTGCCACCGCCGGCTCGAGGAGACCAAGGCCTGTCTGTGGGAGCTGCCGCCGGAGCTGGTCGCGGCGCGCGCACGGCAGCTGCTGGCCGCGCCCTGAACGCCCCGGCGTCAGCCGGCCAGGGCGTATTCAGCGCATCGCGGAGACCTGTTAGACTGCAGCTCCGGCAGCGGCGGCGGCGTCCGCCTTCCGCCCACCCGACCACGGACACACCGCTTTGAGCCGCATCGGAGAACTGCTCGTCAAGGCCGGGAAGGTCACTCCCGAGCAGCTGCAACAGTCGCTCACCGCCCAGCAGGAGCAGGGCGGCCGGCTCGGCACCCACCTCGTCAAGATGGGCTTCATCGAGGACGAGGACCTGGTCGAGTTCCTGTCGCAGCGCTACGGCGTGCCGGCCATCAACCTGGCCGAGGTGGAGGTCGACGAGACCATCCTCAAGGTCATCCCGCCCGACGTCTGCCGCAAGTACACCATCCTGCCGGTGTCCAAGGCCGGCGCCAAGCTCACCATCGCGATGGTCGACCCGACCAACGTGTTCGCGATGGACGACATCAAGTTCATGACCGGCTACAACGTCGAGCCGGTGGTGGCCTCGGAGTCGTCGCTGCGCGCCGCCATCGACGACTACTACGGCTCGACCCACTCGATCGAGCTCAAGAAGGTGATGGAGGACCTGGCGGTCGCCGACGACGCCGACCTCGAGGTGCTCGAGGAGGAGGAGGACCTCGACCTCGCCGCCCT
>JBFGNS010000269.1:0-2957 GCA_041574955.1 Thermoanaerobaculia bacterium | reverse complement strand
GGGTCAGCAGGGCGAGGCCCAGGATGATGCGATAGACGACGAAGCCCATCAGGTTGTGGCGCCGCACCCAGCCGAGCAGCCAGCGGATCGCCAGGTAGGCCGAGACCCCCGCCGCCACGAACCCGATCGCCACCTCGGCGCTGAACCCGCCGTCGAGCGCTACCAGGTCGAACGAGTTCTTGGCCGCCACCAGCAGCCCGACCGGCACCGCCAGCAGGAACGAGAAGCGCACAGCCGCCGGCCGCGACAGGCCGAGCAGCAGGGCGGCGGTGATCGTCACTCCGGCGCGCGAGGTCCCGGGCAGCAGCGCCAGCGCCTGCGCACCGCCGATCACCAGCGCCGCGGACCAGCCGATCTCCGCCAGGGTGCGGCTCCCCCCCGCGCGCCGGTCCGCCCAGCCCAGCGCCAGGCCGAAGAGGATCGAGGTGCCGGCGATCAACGCCACGCTGCGGCCGCCGGCCTCGAGCTGGCGCTGGAACAGCAGGCCGCTCAAGGCCACCGGCAGCGTCGCCAGGGTCAACGCCGCCAGCAGACGCCGCCCTTCGACATCCGCCCGCTGCAGCCCGACACCGGCGCGCAGCAGCCGGCGCCACTCGCCGCCGAAGCAGATGATCACCGCCAGCAGCGAGCCGCTGTTGGCAGCCATGTCGAAAGCCAGCCCCTGGTCCGCCCACCCCAGCAGCTGTGAGGTCAGGATCAGGTGCGCCGACGAGCTGATCGGTAGAAACTCGGTCACACCCTGGACGATGCCCAGGACCACGGCTTGTAGCCAGCTCACGGAAGCTCCCGGTGTCGGCGCCCGACCCAGCTGTCCGACGCCGGGCCTTTGCGGCCTGGAGACCGCGATTGTACGGGATATACTGACGCCGCTGGTTCGCCGGCCAGGATCCCCGCCACGTCATGCCCTCCGAGCGACGGCCGCCCGCAGCGCAGCCGGGCTCCGGCGAGCGTCTGAGCGACGCCGATCGTCGCCGGCTCGAGGCGCGCGGCATCTCCGAAGAGCAGTTGATGGACCAGCTCGAGCGGCTGCGGCGGCGGCCGGCTCCCCACGTGCGCCTGCTCCGCCCGTGCCGGCTCGCGGACGGCATCCGCACGATCGACCCGGCCGAGGAGGCCGGGCTGCTCGCCCGCTGGCGCCGGGTGTCGGCAGAGGGGCGGTTGGAGAAGCTGGTTCCCGCCTCCGGCGCCGCCAGCCGCATGTTCGGCCGGCTGCGCGCCCGCTCCGCCGACCCGCACCCGGGCAGCCGGGAGGTGCTGGCGGAGCGCGTCCGGGAGCGCGACGAGGACGCCGCGGCGGTGCTCCGGCTGCTGGACGAGATGCCGCGGCTGCCCTTCGCCGGTGAGCTCGAGCGGCGGCTGGCGGCGCGCGGACACGACCTCGACGGGCTGGTCCGCGCCGGCGCCTATGTGCCGATCCTCGACGCGCTGCTGGGCGACGAGGGCCTGGGCTACGGCGGCGCGCCCAAGGCCCTGGTGGCCTTCCACCGCTACCCCTGGGGCTCCCGCAGCCCCTTCGTCGAGCACCTCTCCGAGGCTGCCGGCTATCTGGCCGACGCCGGCGGCCGCTGCCGGCTCCACTTCACCGTCGCCAGCGGAGCCGAGGCCGCGTTCCGCGCCGCGCTCGCGGCGGCACGGCGACCGCCGGAGCAGCTCCCCGACCTCGACTACCTGGTGGAGCTCTCTTGTCAGGAGCCCGCCACCGACACGGTGGCGATCGACGGTGAAGGCCGCCTGTTCCGCACCGCCGAGGGCCGTCTGCTGCTGCGGCCGGCCGGCCACGGCGCGCTGCTCGACAACCTGCGCCGGTCGCACGGCGAGCTGGTGCTGGTCCAGAACATCGACAACGTGGTCCCCCGCCACCGCCAGGAGGTGGTGATCCACTGGCGTCGCCTGCTGGTCGGTCTGACGGTCGCCATCGAGGAAGAGCTCCAGCGTCTGCGGCGACAGCTGGCGGACTCCGGTTCGGCCGGCGCCGAAACGGTACGCGCGGCCCTGGGCACGCTCCGGCGGCTGGTGGCGGTCGAGCCGCCGCCGGGGCTCGACGCCGACGGCGCCGCGGCCTGGCTGCGCTCGCGGCTGCGCCGGCCGCTGCGGGTCTGCGGCGTGGTGGCCACCCGCGAGGCTCCGGGCGGCGGACCGTTCTGGCTCGGCGATGACGAGGGAGGCGCCGCCGGCCAGATCGTCGAGCCGCCCGAGGTCGACCGCGAGGACCCCGAGCAGGAGGCCCGGTGGCAGGCGTCGACCCACTTCAACCCGGTCAACATGGTCCTCGCCCTGCGCGACGCCGAAGGCCGCCCCCACCGCCTGGAGTCGTTCGTCGATCCGCGGCGCTACCTGGTGACCGCCCGCACCCACGAAGGCCGGCCGCTACGGGCACTCGAGCGCCCCGGACTGTGGAACGGCAGCATGGCCGGCTGGAACACCGCCTTCGTCGAGCTGCCCGCCAGCACCTTCAACCCGGTCAAGACCGTCTTCGACCTCCTCCGCCCCGAGCACCAGGCGGAAGGGGGACCTTAGTACTCGTGCAGGTAGCGGTCCTGCTCCCAGGGGTGGACGTGGGCCAGGTAGTCGTGCCACTCGCGGCGCTTTGCGAGCACGAAGTGCTCGCAGATGTGGTCGCCGAGGGCCGCCTGGACCACTTTGTCCTTCTCGAGATGGTCGAGCGCCTCTGAGAGGTCGGCGGGCAGGGAGTCGATCTTGAGCCGCCGCTTCTCGCGCTGGCTCATGGCGAAGATGTTCTTGTTGACCGGCGGCCCGGCGTCGAGCTTCTGCTCGATGCCGTCGAGCCCCGAGGCCAGCATCACCGCCAGCGCCAGATAGGGGTTGCAGGAGGGGTCCGGCACCCGCACCTCGCAGCGGGTCGACATCCCCCGCCGGTCGGGCACCCGCACCAGCGGGCTCCGGTTCTTCTCCGACCAGGCGATGTTGGTCGGCGCCTCGTAGCCGGGCACCAGCCG
>JBFGNS010000268.1:0-2995 GCA_041574955.1 Thermoanaerobaculia bacterium | reverse complement strand
GGGTCGTCGCCTGGCGCAGCGCCGAGCTGGCCGCCAGCAGCGTCTCCTTGGCCTTGCGGGTGACCACCACGTAGCCTTCTTCGAAGATGCCCGCGTCCTCGCCGGCGGCGTTGAAGTGGTGACCCCCGTCGAGCAGCCGCTTGCGCACGCCGCCCACGGCGTTGTCACCCTCGTTGGCGAACAGCGCCATCTCGGCCGCGGCGCGCTGGTGGTCGCCGCGCGCCATCAGCACCTCCGCGGCGTGACGGTGGCCGTCGAGCATCGCCGCCACGAAGCCGAGCTCGGCGTGGCGCACGGCCAGGATGGTGTCGGCCAGCGCGTCGTACGCGGTGGCCATGCTGGCCGGCGTCTGTTGGGCGATGGCCGGCAGCGCGAGCAGCGCGAGGGCCGTCAGGCAGGCGAGCTTGATTCTCATCGTGCCTCCTTGTCTATCGGTTGGTTCGTCTTCGACCAGCTGAATCTACGAACGGTCGGTCGAGCGCGCGTCACCCGAACGGGTGGGTGGGGTGGTCCGGCCGCGGCGCCGCAACGCCGCGCCGTCGTGCTGCTAACCTCGCCGGCACCCGACCGATGCGAGGCGGCAGATGCTAGAAGGCGGCTCCGCCGCGAGGGCCGGCGAGCCCGTGGAGCCGGCAGGTGCGGCGCGCTGGCGGATGCTGGCGCTGGTCGCCACCGCCGAGGTGCTCGGCATGTCGGCCTGGTTCTCGGCCAGCGCCGTGTCCCCGCGGCTGCGGGAGCTGTGGAGCCTGGAGCTGGCGGAGGTCGGCTGGCTGGTGGGCGTGGTGCAGATCGGCTTCGTGGCGGGCACGGCGCTGGCGGCGCTGCTCAACCTGGCGGACCTGGTCCCGGCGCGGCGCTACTTCGCGATCTGCGCCACGCTGTCGGCGCTGGCCAACGCCGGCCTGCTGGTGGCGCCTGGCTACGCCGTGGCGCTGGTGCTGCGCTTCCTGACCGGCGCCTTCCTGGCCGGCGTCTACCCGCCGGCGATGAAGATGATCGCCACCTGGTTCCGCGCCGGCCGCGGCCTGGCGATCGGCACCGTGGTCGGGGCGCTCACCGTCGGCAAGGCGGGTCCGTACCTGCTGCGCGCCCTCGATCCCGGCGACTATCGGACGGTGCTGGCCGCCACCTCGCTGGCCGGCCTGGCGGCGGCGGCGCTGGTGGCGGCCGGCTACCGCGACGGGCCGCACCGCTTCGAGCGGCGGCCGTTCTCCTGGGGTCTGGCCGGCGTGGTGGTGCGCCACCGCCAGACGCGGCTCGCCACCCTCGGCTACCTGGGGCACATGTGGGAGCTGTACGCGATGTGGACCTGGATCCCGGCCTTCCTGGCCGCCAGCCTGGCGGCCTCCGCCACACCGGCGGGCAGCGCGGCGGCCGACCTGATGGCGTTTGGCGCCATCGCCGCCGGCGGGCTGGGTTGCGTCTGGGGCGGTTGGCAGGCCGACCGCTCGGGCCGCGAACGGCTGGTGATCGTGGCGATGGCGGCGAGCGGCGCCGCCTGCCTGGGAGTGGGACTGGTGTTCGGCGCCGAGCCGTGGCTCGTGGCGCTGGTCACCTGGACGTGGGGCTTCTTCGTGGTGGCAGACTCGGCCCAGTTCTCGACCCTGGTGACCGAGGTGGCGCCGCGTCACGCAGTGGGCACCGCGCTGACGCTGCAGACCTCGCTCGGCTTCCTGCTCACCCTGGCCACCATCCAGCTGGTGCCGCCGCTTGTCGAGGCGGTCGGCTGGCAGTGGGCGTTTGCCGTCCTCGCGCTCGGCCCGGCCGGCGGCATCGCCGCCATCCGGCGGCTCGCGCGGCACCGCCGCAGGCCGGTGGCGGGCTAGCTGGCCCGGGCTAGGAGCCCTGCCGCTTCTGCAGCTTGGCCCAGCTGTCGCGCAGGGTGACGGTGCGGTTGAAGGCCGGCCGGCCGGCGCCGTCGCCGTCGCGGCAGAAGTAGCCCTGGCGCTCGAACTGGACGGTCTCGCCGGCGGCCACCTCGGCCAGGCTCGGCTCGATCCGGCAGCCGGCCAGGGTCTCCACCGAGTGCGGGTTGAGGTTGGCCCGGAAGCCGTCGCCGGCGTCGGGGTCGGCGGTGGTGAACAGCGTTTCGTACAGCCGCACCTCGGCCTCCAGCGCGTGCCGCGCGGAGACCCAGTGGATCGTGCCGCGCACCTTGCGGCCGTCCGGGGCGTGGCCGCCGCGCGTCTCGGGGTCGTAGCTGCAGCGCAGCTCGACCACCTCGCCGGCGTCGTTCTTGATCGCCTCGTTGCAGGTGATGAAGTAGCCGTAGCGCAGCCGCACCTCGCGTCCCGGCGCCAGCCGGAAGAACTTGCGCGGCGGCTCTTCCATGAAGTCGGCCGCCTCGATCCACAGCTCGCGCGAGAACGGCACCCGGCGGCTGCCGGCGGCGGGGTCCTCGGGGTTGTTGACCGCCTCGAGCAGCTCCTCGCCGTCCTCGGGGTAGTTGTCGATCACCACTTTGAGCGGATCGAGCACCGCCATGCGGCGCTCGGCGGTGCGGTTCAGGTCCTGCCGCAGGCAGTGCTCGAGCAGCGCCAGCTCGACCACGCTGTGGGCCTTGGCCACGCCGATCCGGTGGCAGAAGTCGCGGATCGCCGCCGGCGTGTAGCCGCGCCGCCGCATCCCCGACAGGGTCGGCATGCGCGGGTCGTCCCAGCCGTCGACCAGCCGTTCGTCGACCAGCAGCTTGAGCTTGCGCTTCGACAGAACGGTGTGCGAAAGGTGGAGGCGCGCGAACTCGTACTGTTTCGACGGGAAGATGTCGAGCTCGCGGATGAACCAGTCGTACAGCGGCCGGTGGTCCTCGAACTCGAGCGTGCACAGCGAGTGGGTGATCTTCTCGATCGAGTCCGACTGGCCGTGGGCGAAGTCGTAGGTCGGGTAGATCGACCAGGCGTCGCCGGTGCGCGGGTGGCTGGCGTGCAGGATGCGGTAGATCACCGGGTCGCGCAGGTTGAGGTTGCCGGCCGCCATGTCGATCCTGGCGCGCAGC
>JBFGNS010000267.1:0-3121 GCA_041574955.1 Thermoanaerobaculia bacterium | reverse complement strand
CGGCCAGGCCTACGGCTTCACGACCGAGAACGCCTACGTCGTCGACCCCGAGACCGCCCGCTCCTTCTTCCTCGCCGTCACCCTCTACACCAACGCCAACGGTGTGCTCAACGACGACGACTACGAGTACGGCAACGTGGCCCTGCCGTTCCTCGGCTTCCTGGGCGCGGAGGCCGCCCGGCTGCTGCTGGTCGAGCCACGGACTACGGATCCGTAGGTCGGGGGTTCAAAGGACAGAGGCGGAACCAGCATGTCACGAAGCGGGGCTTCGTCCTCAAGCGGCCTCATAAGGGACACGGCCTCGTGCGCGCGCGTAGAATCTCTCGGACCTCCTGCTGACCGATGATCCCCGCTTACGAGAACGACCCTTACCTGACCCGGCTCGAGGTCGAGGTGCTGCGGGTAGGCGAGGACGACGGGCGGCCGTGGGCGGTGCTCGACGACACGGTGCTCTACCCCGAGGGTGGCGGGCAGCCGGCGGATCGCGGGCGGCTGGGCGGGGTCGAGATAGTGGACGTCCAGCGGGTCGGGGGCGAGATCCGGCATTACCTGGCGGCGCCATGCGAGGCCGGGCTCGCGGTGCTCGAGCTCGACTGGGCGCGGCGGTGGGACCACATGCAGCAGCACACGGCGCAGCACCTGATGTCGGCGCTCGCGCTGGCACGGTTCGGCTGGGCGACGCGGTCGTTCCACCTCGGCCCGGAAACGAGCGACATCGAGCTCGACGCCACCGAAGCGGGCGGCGAGGCGCTCGGCGAGCACGAGCTCGAGGCGCTCGAGGAAGCTGCGGCGGCCGAGATCGCGGCCGCACGGCCGATCACCACCCGCCGGGTGACGCAGGAGGAGTACGCGCGGCTCGAGGTCAGGAGCCGCGGCCTGCCGACCGGTCACCAGGGCGACGTCCGGCTGGTCGAGATCGCCGGCGTCGACCTCAACACCTGCGGCGGCACCCACCTGCGCTCGACCGCCGAGATCGAAGCGGTGAAGCTCCTCGGCGCCGAACGGCTGCGTGGCGGCTCGCGGGTCACGTGGGTGGCCGGGGGCCGGCTGCGGCGGCGGCTGGGCGCGCACGAGGCGCGCAGCGCGGCGCTGCGCTCGCTGTTCGACACCGGCGACGAGGAGCTGCTCGAGATCGCCGGCTTGAAGCTCGACCAGCTCGGCGCGGAGCGCCGGCGGGCGCGGCAGCTCGAGGGCCTGCTGGCCGAGGCGCGGGTCGAGGCGCTGGCCGCGAGCGCGGAGCCGATCGTCGCGGCCCACTTCGAAGAGGCCGACGGCGCGCTGCTGCAGAGAATCGGCCGCGCACTGGTCGAGCGGGCGCCGGCCAAGGCCTGCCTGCTCACCGCCACTGGCGAGAAGGGCTCGTTCTTTCTGCTGGCCGCCGGCGGTGAGAGCCCGGTTGACGCCGCTGTCATGGGCCCGCGGATCGCCGAGCTCCTGGACGGGCGAGGCGGCGGCACGGGCGGCGTCTTCCAGGGCACGGCAGGCTCGCTCGAGCGCTCGGGCGAGGCCGAGTCGTTGCTGCGCGGCGGCAGCGCGGACGCCGGCGACTGAGCCTCCCTGGCTGGTTCTCAGGGAAGGAGCTCGAAGCCGTCGCGGTGCCGTGGACGAACGGTGCCGAAGTGGCGCCGGTCGGTGGTGACGATCGAGGGCAGGCGGAGTCGCTCGGCGATGGCGACCAGGGTGGTGTCGACGAAGCCGAGCTCGGGGTAGTCGGTCAGCAGCCCGGCAGCCCGCGCCAGGTCGGCGGAGCTCAGGCTCTCGACCGCCAGCTCGCCGGCTACCAGCGAGGCCACGAACTGCCGCTCGACGGCTGGCCCCAGGCGCTGGTGGAGCAGGTAGGTCAGCTCGGGCAGCACGGTGACCGGGACCAGCAGGACGTCGCGGGAGGCGGCGAAGAAATCCCGCACCCGCTCGTGCCAGGCGTCGTCGGCGTCGGCGAGGGCGTAGAGCGGGCCGGTGTCGACCAGGAGCGGCATCAGCGCCGACGGGTGCGCCGCCGCCTCCGCGAGCCGGACCCCTCGGGCCGTTCCGTCCCGCCCCGGCCCTCACCGCTTTCCCACAGCAGCTCTTCGTGGCGCTCGGCGGTGTCGCTGTGGCCGCTGCGGCCGGCGGCCACGAAGCTGGGCAAAGCCGGCGAGCCCTGCCGCTTCGCCAGGTACTCGCCGATCGCCTCGCGCACCAGGGCCGCCGCCGGCCGCCCCTGGCGCTCGGCCAGCGCCTTGAGGTCGCGCTCGACCGGCTCGTCGATGAAGATCGTCGTGCGCTTCATGGATATACGCTAGCATATGTTCACCAGCTGAACCGACACCCTCCCCCGGCTGCAGCGCGCCAACTACGACGCAGCTGCCTGCTTCGCGGAGGCCCGAGAGGAAGAGGCCGGGGCAACCCGGCCGTGGCCACGGCTACCAGCCGGTCACCGCTTGCTGGTGCGGCTCAGGTACTCCTTGAGCGCCGCGCGGCGAACGTTCTCGCGCAGGCCACCCGAGATCTTGGCCATGCGGCGCAGATCGCCGGTGCGCAGCGCGGGCATCAACCGGACCGCCAGCGGCGAGGGCGCCTTGGGGTTGCCGGCGACGACCGCCAGCACCTCGCGGTTCTTGTTCCAGCGCGGGTCGCGCGCCACGCGTTCGAGGACGGCGCCGGTGACGTGGGTGGTGCGCACGACCTGGAGCACCTCCTTGGCCTCGAGCCGGGGGTTCGACACCAGGCCCAGGAGCACCTGGGCCGAGGTGTCGCGCAGCAGGATGCGCCGCTCCTGGCGGCTGGCGCGCATCGCCAGGCGGGTGCGCTCGGAGACGTTCATCTCGCGGATGCGGTGGAGGGCCGAGATGCCGAGGGTCTCGGTCTCGGCCGGGGCGGCGCCGTCGCTCTCGCCGTCACCGGCCTCGGTCTCGTCGGGCGCGGACGGCCGGTCAGGCGAAGCGGCCTCCCCGCCCGCGCCGCGTCCGAGACCGCTCAACGCCGCGCGTAGCTGCTCGGCCCGCTGGCCGCTCCAGTCGACCAGCTGGCAGGCGGTGCCGTAGGCGCCGGTGACGGTGTCGAAGCGGTGCATCACCTCGGCGTCGAGCCGGTGCTCGAAGGCGCCGCCACACGCCAGCGTCACCGCCAGCCGGGTGCCGAT
>JBFGNS010000266.1:0-3152 GCA_041574955.1 Thermoanaerobaculia bacterium | reverse complement strand
TGCCCAGCGGCGCCTCCGTCGCCGCCGTCGAAGCCCTATGAGCGCCCACCTGCTGGTCGTCGATGACGAGCAGAGCATGCAGGACTTCCTGCGCCTGCTGCTCGAGTCGGCGGGCTACGAGGTGGTCCTGGCGAGCTCGATGAAGCAAGGCGAAGAGCGCTTTCGCGACGGCGGCGTCGACCTGGTGCTGAGCGACATCATGATGCCCGACGGCAGCGGCCTCGAGCTGCTGCAGACGATCAAGGCGCTCGACGCCGGCACCCCGGTGATCATGATGACCGCCTACGCCTCGACCAAGACCGCCATCGAGGCGATGAAGCTCGGCGCCTACGACTACGTCGCCAAGCCGTTCGACGTCGACGAGCTGCAGCTGCTCATCCAGAAGGCCCTCGAGAAGGCCGAGCTGGTCGACGAGAACGTCTATCTACGGCGCGAGCTCGAGGAGAAGTACCAGTTCTCGAACATCATCGGCCGCAGCCCGCGGATGCAGGAGATCTTCGAGCTCATCGAGCGCGTCGCCCGCACCACTTCGACCGTGCTGGTCACCGGCGAGAGCGGCACCGGCAAGGAGCTGATCGCGCGCGCCATCCACTTCGCCAGTCCGCGCGCCGAGCGCCGGTTCCTGTCAGTCAACTGCGGAGCGCTGCCCGAGAACCTGCTCGAAAGCGAGCTCTTCGGCCACGAAAAGGGCTCGTTCACCGGCGCGGTGCGCGAGAAGAAGGGGCTCTTCCACGAGGCCCACCAGGGAACGCTCTTCCTCGACGAGATCGGCGAGATGAGCCCGACCATGCAGGTCAAGCTGCTGCGCTCCCTGCAGGACAAGAAGGTGCGCAAGGTCGGCGGCACCACCGAGCAGACGGTCGACGTGCGGATCATCACCGCCACCAACCAGGACCTGGCCGAGCTGATCGAGCGCGGCGAGTTCCGCGAGGACCTCTTCTACCGGATCAACGTCATTCCGATCCTGCTGCCGGCGCTGCGCCAGCGGCGCGAGGACATCCCGCTGCTCGTCGAGTTCTTCGTCGACAAGTTCAGCAAGGAGATGGACCTCGAGCCCAAGCCGGTGGACAGTCGCGCCATGCGCGCGCTCGAGGAGTACCGCTGGCCGGGCAACGTGCGCGAGCTGGAAAACCTGATCGAGCGCATCCTGGCGCTGTCGAGCGGCGACAGGATCACCCTCGAAGAGATCCCGGCACGGCTGCGCGAGGGCGGCGGGACGCCCGCCGGGGCGGTGGAGCTGCCGGGCGAGGGCCTCAACCTGGAGGCCTATCTCGACGACATCCGCGCCGGTCTCATGCGCCAGGCCCTCGACCGCGCCGGCGGTGTGCAGACCCAGGCCGCCGAGCTGCTGGGAATGAGCTTCCGCTCTTTCCGCTACTACGCCAAGAAGCTCGGCGTCACCGGCGGCGGCGCCGCCCCGACCGACGTCGAGGACGCCGAGCCGGCCGCCGGGGCCTAGCCTTCCCCGGCACCGCCGCCGCCGCCCGCCTCAGCGCGCGGTCGACAGCCGCGCCCAGGGCTCGGCGTCGCTCGCCAGCAGCTCGTCGAGCCGCGCCCAGACGACGCCGTGGCCGGCGGTGGCGATCAGCAGGCGGCCGCGGACGATCGCGGCCGCGGTGACGTCCTGCTCGGGCACCGGCAGCGACACCGGATGCAGCAGCAGCCGCTCGCTCTCGAGCAGCCGCGGCTCCTTGCCCGCCGGCAGCAGGAAGAGCGGATAGTCACCGTCGCCGGTCGACAGGCCGCGGCTGCGGCTGGCCACCAGCGGCTGCCAGGGCGACTCGCCGTCGCGGCGCAAAAAGGCGCCGCCCTCGCCCGCCAGCAGCAGACCGGTGGCCACCGAATCCAGCCGCCCGCCGGCGAACGGCACCGGCAGCGTGCTCACGCCATCGCCGTTCCAGCGCCACAGCCGCTCGCCGCCGTCGCCGATCCACAGCTCGCCCGCGACCACGGCGACCGAGCGCGGCTCGATCCCGGGCGGGTCCACCGCCAGGAACCGCTCGCCGTCGCGGCGGAAGAGGCGCGCGCCGCTGCGCACCACGGTCAGCGAGCCGTCCGAGCTGACCTCGTCCACCCGCTGCCGGCCGACCTCGGAGACCAGCTGCCATTCGCCGTAGCGGCGCTCGAACAGACCCTGCTCGGTCGCCGCCAGCGGCTGCCCGGCTGCGGCGGCCAGGTCGAGCACCGTCGGCAGGCCGAGGGCGGAGCCGGTGAAGCTGGCGCCGCCGTCGCGCGAGCTGAAGATGCCCGAATCGGGTCCGGCGTGGCGCACCGCGGCCAGCACCTCGCCGCTGGGCAGCGCGGTGAGGTCGGCCACCCGCGCGGCGGTCAGCCCCTCGTTGGACGGCCGGAAGGTCTCGGCGCCGTCGTCGGAGATCCAGATGCCGCTCCCCTCGGTCCCCAGATAGACCCGCCGCGGACGCTCGGGATGGTGGCTGATGGTGGCGATCACCAGCTCCGGCGAGGTGCGCCTGGACCAGCTCAGCCCGCCGTCGTCGGAGACGTAGAGGCCGGCGACCGTACCGGCCAGCAGACGGCCGCCGGGGAGCACCCGGAAGTCCTGCGTGCGGCGCTCCTCCATGCCGCGCTGGTAGCGCCGCCAGCTCTCGCCGCCGTCGCCGCTGCGGTAGACCCAGCCGCAAGTCGAGGCCCAGACCTCCCCGGAATCGGGACCGGGCTGCAGGCTGAAGACCTCGGAGTCGAGCACCATGCCGGTGAACACTCCGCGCCAGCTGGCGCCGCCGTCCTCGCTCTTGTAGGCCCGCCGCCAGGAGCCGGCGAGGATGGTCGGGCCGTCGACCAGCAGGCTCGAGATCTTGCCGATGCCGGGGAGAGCGGCGGTCAGGTGACGCCAGCCGCGGCCGCCGTCGTCGCTGGCATAGACCCCTTCACGGGTGGCGGCGTACAGCCGGCCGCCGGAGCGCGCCAGCCGGTAGACCTGCAATCCCGGAAGCCCGGCGTCGCGCGCCTCCCAGGTGGCGCCGCCATCCGCCGAGCGGTAGACGGTGCCGCCGGTGCCCCACAACCCCCAGAGGGCCGCCCACAGGGCGCCTTCGGCGTCGATCATCAGATCGCTCACCACCCAGCCGGGAAAGGCGACCGGCGCGCCGGCCGGAGACCAGCGGGCACCGCCGTCCTCGGAGAGCAGGACC
>JBFGNS010000265.1:0-3294 GCA_041574955.1 Thermoanaerobaculia bacterium | reverse complement strand
TGCGCTACTCGTTCTATGCCAGTGGCCTCGTTCTACTTCTGCTGATCGCCCAGGTCCTCGGCGCGGCGCGAGCGCCGCTGACGACAGGCTCTCCCCGATCCGGCCCGCCGGGCACCACTCCGTAGCGCTCTTCACACCTTGGCAGGCCGAGGTGCTCGAAGTGATCGCTCAGGTAGACCGCAGCGAATCCCCGCTCGGCCGCCAGCGCTGCGGCTCCGCTGGCCGCAAAGGGCCGTCGCGGGAGTAGATCGTGTGGGCCTAGAAGAGGAGCTTCACAGTGCGCGCCTCAGGCCGCCGACGAGCTCCGCCAGCGCCGGCAACGGGTCACTGGCGCGCAGCACCTCGTTGCGGGTACCGGCCGGCTGCGGGCCGAGCAAGTCCCAGATCCCCGACCAGCGGCCGGGGAAGTCCCCCGGAAAGCCCGCCGGCCGGCCCCGCAGCACGCGCAAGGTACGCAACAGATCCCCCATCCACCAGCGCGAGTGAACACCTTCGCGGTAGGGGGGCGGTGCCGGGACCGCCCCGTCGACCACTTCGAGAAGCAGCCGCGGGAACTCCACCCCGGCATCGGCCGCCAGCTGGAGCGACCCCCAAAAGCGCCCGTTGACCTCCATCAGCAGCTTGCGGCCGCTGCGTTCGTCACTGCGGAACTCGACCATCGCCACGCCCCACCACTCCATCCGGCGCAGCAGCGCCAGGCTCGGCTCGCGCAGCTCCGGGTCGACCGCGACGCTCTGGCGCAGCACCGAGCCGGATCCCGTGGGGTGGACGTCGCGCAGCCGCCGGTGAGCGAACTCGGCCACCGGATCGCCGCGTTGATCCATGAGCAGAAAGATGCCGAGCCCCACCCCAGGCACAAACTCCTGCACCAGCGGCGGCGGCTGGCCGGCGGCCAACTTGAGCACCGCGGTCCGCAACTCGCCGGCCGTGCTGGCGTAGCGCGAGCCGGGGCTCGAAATGAAGCGCTCGCCGTTCCAGAAGTGGGAGTAGCGCTGCTTGAGGACCACTGGATAGCCGATCTCGCAGGCGGCCGCCTCGACCTCCTGCCAGCGCTCGGGGACCGCGGTACGGGGCGCCTCGACACCCACTTCGCGGGCTAGACGGAGGGTCTCGGCCTTGTCGAGCGCCCGCTCGAGGATCGGGCGGGACGGGAAGGTCACCCGGCAGCCGGAGGCGGCCAGCTCGTCGTAGACCTCGCAGGCACGAATCATCGTCTGCTCCTGGGTGGCGAGCAGATAGTCCACCCGCCCGGCGTCTACCGCATCGACCAGCCAGCGGGGGAACCGCTCGTCGAACCGGTACCGCAGTGACCGGCACGAATAGCGCGACCAGGCGGCGATTGCCGGCCGCACCGGGGCGGCCGTCCAGATCTCGGCGACCTGGCCCAGCCCGCGCACCACGGCCAACGACTTCCGCTGCTCGCCGTCGAGCACCAGCACCCGCGGGCGGCTCTTCATCGGCTGGCGAGCGCCTCGCCGCTCAGCAGGTCGAGAATCAGGCCACCGATGCGGGCGGCGGCCTCGTCGCGCGTTGCCAGGGTGCTCTCCAGATAGCCCGCAACCGCGGCCCGATCGGCCAGGCCGCCGGCCAGGAACCGCCGCACCTGTTCGGCGATCTCCTCGCCGCCGTGCGACAGACCGACGGCGCCACCGCCGCTGACGAAATCACCCAGGAAGCCCGCACCTGGCACCTCGAGGACCGCCAGCGGTAGCCCGAAGAGCAGCGCCTCGAGGCCCGCCGTGGAGCTCAGGATGACCGCCCCGTCGACCGCCGCGAGCAACGGATAGAGCGGCACGTCGCTGGCCAGCACGACCCTCTCCCGGTAGGGCAGCTTCGCGCACAGGGCGTCAAAGTCACGCACCGTCTCAGAGGAGTGGAGCTTTATCACCAGCCGGAAGGATGGGCTCTCGAAGAGCGGCGCGAGGCCCTCGAGGAACCGCCCCACGAGAGCCAGCTTCTCGCCCTCGGTGCAGACACCGTGGTCCTCGATCGGATTGGAGAGAAAGACCAGGGTCTCGCCCGCCAGGCCAAGCCGCGCGGCGAGGTCGCGTGCCGGGCGCGACCACTCGCTGCGGGCGATCGTGTCGAAGCGAGGATTGCCTGTCAGGAAGATCCGCTCCTCGGGATTGCCCTTGGCGCGGAAGTAGACGGCGCTCGACTCGCCCCAGGCGGCGATAGCGGAGGCGCCGCCCTGCCCCTGGTTGCGCGAGCCAACCTCGGCACTTTCGGGCAACGGGTAGCGGATGCCCTCCTGGAGCAGCAGGAACGGGACTCCTTTCGACTTGAGCATCCGAACCATGCCGTCGAACGGAAAGGCGGCGTCGTTGGGCAGCACCACTAACTCAGGCGACTCCAGCCAGCAACGGCGTAGGCCGCGGCGCAGCAGCAGCCACCAGGCGGCCGCCCGCGCCAGATCGCGCTGGCGCTCGGAGAGCCGCCCGGCGACCATGCCACCGGCGGCCGGCGTCGGCCGCCACCGCCGCTGATTCACCTGGACGACGTCGACCCCGAGGCGCTCGAGCTCGCCGCGCGGTGTGGCCAGGCCGCGGAACTCACATATCGAGATGACCCGCATCTCGACCGAGAGCCCGGCGCGCCCCTCGAGTCCAGCTTCCTCGGTCAGCCACTCGATGACCGGCGCCACCATCGCTAGGTGGTGGCGGTCGTTGGAGATAACGAAGTCGACCCGGCTCAGCTCGGCACCCCCGCCCCGCCGCGGAGCAGCCGGTCGCGCAACGACCGCGCTACCCCCTCGAGCATCAGATCGCCGCGCACCCGCCGGGCGAACAGGCCAGGGGCCTCACGCTTGATCGGGATCCTCGCGACGTGGAAGGGGTCGAGCGGCAAGCGATTGCCACGCGAGCCCGCCAGCGCTGCAGAGCGGAAGTGGCGCCGTGTCGCGTCCAGGGCGCGCCGGTCGGCGACACCCCACGGAAAGGCGAAGTGAAAGTCGGAGCAACCCAGCAGCTCGCCGAGCGCCGCGCGGCACGCGCCAAACTCCTCCTCGAGAACGCTCTCCGGCTGGCCCACCAGGCGGCGGTGGCGGTGGCCGTGGGCGCCGACAGTGACCAGCTCTTCACGCGCCAACTGCCGGACCTGGCGTCCACTCAGTGATCGCAGCCCCCGGCCGGAGGCGAACGGGAAGCTCCTGCCGCAGCCGGCGAGCAACGACGTGATGACGTAGACCGTGGACGGCACCCCCTGATCGAGCAGGAAAGGCACGGCTGCGGTCAGGTAGTCCTCGTAGCCGTCGTCGAAGGTCAGCACAACCGCTGGCGGCGTGCCCACAGGCCT
>JBFGNS010000264.1:0-3310 GCA_041574955.1 Thermoanaerobaculia bacterium | reverse complement strand
TCGAAGCCGTAGCTCAGCCCGGCGTCGATCGGGAATGCCTCGTGCTTGAACAGGATGGCGTCGGGGTTGACCTGGAAGAAGGCGTCGAACCAGGCGAGCCGGAGCTCGAGGTTCCAGTCCGGTCCCAGGTCGACGGTCAGCCGCACGCCGCCCCCCTGGTCCTCGCCCGCGTCGCGGGTGTCCCAGTGGGCGAGCATCGGTCCGATGCCGCCAGCGTGGATCGGCGTGGCCAGGACGGCCAGGGCGAACAGCCAGAGTGCCAGCTTTCTCATCTGTTTCTCCTCCTCGACTGCCCGCGCCTCTTCCGTGCGAGCGCCATGGCCATTATCCTTTCATTATCGATATTTAGATAGCGATCCGTCAAGTAGGGCCTTAGCCTTGGACTAGACCGGCCGCCACCGCCGCCCGTTACAATCGCCCCCATGAGCGATCGCGAGCGCATCCGCCTGACCAGCCTGGCCTCCTGCGCCGGCTGAGCCAGCAAGCTGGCCGCCGGCACGCTGGAGCAGGTCCTGCTCCCACTCACCGACGGGCTTCCGGGAGGTCTCGATCCCGACCTCCTGGTGGGGCTCGAGCGCCGCGACGACGCCGCCGTCTACAGGCTGAGCGACGAGCTGGCGCTGGTGGTGACGCTCGATTTCTTCACCCCGATCGTCGATGACCCCTACGCCTACGGCGCCATTGCCGCCGCCAACAGCCTGAGCGACGTCTACGCGATGGGCGCCCGGCCGCTGGTCGGCCTCAACGTGGCCGCCTTCCCGGAAGACCTGCCGGTCGAGATCGTGCGCGAGGTCCTGCGCGGCGGCGCCGAGAAGGCACGCGAGGCGGGGATCGCCGTGGCCGGCGGCCACACTGTGCGCGATCGCGAGCCCAAGTACGGCCTGGTGGTGGTCGGCACGGTCCACCCTGCGGAGATCCGGCGCAAGGGCGGCGCCCGGCCGGGAGACCGGCTGCTGCTGTCCAAGCCCCTGGGCACCGGGGTGGTGACCACCGCGCTCATGCGCGACGCGGCCACGGCGGCCGAGGTCGAGGCCGCCACCGCGAGCATGACCGCTCTCAACGCGGCGGCTGCCGTAGCGGCCGGCAGAGTGGCCGCCAACGCGGTCACCGACGTCACCGGCTTCGGCCTGCTCGGCCACCTCGCCGAGATGACCGCGAGTAGCGGCGTGGGGGCGCGCATCCGCGTCGCCGACCTGCCATGGCTTCCGGGCGCCGAGCGGCTCGGCCGCGAGATGACGTTCCCCGGCGGCGCTCGCGACAACCGCGATCACTTCGGCGGCCGGGTGAGCTTCGCCGCCGAGCTCGCCGAATGGCAGCGGCTGCTCTGCTTCAGCCCCGAGACCTCCGGCGGCCTGCTGATCGCCGTGCCGGCCGATCGGCTGCCGGAGCTCCCGGCGGCTGGCGCGGTCGACGGCCTCGCGCTGCGCCAGATCGGTGAGGTCGTCGGGGGCGACGAGATCCGGATCGAAGCCTGAGTCGCCGCCGGAGCCGGCCCTTGGCCCCGCGCCGGCGTCCCCGTGGCGCTCGTGACGCCGGGCCGGCGGCCCGCCGCGCCGCGGCCTCAACCCGCCTGCTCGAAGAGCGCCCGGAACCGGTCGGCCAGCTCCGGGCCGCCGGCGGTCTCTTCGTGCTTGAAGAAGACGTACGCCTCCTGCCACTCCTGCTCGCGCACCCGCGCCGCCCAGCGCTCGAGCTCGGCCTCGGTGTAGTCGGTGCGCCGCAGCCGCAGATAGCCCCAGCCGCTGGTGGCCACCAGCAGCGGCTCCTGGCCCTTCTCCCGGTCGGAGACGACGAGCGCGGCGTTGCCGTGCGCGGCGAGCAGCTCGTAGACGCCCTCGTCGAACCAGGAGTCGTGGCGGAACTCGAAGGCCGCCCGGCAGCGTGCCGGCAGGAGCTCGAGAAAGCCGCCCAGCGCCTCGTCGTCGCGCTTGAGAAAGGGCGGCAGCTGGAACAGCAGCGGCCCCAGCTTCGGCCCCAGCACCTGGACGGTGTCGAGCAGGTACTGGAGCAGCTCCTCCACGCCGCGCAGCCGGCCGTGGTGGGTGATCCGCCGCGAGGCCTTGATGGCGAAGCGGAACTCCTCCTCGGTGGCCGCCGCCCAGCCCTCGACGACCGACTCGCGCGGCAGCCGGTAGAAGGTGTTGTTGATCTCGACCGCGGGCAGCCGGGTCGAGTAGTAGGAGAGCATCTCGGCGGCCGGCAGCTCGTCGGGATAGAACGAGCCCTTCCACTCCTTGTAGGCGAACCCGCTGGTGCCGGCGTAGAGACGCATGGCTACCGGAGAAGATGCCGCACCACTTCCAGGTCGCCGTCGTTGGCGGCCGGCTCGAGGCCCAGCAGGTGGCACATCAGCTCGTAGAGATGGATGTTCGAGAAAGGCTCCACCACCAGCCCGCGGCGCAGGGCCGGCCCGGCGGCGAGGAACAGCGCTCCCATGTCGGGAACCTCGTGATCGTAGCCGTGGTCGCCGGGTGCCAGCTCGCCGCCGTGGAGGTCGAGATAGGCACGGCTGGCGATCCGCCAGCCGGGGTCGGCCAGCGCCAGGAGCGGCGCGATCCGCGGGCTGTCGCGGTAGTGGAAGCGGGGCGGCAGCTCCTGCTTGCGGTAGACCGTCAGGTGGGGATGAGCGCCGGCCAGGCGGCGGTGGACCTCGTCGAGATCACCGGGCGCCGGCCACAGCGCGGCCAGCGGCGACCAGTCGACCACGTTGGCGGTCTCCAGGTCGACGAGCTCGTCGAGGACGATCACCTGATCGCGCGGCGTCGCGGCCGCGCCGTGGTCGGAGACCACCAGCAGGTGGAGCCTCTCCCACAGGCCCCGCTCGTCGAGGCCGCCCAGCAGCCGGCCGAGCGCCGCGTCGACCGCGGCCACCGCGGCGCCGACCTGCGCGCTGTCGGGACCGTGGTCGTGCGCGGCGTCGTCGACGTCGCTGAAGTAGAGGGTGATGAACGAGGGCCGCTCGGCGGCCGGCAGATCGAGCCAGGCGAGCACCTGGCCCACCCGGTCGCGGTTGGGGATCGAGCCGTCGTAGGTCCGCCAGTAGTCCGGATGGTGGCCCTGCACCGGCGCCTCCGATCCGGGCCAGAAGAACGACGCCGCGAGCCGGCCCTGGCGCCGCGCGGTCAGCCACAGCGGCTCGCCGAGCCACCAGCGCGGGTCTTCCACCGCGTCCCGGTCGGAGAGCGCGAACCGCTGGCCGAGCTCGGGATCGTAGATGTTGTTGGCGACGATGCCGTGGTGCTCCGGATAGAGCCCGGTGACGATGGTGTAGTGGTTGGGGAAGGTCTTGGTCGGGAAGACGGGGATCAGC
>JBFGNS010000263.1:0-3312 GCA_041574955.1 Thermoanaerobaculia bacterium | reverse complement strand
GCCGGGTCGGGTGGCCGGTCGAGAAAGACCGTCGTCGGGTGCCGGTCGAGCAGCGCCTCGATCAGGTCGGTGGCGATGCCGGTGGCGTCGGCGAAGCCGTAGACCAGGACGGCGCTCGGCCGCGGCGCCTCGAGCGCCCCCTGCCGTACCAGCTCGGCGGCGGCGGAGAGCACCGTCGAGCGCCGCCCCAGGCCGGCGTCGGTGAGGGCATCGAGCGCTCCCGCAGCCACCCGGACGACCGCGCGGGCCCGCTCGAGCTGCTCGCCGGAAGCCTCTCCGGTGCCCTCCTGCTCCAGCACCTCGTCGAGCGCCTCGGCGTGACCGGGATCGACGCCGGCGTCGGCCAGGGCGCGCGCGCTCGCCGCCGCCGGCCGGTAGCCGTCGACCAGGTGCTCGAACGCCCGTCTGAGCGACGGCTCGCCGGCGGCCAGGCGGCGCGCGTACAGCATCAGTGGATCGATGTCGCCGGGCAGCGCCGCGCCGGAGCGGCTCACCAGCTCGGCCGCCAGCCCGTACAGGGTGCGGCTCACCAGGCCGGCCACCGCCGGGCGGCGGGCGGCGAGCGTGGTCAGCAGGTGGAGCCGCAGGCTGCGCGACGGCACCACCAGCAGCACGGGGTGAGAGAGCAGCGTCTCGCCCAGGCGGTCGAGGAGCGCCTCGAGCTCGGCCAGCAGCAGCCGCTCGCACTGGCGGCTGCCGGCGGCGGCGACGATCCGGGCGGCGCCCGGCGGGCGGTCAGTCACCGGTCACCCGCTCGCCCGCCGCTCGGCGGAGTGGCTGGCGGCCAGGCGCCCCTGGAGGTGCGTTCGAAGTGCCCTTCTCTGGGGCCGGGGATCGTGCGAGCATGGAGGGGTTCAGCTCCCCGATACTGCCACAGGCCCCACTGGCTACCCGGCCGGCGGGAGCAGGCCAGCCTCCAGCGAGCTTTCCAGCGCCATGCGGATCACCGAACCGACGACGATGGTCACCGACTACCTGCTGGCGGTGCTCGGCGCGGTGTTCGGCTGGCGGCTGCTGAGCCACGGCCGCAAGGAGCGCTCGCGGGCGCAGCTCCTGATGGGCGGCTCGTTCCTGGCGATGGCCCTGGCCGCCGCCGCCGGCGGCACGTCGCACGGCTTCGCCCACTACCTCGGCGGGGTGGAGGGAACCTGGGTGTGGAAGCTGACCGTCTTCGCCATCGGCCTGGCGAGCGCCGCCATGCTGGCCGCCGCGGCGGTGGCCGCGCTCGCCGGCGCGCCGCGGATCGCGGTGCTGGCGGTGGTCGTCACCAAGCTGGCGCTCTACCTGGCATGGATGTCGGTGCACGACGACTTCCGCTTCGTGATCTACGACTACGCGCCGTCGATGTTGGTGGTGGTGGCGCTCGTCGCCTGGCCGGGCCGCAACCGGCCGGTGCCCGGCGCCGGCTGGATCGCCGGCGGCGTGGCGGTGTCGTTCGCCGCCGCGGCGGTGCAGCAGAGCGGCTTCGCGCTGCACCGGCACTTCAACCACAACGACCTCTACCACGTCGTCCAGATGGCGGGCTTCTACCTGCTTTACCGGGGGGCGCTGCTGCTGCGCGACCGCTAGAGGACGGCGGCAACGGCGAGGCGGAGCCGGCGTCCGAGAACTCGCCGGGCTTTCGGACGTAGAATCAAGCGAGCTGGCCGGCCCCCTCCCGCCTGCCGCCAGCCCGAACCCACCATGAGCCCCGAGAAGACGACCCTGGACCAGCTGCGCATCGACCGCAGCGCCGGCGACCGTCAGCGCGCCCGGGGGCGCCGCTGGCTGCTGCCGGTGGCGGCGGTGCTGGTGGCGCTGTTCGTCCTGGTCGGCTGGTGGACCACCCGCTCGACGGTCGTCGAGGTGGTGACCGCGGCGGCGCGCGAGCGCACCCAGGGGCGGGCGGGCACGGTGCTCAACGCCTCGGGCTACGTCACCGCGCGCCGCCAGGCGACGGTGTCCTCGAAGGTCACCGGCAAGGTGGTGGAGGTGCTGATCGAGGAGGGCATGGAGGTGGAGGAGGGACAGGTCCTGGCGCGTCTCGACCAGACCAACGTGCGGGCCGGCTACGAGCTGGCCGCGGCCCAGCTGGCGGCGGCGAAGAGCAGCCTGCGCGAGACCGAGGTGCGGCTGGCGGAGGCCGAGCTCGAGCTCGGGCGCCAGCGCCGCCTGGTCTCCGGCGAGATCGGCAGCCAGGACGCGCTCGACCGCGCCCAGGCCGAGGCCGACGCGGTGGCGGCGCGGCTCGAGCGCGAGCGGCGCGAGGTGGAGGTCGCCGAGCGCCAGCTCGCGGTGTGGCGCCGCGAGCTCGAGGACCGCGTCATCCGGGCGCCGTTCTCGGGCGTGGTGGTGGCCAAGAACGCGCAGCCCGGCGAGATGATCTCGCCGATCTCGGCCGGCGGCGGCTTCACCCGGACCGGCATCGGCACCCTGGTCGATATGGCGTCGCTCGAGATCGAGGTGGACGTCAACGAGGCGTACATCAACCGGGTGGCGGCGGGGCAGGAGGTGACGGCGACGCTCGACGCCTACCCCGACTGGCAGATCCCCTGCCGGGTGATCGCCATCATCCCGACCGCCGACCGGCAGAAGGCCACTGTCCAGGTGCGGGTCGGCTTCGACGAGCTGGATCCCCGCATCCTGCCGGACATGGGGGTCAAGGTCGGCTTTCGCGAGGCCGGCGACGAGGCCGCCGGACGCGCGGTGGTGGTGGTGCCGCGCGACGCGGTGCGCCAGAGCGAGGGCGAGGACGCGGTGTTCGTGGTGGCTGACGGCCGCGCCGAGCTGCGGGCGGTGGCGGTCGGCGCCGGCTTCGGCGACGAGGTCGAGATCGCCTCCGGGGTGGCCACCGGAGAGAGGGTTGTGGTGGACGGTTTCGACGGGCTCGCCGACGGCGCGCCGGTCCGGGAGACAACGAGATGAGCGAGACGACGAACGGCATCCTGGTGCGGCTGCACCAGGTCGACAAGCTGTTCCGCCGCGGGTCGGAGGAGATCCACGTGCTGGGCGGGCTCGACCTCGAGGTGCCCGAGGGCGAGTTCCTGGCGTTGATGGGCCCGTCGGGCTCCGGCAAGTCGACCCTGCTCAACCTGGTGGGCGGTCTCGACCGGCCGACCGAGGGCGCGGTCGAGGTGGGCGGCCAGCGGATCGACCGGCTGTCCGACCGCCGCTTGGCCGCCTGGCGCTCGCGCCACGTCGGCCTGGTGTTCCAGTTCTACAACCTGCTGCCGGTGCTGACCGCCGAGCGCAACCTCGAGCTGCCGCTGTTGCTGACCCACCTGAGCCGCGCCGAGCGGCGCAAGCACGTCGCCACCGCGCTCGACGTGGTGG
>JBFGNS010000262.1:0-3316 GCA_041574955.1 Thermoanaerobaculia bacterium | reverse complement strand
TGGGCGAGATTCTGATGTTCGTGGTCTTTACCGGGCTGATGGTCACGCCGCTGGTCCAGATGGCCAACATCGGCACCCAGATCACCGAGGCGTTCGCCGGCCTCGACCGCATCCGCGAGATCCTCACCCAGCCGACCGAGGACCAGGAGGACCGCCGGCGCCGGCGGCTGGGCCGGGTGGGTGGCGAGGTGGTGTTCGAGGGGGTCTCGTTCGAGTACAAGCCGGGCGTGCCGGTGCTCCAGGAGATCGACTTCGTCGCCCCCGCCGGCTCGACCACCGCCCTGGTCGGCCCCAGCGGCGCCGGCAAGAGCACCCTGATCGGCCTGGTGATGGCCTTCCGGCGGCCGCTCACGGGCCGCGTCCTGGTCGACGGCCAGGACCTCGCGGAGGTGCGGCTCGCCGACTACCGCCGACAGCTGGCGGTGGTGCTCCAGGACGACTTCTTGTTCGATGGCACGCTGGCCGAGAACATCTCCTACAGCCGTCCGCGGGCGGACCGCGAGGCGGTGGAGCGCGCCGGCCGGCTGGCCCGCTGCGACGAGTTCGTCGACGGCTTCGCCGACGGCTACGACACCGTCATCGGCGAGCGCGGCATCAAGCGCTCGGGCGGCCAGCGCCAGCGGGTGACGATCGCCCGGGCGATGCTCGCCGATCCCCGCATCCTGATCCTCGACGAGGCCACCTCGAGCCTCGACTCCGAGAACGAGGCCCGTATCCAGGAGGGGCTGCGCGAGCTCAAGAAGGGGCGCACCACTTTCGTGATCGCCCACCGGCTGTCCACGATCCGCAACGCCGACCAGATCCTGGTGCTCCAGGAGGGGCGCATCATCGAGCGCGGCAGCCACGCCGAGCTGCTCGCCGCAGGCGGCGTCTACCGGCGGCTCTACGAGCAGCAGTACCAGATCGAGGCCGACATCTTCCTCAGCCCGGGCGAGGGCGACGAGGTCGAAGAGGAGGAGGACGAGCAGGCGGCCGCCAGCCGCGGCGGCGCGGCGGGCCCGTTTCTGCCCTTCGGCCGGGGCCGCGACTGAAGCCGGCTGGCAGCCTGACCGCTCGGCGAGCGAGGCGGCGAGGGGGGCAGGGCTAGCCGCGCTCGGCGACGGTGACGCAATCGCGTCCCGCAGCCTTGGAGGCGTACAGGGCGCGGTCGCCGAGATCGATCAGCCGCGCCAGCTCGGCGGCATGGTCCGGGTAGGTCACCACGCCCATCGACACCGACAGCGCCATTCCCTGCGGCACCCTGGTCTCGAGACGCACCCGGCGGCGCAGCTCCTCGGCCAGCTCGGCGGCGCCCTCGGCGTCGGTCGAGGGCAGCAGGGCGACGAACTCGTCGCCGCCGTAGCGGGCCAGGAAGTCCTGATCGCGCAGCCGGCTGCGCAGGGTCCTGGCCAGGCCGCGCAGAATCCGGTCGCCCTCGAGGTGGCCGTGGCGGTCGTTGATCTGCTTGAAGTTGTCGACGTCCACGATGATCAGCGAGAACGGCACCCCCGTGCGGTCGGCGCCGGCCTGCAGCTGGTCGAGGCTGAGCTGCAGCGCGAGCCGTGAGCCGGTGCCGGTGAGCGGGTCCTCGGCCGCCCGCTGGTAGTAGTTGCGGCGCTCGAGGGCACCGGTCACCAGGTGGGCGAGAGCGCGGAAGAACTGGCGGTCGGTTCCGTCGTAGGTGTCCGCTCCGGCACGGCGGACGAGCAGGAAGCCGAGAGTCTCGGGGGGCGTCTGGTCGCCACCTTGAGCGACGGCCGCCTGGCTCTCGAGGGGCGCCCGCATCGTCGGCCGGTCGTCACCGGCGGCTGCCGGCTCGGCGCCGGAGGCCAGCGCTCGAGCGTGGCTGGCACCTTCGCTTTCGAGCCGCTCGGCATCGTCGCCGCGGACCAGCAGCGTCTCGAGCTCGCCGCTGGCATCCACGAGCGCCATGATGGCCTCGTCGCTGGAGGTGGCGCGCAGGGCCGCGTCCAGGATCTCTTCCAGATGCCGTTCGGCGAGCCGGCCGGTGGTCAGACAGCTGGTCAAGGCCTCGAGCAGCTCCAGGTTGCGGCTCCGCCGCGAGAGCTCGCTCACCAGCTCGGCGCTGCGCAGCAGGTGGCCGATGCGAGCGGCGACCGATTGCGCCAGCTCGAGCACGCTCTGCGGGAACCCCCCTTCGCGCTCCAGATAGAGCACCCCGCGGACCCCGCCGGCGGCCGGGATCGCCGCCGCCAGGCCGTTGCCCGCCACCGCGGTGGCGGCGCCGCCTTCGATCCGGCGCACCAGCTCGGCGTCGTAGGCGCTGGCGTCCCGCTGGGCGGCCTCGAGCTCCGGTCCCAGGGCGAGGACCGGACGCAGCCCGTCGCCGCGGTCGAGCAGCAGCGTGCCGCGCCGGGCGCCGCTGTACTCGGTCGCCATCGCCACCGCCAGATTGGCGAGGGCCCTCCCATCCACCGACGGCTGGCCGAGCTGGGTCTCGAGCAGGCCGTCGATGGCTCGCAGGCCGTCGTTGTGGCGTCGCTCTTCGTCGGCCATCGTCGCGAAGCTCGGCGTCGCCTCGCCGAGCTCAGCCGCCGCTCGAGATGTAGTTGGCGAGCTGCTGGATCTCGAACTCACGATCGGCGATCACCGACTTGACCACGTCGCCGATCGAGATGATCCCGGCCAGCTCGCCGCCCTCGATCACCGGCAGGTGGCGGATCCGTTTGTCGGTCATCAGCGCCATGCACTCGTCGGCGGAGCGCTTCGCGTCGATGCAGACCGGATCGGGCGTCATGACCTCCTTGACCAGGCTGGTGGCGGAGGAGCGGCCGAGGAGAACCACCTTGCGGGCGTAGTCGCGCTCCGAGAAGATGCCGACCGGCCGCGCCTCGCGGGTGACCACCAGGGCGCCGATCTCCTTGGCCGCCATCAGCTCCAGCGCCTCGAGGATCGTGGCATCGCCGTCGATCGTCCAGACCTCGCGGCCCTTGTGGGCCAGGATCTCGCTGACCTTCATCGTGGAGCCTCCTACCTCGCGCCGCCGCATCTCGGCGGCGCCGCCCCGAGTTCTCAGGGTTGGCAACGGCGAAGTTTAGCAGAGCCGCCGGCGCCCGGATCACTCGAGCGGCGCCCGCCCGGCGGTGGGCGCCGGCGGCTGCTCGTCGGCGAAACGCACCACCACCCGGTGCTCCTCTCCGTCGCCGAAGGTGCCGGTGAGCCATCGGGTGACGAACTCCTCGACCTTGGCGCGGCCGAGCTCGCGCACCAGCTGGACGTGCTCGTCGGCGCGCTGCCGGGCCATCACGGTGAGGCCCCGCTTGAGCTGCTCGAGCGCCGCGTCCTCGTCGCGCAGCAGGCTCGCCTCGCGCACCTC
>JBFGNS010000261.1:0-3396 GCA_041574955.1 Thermoanaerobaculia bacterium | reverse complement strand
CCCAGCCGCCACGCCTCCCAAGCCCTCAAGCCTCTGAGCCTCCGAGCCTCCCAGCCGCCACGCCTCCCGGCCTCCCAGCCCTCAAGCCTCCGAGCCTCCCAGCCTCCAAGCCTCCCAGTCCCAAGCCCCCAAGCCTCGTAGCCCTCGAGCCCTCGAGCCCACGTAGTACCATCCCCGCCCATGGACCAGCGCCAAGGCCTCAGCCGACAAGCCTACGAGCCGGTCGCAGAGGGCGAGCGGTACCAGCCGTTCGTGCCGGCGACCCAGATGCCTCCCGAGTTCACACTCAAGGCGGTCATAGCCGGAATCGTCTTCGGCATCCTGTTCGGGTTCGCCAACGCCTACCTGGGGCTGCGGGTCGGGCTCACCATCTCCACCTCGATCCCGGTGGCGGTGATGACCGTGGCGGTGTTCCGCGCCCTGCGCAAGGCCGGCATCGCCAGCTCGTTGCTCGAGGCCAACACCTCGCAGACCGTCGGCTCGGCCTCGAGCTCGGTGGCCAGCGGCGTCATCTTCACGCTGCCGGCGTTGTTCCTGTGGGGGCTCGATCCGAACTTCCTCCAGATGACCCTGCTGGCGATGTGCGGCGGGCTGCTCGGGGTGCTGTTCATGGTGCCGCTCCGGCGGTTCCTGATCGAGCGTGAGCACGGCAAGCTGCCGTACCCCGAGGGCACCGCCTGCGCCGAGGTGCTGGTGGCGAGCGAGATCGGCGGCGCCAAGGCGCGCAACGTCTTCCGCGGGCTGGCGGTGGGCGCCGGCTTCAAGTTCCTGCTGGGCTGGCTCAAGGCGGTGCCCGACGCCTTCGAGTTTCACGTACCGTTCCTCAAGAAGGGCCAGCTCGGGCTGGAGAACTCGGCGGCGCTGTTCGGCGTCGGCTTCATCCTGGGCCCGAGGATCGCAGCGGTAATGGTCGGCGGCGGCCTGCTGTCGTGGCTGGTGATCATCCCGCTGCTGGCCTGGTGGGGCGAGGGCCGGACGCTGCCGCTCTACCCCGAGACCACCCAGCTGATCGCCGACATGGAGCCCTCCCGGCTGTGGACCCGCTACGTGCGCTACATCGGCGCCGGGGCGGTGGCCACCGGCGGCCTGATCACCCTCATTCGCTCCATCCCGACGATGATCGAGAGCTTCAAGGTCGGTGCCCGCCAGCTGCGCGAGCGGATGGCCGAGACGGTCGACTCCGAGCCGCGCACCGACCGCGACCTGCCGCTGCCGCTGATCGGCGCCGCGGTCGGGGTGCTGGTGCTGGTGCTGGCCGGCGTGCCGCAGATCTTCGCCAGCCTGCCGGGCTTCGGGCCGCGCGCCCTGGCGGCGGTGCTGGTGGCGGTGGCGGCCTTCTTCTTCGTCACCGTGTCGTCGCGCATCGTCGGCCTCGTGGGCGTGACCTCCAACCCGACCAGCGGCATGACCATCGCCACTCTGTTGGCCACCTCGTCGATCTTCCTGATGCTCGGCTGGACCGGCGACGTCGGCAAGGTGGCGGCGCTCACCGTCGGCTGCGTGGTGGCGATCGCCGCCTCGATCGCCGGCGACACCTCGCAGGACCTCAAGACCGGCTTCCTGCTCGGCGCCAGCCCGTACCGCCAGCAGACCGGCGAGCTGGTGGGGGTGCTGACCTCGGCGGCGTTCGTCTGTCTGGCGGTGATCCTGCTCGACCGCTCCTACGGCTTCGGCACCGAGGAGCTGCCGGCGCCGCAGGCGACGCTGATGAAGCTGGTCATCGAGGGCGTGCTGCAGAGCTCGCTGCCGTGGGGGCTGGTGGCGATCGGCGTCGGCATCGCGCTGGTCGCCGAGCTGTTCCGCATCCCGAGCCTGCCGTTCGCGGTCGGCGTCTACCTGCCGGTCAGCACCATGGTGACGGTGTTCCTGGGCGGCGCCATGCGCTGGGCGGCCGAGCGCGGCGCGGGCGGCGACGAGGACGTGGCCTCGGAGCGGCGCGAGCAGGGCGTGCTGTTCGGCTCCGGGCTGGTGGGCGGCGAGGGGCTGCTGGGCGTCGGTATCGCGCTGGTGGCCTACGTCACCGGCAGCGCGCCGGCCGGGCTCGGCACCGCCTGGGCGGGAGCCGCGGCGCCCTGGCTGTCGTTGGCGGTGTTCGGGCTGCTGGCGCTGCTGTTCTGGCGGCTGACCACCCGCTCGGTGTCGTAGCGCGCGTGAGCCCGATCGGCAGACACGGGTCGCCGGCGCGGGACGCCGGGCCGGCGGCGGCGTCGCCGGTGGTGCTCCGGCTGGCGCTGCCGGCGGTGTTGCTGGCCGCCCTGCTGGCGGCGGCCGGAAGCGCCGCCTGCGCCGGCTCGGGCGCGGCGGTCGCCGAGCGCGCGGCGCGTCTGCGGGTCGAGGTGCAGCGCGGTCTGCCGCACGACCCGCGCGCGTTCACCCAGGGCCTGGTGCTGGTGAACGGCGAGCTGTACGAGAGCGTCGGCCGCTACGGCCGGAGCGCCGTCCGCCGGCTGGACCGGGAGACCGGCGAGGTTCTGGCCGAGACCGCGCTGCCGCCCGAGCTGTTCGGCGAGGGGCTGGCGGCGGTGGGGGAGCGGCTGATCCAGCTCACCTGGCGCGAGGGCGTCGCCATCGTCTACGACCGGCGGACTCTGGCGGAGGAGGGTCGGCTGCGCTACGACGGCGAGGGCTGGGGGCTGTGCGACGACGGCCGCCGGTTGTACCAGAGCGACGGCAGCGCGAACTTGACGGTGCGCCACCGGGAGAGCTTCGCCGAGCTCGAGCGGCTCGCGGTGACGCTCGACGGGCGGCCGCTCGATCGGCTCAACGAGCTGGAGTGTGCCGAGGGCTGGATCTACGCCAACGTCTTCGGCAGCGACCAGATCGTGCGCATCGACCCGCTGAGCGGCCGGGTGGCGGCGGTGATCGATGCCTCGGGTCTGCTCACACCTCGCCAGCGGCGCGCCGCCGACGTGCTCAACGGCATCGCCTTCGACCCCGCCAGCGGCCGGTTCCTGGTCACCGGCAAGCTGTGGCCGCGGATGTTCGAGGTGGAGTTCGTGGAGTAGGGCCTGGGGCTGAGAGGGTTGTGCTGCGAGCCGGGTGAGGTTTGCCGGGGTACGGTGCTGAGGTCCCTCGCTACGCTCGGGATGACAGCGGCTGCTGAGCGCCGGCTCGGACTACGGTGCTGCTTCGTGTCTGCTCGGGCAGCAGTGGGGGAGGCAGGTGGCCGGCTCTAGGCGACGGGGGCCTCGACCTTGAGCATCCGCGCCCAGGCCTTGCGCAGGGTCTCGGGCAGGTCGAGGCGGGGGAAGAGCTGGCGCACCTCGTCGCGGCTGACGAAGGTCCAGATGTCGTCCCACTGCGCGTAGCGCAGCAGGTGCGACACCACCCAGGCACGGCGCTCGTCGTCGTCGCCGGCGAGAATCGCGCGCACCTCGGCGGCGGTCATCTCCTCCT
>JBFGNS010000260.1:0-3407 GCA_041574955.1 Thermoanaerobaculia bacterium | reverse complement strand
CGTGAGCTGCGCCGCCGACTGCAACGGCAAGCAGAAGGGCCGCGCCGACCGCCAGTACTGCTGCGGCGACGGCGACGGCACCAACCCGGTGGGCTGCGCCGACGCGCGCTGCACCGCGGACGGCAACTCGTGCAGCGACCAGCCGGCCCAGCCGGTCGACTACTGCTGCGGCGACGCCGTCTGCGAGGGCGACGAGACCTCGGCCAGCTGCGAGCTCGACTGCGGCGCCGGCTGCACCCTGGGCCAGAAGGGCGACGCCTGCACCGTCGACGAGGAGTGCTGCTCGCTCTCCTGCAAGGGCAAGCCGGGGGCCAAGAGCTGCAAGTAGCCCGGGGCGGGGTATCGCACCCCGCCGAGGGCCGACGGCCTAGGCGCCGCCGTCCGGCGTGAAGAAGTCGACCAGCTGACGGCTCACCGGCTCGGGCTCCTCGTGCTGCAGCCAGTGGGTGGCCTCGTCGTACCAGACCAGCCGGCCGTCGTCGCACATCGCCAGGCTGGGCTCGACCATCTGGCGGCCGAGGAACGGGTCCCGGGCGCCCCATAGGACGAGGGTGGGCACGGTGACCCGCGGGTTCGCCACCCGCGCCGGCGGGTGGCGCAGGGCGGCACGGTACCAGTGGATCATCGAGCGCACCGCGCCGGGCTGCGACCAGGCCTCGCGGTAGGCTGCCATGTCGGCGTCGCTGAAGGTGCCCGGCCGCGCGGTGCCCTGGACGGCGCGCACGCCCCGGGCGAAGTCGTGCTGGCGGAACTTGCGCTCGGGAAGCCACGGTAGCTGGAAGTGGAAGACGTAGCTGCTGCGTCGGCGCTGCTCGGGGTCGGTGCGCAGGTGGCGGCGCATGACCAGCGGATGGGGAACGTTGAGGATCGCCAACCGCTCGAGCCGCGCGGGGAAGCGCACCGCGGTCCACCAGGCGACCAGCGCCCCCCAGTCGTGGCCGGCCAGGCAGGCGGTGTCGCGGCCCATGGCGTCGATCAACCCGACCGCGTCGTCGGTCAGCCGGTCGAGCCCGTAGTCGCGCACCCGGCGCGGCTTGTCGCTCAGGTTGTAGCCGCGCTGGTCGGGCGCCAGCACGCGGAAGCCGGCCGCGGCGAGCACCCCGATCTGGTGCCGCCAGCCTCCCCAGTACTCGGGGAAGCCGTGCAGCAGGAGCGCCAGCGGCCCGTCCTCGGGACCGTCGAGAACGGCGTGCAGGCTGACGTCGGCGAGGTCGAACTGGCGGTGCTCGAGCATCGAGACGCCGAGCATACCCCTGTAGAATCCCGGCGGTGACCGACCGGCAGACCATCGGCAAGTACCACGTGATCGAGCAGATCGGTGCGGGCGGGTTCGCCGCCGTCTACAAGGCGCGCGACCCGTTCATCAAGCGGCTGGTGGCGATCAAGCTGTGCATGGAGCCCGACGACACCCTGCGCCGCCGGTTCTTCCGCGAAGCCGAGATCTCGGGCAACCTGCACCACCCGTCGATCGTCACCGTCTTCGACTGCGGCCTCGAGGACGACGCACCCTACCTGGTGCAGGAGTACCTCACCGGCGACGATCTCGACAAGCTGATCCGGCGCGGCGAGCCGATCCCGATGGTGGAGCGGCTGGAGTGCCTGATGCAGGTGGCCAAGGGGCTGCGCTACGCCCACTCCAAAGGCGTCACCCACCGCGACGTCAAGCCCGGCAACGTGCGTTTCCTCGAGGGCGGCCGCGCCAAGCTGATGGACTTCGGCATCGCCACGCTGAAGAGCGTCCATACGCGGCTCACCCGGGTGGGAACGGTGGTCGGCACCGCCGACTACCTGTCACCCGAGCAGCTGCGCGGCGAGGAGTTCGATCAACGCATCGACATCTTCTCCTACGGCGTGCTGGCCTACGAGCTGATCGGCGCGCGGCGGCCGTTCGTGGGCGACAGCTTCGAGGTGCTGGCGCGCAACATCCTGAGCGCCGATCCGGAGCCTCTCGCCGAGGTGGCGCCCGACTGCCCGCCGGGGCTGGCGCCGCTGGTCGAGCGCTGCCTGCGCAAGGACCCCGAGGAGCGGTTCGCGGCGTTCGACGAGATCCTACCCGCGCTCAACCAGGTGCTGGTGCAGGTGCGCCCCGACCGGCGGCAGAGCGATCTCAAGGGCGACCGGCCCCAGGCCGCGCCGGCGGCGCCGGCAGCCGCGCCCGGCGCGCGTCGGCGGCGCTGGGGGTGGGCGGTGAGCGCCGCCGCGGCGCTGGCGCTCGCGGTGGCCGCCGGTTTCGTGCTGTTCGGCCGCCAGCGCCCCGCCGCGGCACCGGCGCAGGCAGCGGCCGACGCCCGGCTGGTGGTCGACGCCGCTCCGTGGGGCGAGCTGGTCGAGGTCAGCACGCTCGACGGACGCCGGGTGGGCCTGCCCGAGCCGGCGGTGACGCCGCTCGTCCTCGACCTGGCCGCCGGCGGTTACCGCGCCGTCGTCGCCGATCCCGCCACCGGCGAGCGCCACAGCTGCGAGGTCGAGCTGGCGGCCGGCGCCAGCGAGCGGTGCCTGGTTCGTTTCGGCGAGCTGTCGACCGACGACTACTTCCGTCTCGCGGGGTGGTGGCGCTGAGCCGCACCGCGAGGCGGGCCGGCCCGCTGGCCCTGCTGGCGGCGGCGGTGGCGGTGGCGGCGCTCGCCGACGCCCGTGCCAGCTACCGCCAGGGACTCGACGCGCTGGAGCGGGAGGCCTGGCGCACCGCCGCACGGCACCTCGAAGCGGCCATCGCCGAGCGGCCGGAGGAGAGCGTCGGCACCTTCCGCCGCTACCTGCCGCACTACCACCTCGGGCTGGCGCTGTTCGGCCTCGGCGACTGCCCGGGCGCGGTGGCCGCCTTCGCCGAATCAGAGCGCCAGGGAGCGATCCTCAAGACGCAGGAGTTCCAGACCCTGCGCCAGCGCCGCGCCGCCTGCCGCGAGCAGCAGCGGACGGCGGCGGCGGCACGCACCGACGCCGCGCTGGCGGGCGCGGTAGCCGTCGCCGAGCGGGTCGCCGCGCTGCGCGCCGATCCCGCCCTGCGCCGCTTCTGGAGGTCCGGCGAGCCGTCGCGGGCGGCGCGGCACGACCGGGCCGCCGAGCGGCTGCGCCAGGCCAACGCCGCGATTCAGGACCCGGCGGCCGACGTCGCGCGCCTGGAGGCCGCCGCCGCCGAGGCGGCCGAGGTCCGCGGCCTGCTGGCGGCGCTGGCCGACGAGGCCGCCAGCTGGAGGTTGGCCGGCGCCCGCCGGGGGCTGCTGGACGAGGCGGCCGAGCTGCTCGCCGCGACCGCCGGACCGGCGGCCGGATCCGAGCGGCTGAGCGAGCTGCGCAGCCTTACCGAGCAGGCGGCCGCGGCGCTGGTGACGGCGACCGAGGCGGGCGCCCTGCCGGACACCGCGGCCGCCGGCGTGGCCGAGCTGGAGAGCGCGCTCGAGCTGGCG
>JBFGNS010000259.1:0-3440 GCA_041574955.1 Thermoanaerobaculia bacterium | reverse complement strand
GCCGGCGAAGACGGGGCCGGCGACGACCAGGCCGGCAGTGCCGAAGGCGGCGGCGAGCCGGAAGCCGGCGGCGAGCCGCGCGGGTAGCGCCCGGCGGCGGCGATGGCCTGGCTCGACCGGCTTCCCTGGGCGCTGGTGATCCTGGCCTGCCTGACGCTCGGCCTGGCGCCGTTCGCGCCGCCCCACCTCTGGGAGAAGCTCCAGCTGCTCGCGCAGGGCCGGCTGGTACGGCCGATCGACTGGTTCGATCTTCTGCTGCACGCCGCGCCCTGGATGCTGCTGGTGCTCAAGGCCGTCCGCGCTCTCGTTCGCTAGCGCCGCCGGCTCGCCAGGCGGCGTTCGGGGAATCCGCCCGCGGCGTCCGTCCCACCCCGAAACCGGGGTGGACCGACCAACGCGGTGCAAGGTCCGGCGACCCCTTTCTCGGATCCGGCAGGGCGGACAGCCTCGGCCGGTAACGTTCAACGCGAAGGAGAGACGCGAAATGACAACGGAGCCTCGAACACCCAACGACTGCCCCCTCCGTCACCCCCCGTTCACCCGCGGCAGGCCGGCCCGCCGGCCGCTGCGCCGAGCGGCACTGCCGGTGCTCGCCACGCTGTGGCTGGCGGCGGGCGGTGCGGCGGCCGCGACGTTCACCGTCGACAGCGCCGGCGACGGAGCCGATCTGGTGATCGGTGACGGCGTCTGCTCGGCCGGCACGGGCTGCACCCTGCGCGCCGCGATTCTCGAGGCCAACGCCACTCCCGCCGCCGACACCATCGAGTTCGCGCTGCCGGCGGGAGCGGTCATCGCTCCGGCCGGGGCGCTGCCGGTGCTGGCCGCGCCGGTGGTGGTCGACGGCTCGACCCAGCCCGGCTGGTCGGCCGGCGCGCCGGTGGTGGTGCTGGACGGCGCCGCGGCGGGCGCGGCCAACGGCCTGGTGGTGGCGGTGGCGGGCAGTGGCAGCACGCTGCGCGGTCTGGTCATCGAGCGGTTCGGCGGCTCGGGCGTCGTTCTGGCCGGCTCGGACAGCGTGCTCGAGGGCAGCTGGATCCGCGACAACGCGGTCGAGGGGGTCGGCGTCACCGGTGGCGGCAACCGGATCGGCGGCGTCGGGCCGGCGGCGCGCAACGTGATCTCGGGCAACTCCAGCGATGGCATCCAGATCTTCGGGACGGGCGCCGTTGGCAACGTGGTCGAGGGCAGCTACATCGGCACCGACCCGAGCGGGGCGGCGGCCGACGCCAACGGCTCGACCGGCATCCTGGTGCTGGCCGCCGGCAACCGGATCGGCGGCACGCCGGCGGGTGCCGGCAACGTGATCTCCGGCAACCCGATCGGCATCCAGATCCGCGAGCCCGGCTCGAGCGGCAACGTGGTCGAAGGCAACCGGATCGGGCTGGCCGCCGACGGCCTGTCGCCGCTCGGCAACAGCAACATCGGCGTGATGATCTCGAGCGCCCCGGACAACCGCGTCGGCGGCGTCGACCTGGGGGCGCGCAACGTGATCTCGGCGAACCCCGGCATCGGCGTTTTCGTCACCGGCGCGCAGGCCACCGGTAACGCGGTGGAGGGCAATTTCATCGGCACCGACGTCGACGGCGCGGGCAGCGGTGCCACGGCGGCCGGCTCGGCGGGCGCCTTCGGCAACGGCACCGGCGTGCAGGTCAACGCGCCGGGCAACGCCGTCGGCGGCAGCGACCCGCGCGCCGGTAACGTCATCGTCGCCAGCGCCTTCGCCGGCGTCTACCTCAACGGCTTCGGCGGCTCGGTGGTCGAGGGCAACCGCATCGGGGTCGGCGTGGGCGGCCTCGCTCCTCAGGCCAACGGTACCTACGGGGTGCTGCTGCTCAACGGCTCGAGCGACAACCTGGTGCGCGGCAACGAGATCGCCTGGAACCTCGCCGACGGCATCCTGGCCGACTCCGGTGCCGGCAACAGCTGGCTGTCGAACTCGCTCCACGACAACCAGGAGCTGGGCGTGGAGCTAGGGGTCGACGGCGTGACGGCCAACGATCCGGGCGACGCCGACGCCGGCCCCAACGAGCTCCAGAACTTCCCCGTCCTGAGCGCCGCGCGCGGCAGTGGCGCCGACGGTGCGCTGGAGAGCGCCCCCGGTGCCTCGTTCACCGTCCAGCTCTTCGCCAGCGACGCCTGCGACGACTCGGGGCACGGCGAGGGGAGAACGCTGGTGGGTGAGAGCGTGGTGCAGACCGACACCTCGGGCAGCGCCACCTTCACGGTCAGCTTCTCGCCCACCGCGGCGCCCGGCCAGTGGATCACCGCCACTGCCACCGACGCCGGCGGCAACAGCTCCGAGCTCTCGGCCTGCCTGCTGATCGAGGGCCTGGAGGTGGCGATCGACATCAAGCCGGGCAGCTACCCCAATTCGATCAACCTGGGCTCGCACGGCGCGGTGCCGGTGGCGATCTTCAGCAGCCCCGAGTTCGACGCCACCACGGTCGACCCGGCGACCGTGACGCTGGCCAGCGCGCCGGTCAAGCTGCGCGGCCGCGGCACGCCGCAGGCCTCGGAGCAGGACGTCGACGGCGACGGCCTGACGGACCTGGTGGTGCACGTCGAGACCGAGGCGCTGGATCTCGACGAGAACGACACCGAGGCGGTGCTCGAGGGGCGGACCACGGACGGCCTCGAGTTCCGCGGCGTCGACTCGATCCGCGTGGTGCCCTGAAGGCCGGTCGAGGCGCGGGGCCGTCCGCAGCCGTGGAACCCGGCCCCGCGCCTCGCGCAGCTCACCTGCCGCCGGCCACCGAGACCCAGATACGTACGGCGGCGGCGGCGATCAGCACGGCGAGCACCCGCCGCAGGGTCGCTACCGGCACGCGATGGCTGACCCGGCCGCCGAGGTGGGTGGCCGGCACCACCGCCAGCGCCAGCGGGGCAGCCAGCATCCACTCGATCTGCCCGGTCAGCGCCTTGCCGGCGAAGGCGGCGAGTGTCGACAGGAAGACGATCGCCAGGTTCGAGCCGATCGCGATCCGGGTCGGTACCCGCACGAAGGCGGTCATCAGCGGGATCAGGACGAAAGAGCCTCCCTGACCGACGAGGCCGCCGAGAAGCCCCACCCCGGAGGCGCTGGTGACGGCGCGCGGCCGGCTGAAGCGCAGCCGGCCGACGTCCGGATGCTCCTCCTCGGGGCGCGCCGGCAGCAGCAGCATCAGTGCGGCGGCCGCTGCCAGACCCCCGAAGACCGCCAGCAGGAGCCGGTTCGACAGGTAGCGGGAAGCCGCGCCGCCGACGAGGGCGGCGACGAAGATGGCCGAGCCCATCCAGGCCACCAGCCGCTCGGAGAGGGTGCGGAACGACCGGTGGGTGAGAGCCCCCGACACGCTGGCCGCCAGGCCCTGGACCACGGTCAGCCCGGCCACCTGCCGCATGGCGAGCGGCTCGAAGCCCAGCGCCGGCGGCAGGTAGAGCAGCAGCGGCGCCATCACGAT
>JBFGNS010000258.1:0-3441 GCA_041574955.1 Thermoanaerobaculia bacterium | reverse complement strand
CGGCACCACCAGCTCGGCGACCGGCCGCAGCACCCCGCCCCGCACCACGTGGGTGAGCCGGCGGAAGGCGGCGACGTCGGCGGTGGGGTCGGCGGCCAGCACCAGAAGGTCGGCCAGCTTGCCGGACTCGACGGTGCCCAGCTCCTCGGCGCGCCCCAGCGCCCGGGCGCCGTGGGCGGTGGCCGCCACCACCACCTCCATCGGCGTCAGGCCGGCGGCCTGCATCGCCTCGAGCTCGGCGAAGACCGACGGGCCGTGGAGGGTGAGCGGGTTGCCGGCGTCTGTGCCCATCACCACCGGCACGCCCGCCGCCGCCAGCCGAGCGAGGTTCAAGGCGGCGATGCGCTCGCGCTCGGCCACCCGCGTGGCGCGGCGCTCGAGCGACTCGGCGGTCAGCTCGGGGTCCTCGATCGCCGGCAAGCTGGCCACCTTGGAGCGGGTCTCGGGGTCGACGCAGCCGAGCGGATCGTCGATCGCCGGCGGCTCGCCGGTGACCACCGCCTCGGCCAGCCGCTGGTAGCCACGGGCGACGGTCAAGGTCGGGCAGTAGAGGGTGCCGGCGTCGCGCATGAGCTCGACGAGCTCGTCGTCCACCTCCCGGTCCCACACCGAGTGGACGAGCAGGCTGGCGCCGGCGCGCACCGCCGCCTTGGCCTCCTCGAGCCCGGTGGCGTGGACGATGAGCGGTAGCCCGCGGCGCGCCGCCTCGTCGCCAGCCGCCGCGACCGCCGCCACCATCTCCTCGAACGGCTGCCCCTGGTGGCGGATGAACCAGACCTTGGCGGCGTCGGCACCGCCGGCCGCCAGGTAGGCGACGCCGGCGCGCGCCGCGGCCTCGTCGGCGAGGTGGATGAACTGCGCCTCGGCCGGCAGGTTGAGCCAGAAGTCGAGGGTCGACAGCAGCGGCCCGGCCGCCGCCACACGCGGCGCCTCGCTGTCGGCCTCGGCGTCGGCCGCCAGCCGCCAGGTCCACGGGTAGCCGCCGACGTCGAACGCCGCGGTGACGCCCGAGCACAGCAGGGCGCGGAAGAACCGCTCGGGCCGGCGCCTGAGACCGGCCACCACCTCGGCGTACGGGTGCTCGGCGCGCACGTCGATGAAGTCGGGCCGGCCGTCGGCCCAGCCGGTCTGCGAGAAGTGGACGTGCGCGTCGACCAGCCCGGGGGTGATCCAGCTGCCGGCGAGATCGACCACCCCGGCGTCGTCCGGCAGCGGGCAGTCGGCGCGCGCGCCGGCGCACTCGATCCGGCCGTCGCGCATCACCACCACCGCGTCGGCCACCGGCGGCGCGCCGGTGCCGTCGACCAGGGTGGCGCCGACCAGCGCGCGCGGCGGCGGCGGGGTGGCGGGCGGCGCCGGGAAGGCGGTGGTGACGGCGATCTTCCAGCCGTCGGCAGTTTTCAGGAACAGCCGCTCGGAGAGACCGGTCTGCTCGTCGCCGTCGAACCGCACCCGGTAGCGGTAGCTGCCGTAGACCACCCCCGGCGACACCGGCACCAGCCGCAGGTCCTGCGCCTCGAACACCTCCGGCCAGCCGTCGCCGGCGGTCGCCGCCAGCCCGGCGTAGCCCAGGCTGGGGCCGGCCGGGCCGGTGCGCGCCAGCCGCTCGGACTCGAGGTAGCAGGCCAGGTAGGCGTCGCGGTCGCGGTTGCGGATGGCGTCGAGGTTGGCCTCGAACAGGGCGCGCGGCGCCGCCAGGTCGGCGGCGGCGTCGGCGGCGGCGCCCTGCGCGCCGGCCGCTGGCGGCGGCCACCCCGCCGCCACCAGGGCGCCGAGCGCCAGGGCGGCCAGCCGGCGGCGGGCGCGGCTCATCCGGCCTCGAGCCGGTCGGCCTTGGCGGCCCAGACGAAGTCGCTCTCGGTGAGGCCGTCGATCTTGTGGGTCCACAGCTCGATCTTGACCCGTCCCCAGGTGAGGAAGATGTTGGGGTGATGGTCGACCTGCTCGGCCAGCTCACCGATCCGGTTGGTGAACGCCAGCGCCTGCTCGAAGTCGGGGAACTTGTACTCCTTCTCGAGGTGGTGGCCGTCGACCACCCGCCAGCCGCCCCCGAGGCGGCGCTCCAGCTCCGCGAGCTCGGCGCCCGCGAGCGGCGGCGTGCCGCCGCGGCACGGCACGCACTCCTTGTCAGCCAGATCGCTCATCGCCGTTCTCCTTCTTGGCCGCCAGCCGCGCCACCAGCGCGCGCAGCGTGCGCTGCGTCTCGTCGCTGAACCAGTCGTCGACCAGCCGCGAGATCTCGTCCTGGTCGATCGACTCCGCGAGCCGCCGCAGATCGCGCCGCCCGACCGCCCGGGTGCGCAGCATCGCCTGGCGCGGCAGCGCCAGCAGCCGCGAGCACCAGTCGACGGCGCGCGGCACCACCTCGCCGGGCGGCGCCAGCTCGTGCACCAGACCGACGCGCAGCGCCTCGGCGGGCGACAGCATCGCGCCCTCGACCGCCAGGCCCTCGGCGACGTGCCGGTTGCCGAGCACGCGGGCGAACGCCAGCAGCAGGGTGCGCGGCAGCGGGATCCCCACCTGCACCTCGTTCAGGCCGATGGCGAACGGCCCGTCGGCCATCACCCGGCGGTCGCAGAACAGGCTGATGACGGCGCCGCCCGCCGGGCTGTGGCCGGTGATCGCCGCCGCCACCGGCAGCTCGCTGGCCGCCAGCGCCGCCAGCAGCCGGTAGAAACCGCGCCACGCCTGCTCGATCCCCGGGCGGTCGAGGCTCAGCAGGTACGGCACGTCGAGGCCGGCCGAGAACATGCCGGGCGCGCCCGACACGACCAGCGCCTCGGCGCCGGCGCCGGGCGCGCCGGTCACCGCGTCGGCCAGCGCGCTCACCAGCTCCGGCGCGAGGGCGTTGGCCGGCGGCCGCGCCAGCCGCAGCTCGCGCACCGCGCCGTGATCGTGGGTCTCGAGCATCGGTGAGCCGGCGGCCGCCGGTTGGGGGGCGCGCGGGCTAGAAGACAGTGGCTCCTCGGGAGGGATTCGAACCCCCGACCAATCGGTTAACAGCCGACCGCTCTACCACTGAGCTACCGAGGAACAGGATGGATTCTATCAGCCGGTGCCGGTATCCAGCAACGGCCGCAGCTGCGCGGCGCGGCTCGGATGACGCAGCTTGCGCAGCGCCTTGGACTCGATCTGGCGGATGCGCTCACGGGTGACGTTGAACGACCGGCCGACCTCCTCGAGGGTGTGCTCCGAGCCGTCGCCGACGCCGAACCGCATGCGCAGCACCAGCTCCTCGCGCGGCGTCAGGCTCTTGAGCACCCGGCCGGTCTGCTCGGTCAGGTTGGTGGAGATCACCGACTCCACCGGCGACAGGGCGTTCTTGTCCTCGATGAAGTCGCCGAGGTGCGAATCCTCCTCCTCGCCGATCGGGGTCTCGAGCGAGATCGGCTCCTGCGCGATCTTCATGATCTTGCGCACCTTGGAGGCGGGCAGGTCCAT
>JBFGNS010000257.1:0-3486 GCA_041574955.1 Thermoanaerobaculia bacterium | reverse complement strand
CCGCCGGCCGCCCCATACCATGCCGCCCGGTTCCGGAGAGGCCGTTTGGGCGTCCGTCTGAAGCTCAAGAAGACCCTGCTCGGCGGGCCCCAGATGGCCCGGGTGCTGCGCCGTATGGCGGGCGAGATCGTCGAGCGCAACCGCGGCGTGGAGCGGCTGACGCTGGTCGGCATCCGCACCCGCGGCGTGCCGCTGGCGCAGGCGCTGGGCGCCGAGATCGAGCGGCTCGAGGGCCGCGAGGTGCCGATCGGCACCCTCGACATCACCCTCTACCGCGACGACCTGTCGACCATCGCGCCGCAGCCGGTGGTACGAGCCACCGAGTTCCCGGGCTCGATCGACGGCCGGGTGCTGGTGCTGTGCGACGACGTGCTCTACACCGGCCGCACCATCCGCGCCGCGCTCGACGCCCTGATCGACTACGGGCGCCCCGAGGCGGTGCAACTCGCGGTGCTGATCGACCGCGGCCACCGCGAGCTGCCGATCCAGGCCGACGTCGTCGGGCGCACCGTGCCGACCGCCGCCAGCGAGGTGATCGAGGTCAAGTTCGAGGCCACCGACGGCGAGGACGGCGTGATGCTGCTAGAGCGTCTGGAAGACGAGAGCCCGTGAGCGAGACCGCCTGGACGCGCAAGGACCTGCTGGGGATCGCCGAGCTCGAGCCGGCCGAGATCGGCTTGGTGCTCGACACCGCCGAGACCTTTCTCGAGGTGGCGCGGCGTCCGATCAAGAAGGTGCCGACGCTGCGCGGCAAGACGGTGCTCAACCTGTTCTTCGAGCCCTCGACCCGCACCCGCTCGAGCTTCGAGATCGCCGAGAAGCGGCTGTCGGCGGACTCGGTGAACTTCTCCTCCTCCGGCTCGGCGCTGTCCAAGGGCGAGAGCCTGATCGACACCGCGAGGAACCTGCAGGCGATGGCGCCGGACCTGATCGTCATCCGCCACGGCCACCCCGGGGTGCCCGCGATGCTGGCCAGGCGGGTCGAGGCGGGGGTGATCAACGCCGGCGACGGCGCCCACGAGCACCCCACCCAGGCGCTGCTCGACGCGCTCACCATCCGCCAGCACAAGGGCCGGCTCGACGGGCTGACGGTGGCGATCGTCGGCGACGTAGAGCACAGCCGCGTGGTGCGCTCGAACATCCACCTGCTGACCAAGATGGGAGCCAGGGTACGGGTGGCCGGGCCGCGCACCATGATGCCGGTGGGAATCGAGAAGATGGGCGTCGAGGTCTGCTACTCGCTGGCCGAGGCGCTCGATCGCGCCGACGTGGTGATGATGCTGCGGGTGCAGCTCGAGCGCCAGAGCCGCAAGCTGTTCCCCTCGGTGCGCGAGTACTTCAAGCTGTTCGGGCTCACCGCCGAGCGCCTCAAGGCGGCCAAGCGCGACGTCATCCTGATGCACCCCGGGCCGATGAACCGGGGGGTCGAGATCTCGAGCGAGGTGGCCGACGGCCGCACCTCGGTGATCCTGGAGCAGGTGACCAACGGCGTGGCGGTGCGGATGGCGGTGCTCTATCTGCTTTCCGGCATGCACCGGGAGGCGGCGTGAGCGGGCGGTGGAGGAGGCTGCGATGAAGCTGCTGGTGCGCGGCGGCCGGGTGGTGGATCCGGCCCAGGGGCTCGACCGGGTGCTCGACGTGCTGATCGAGGACGGCCGCATCGCGCGGCTCGGCGAGAGCCTCAAGCCGGGCCGCGGGGCGGAGGTGGTCGACGCCTCCGGGCTGGTGGTGGCGCCGGGGCTGATCGACATGCACGTCCACCTGCGCGAGCCGGGCCAGGAGTACAAGGAGACGGTCGAGAGCGGCACCCGCGCGGCGGCGGCCGGCGGCTTCACCGGGGTCGCGCCGATGCCCAACACCGCGCCGGTCAACGACAACCGCTCGGTCACCCAGCACATCCTGTCGGCGGCCGCCGACCACGGCTGGGCGCGGGTGTGGCCGATCGGCGCGGTCAGCAAGGGCCAGCAGGGCGAGGAGCTGGCCGAGATCGGCGAGATGGTCGAGGCCGGGGTGGTGGCGGTGTCCGACGACGGCCACGCGGTGGCCGACGCCGAGCTGATGCGGCGCGCGCTCGAGTACTCGCAGCACTACGGCATCGCGGTGATCCAGCACGCCGAGGACGCGGCGCTGTCGGCCGGCGGGGTGATGAACGAGGGCGAGTGGTCGACCCGGCTGGGGCTGCCGGGCTGGCCGGGCGCGGCCGAGGACGTGATCGTGGCGCGCGACGTGGCGCTGGTCGAGGACAGCGGCGGCCGCTACCACGTCGCCCACCTGTCGACCGCCAGAAGCCTCGAGCTGGTGCGCCAGGCCAAGGCGCGCGGGCTGCCGGTGACCTGCGAGGTGACGCCCCACCACCTGGTGATGACCGACGCGGCGGTGGCCGAGAGCGGCTTCTCGACCGACACCAAGATGAACCCGCCGCTGCGCTCGGAGAGCGACCGCCAGGCGCTGCTCGAGGGGCTGGCCGACGGCACGGTGGATGCCATCGCCAGCGACCACGCGCCGCACCACCCCGATGAGAAGGACGTCGAGTTCAGCCTGGCGCCGTTCGGGATCATCGGCCTCGAGACCACCTTGGCGGTCTGCCTCGACCGGCTGGTGAGGCGCGGGGTCATCGGCCTGCCGCGGCTGGTCGAGCTGCTGTCGACGGCGCCGGCGGCGATCCTCGGCGTGCCCGGCGGCAGCCTGGTTCCGGGCGAGCCGGCCGACGTCACCCTGATCGACCTCGACCGCCGGCGCCAGGTCAACCCGCGCAAGTTCCAGAGCCGCTCGCGCAACTGCCCGTTCGCCGGCTGGCGGCTGCGCGGCCAGCCGGCGGGCACCATCGTCGGCGGGCGCCCGATCGAGCTCGGCTGAGCGGCGCGGGTCTCGAGGCCGCGGCTTGCCGGCTGAGGCCGGGGCCGAGAAGACTCGGCGGCCGCGGCTGGCGCCATGTGGCGAACCACGCGGATGGGAGCGCGTCGCACCTGCCGGGCCCGGGCGCCGCTGGTGCCGAGGTCCCTCGCTGCCGCTCGGGACGACAAGGAAAGGGTAGTCGCGCACAATCAGCGGTGCTGAGCACCCCGTAGTCCGACTCCCGCGCTGAGCAGCCGCTGTCATCCTGAGCGCAGCGAAGGACCTCAGCACTACCCCCCGCAAGCGCACGCCGGCCCGCAGGAGTCCCCTGTGGCGCGCTCCACCGCTTCGGTTTCCCTTTCTCTGGCATAATCCGCCGGTGTCCGGCGAGCTCCTGGAGGGCGCGGTGGCGGCCGCGGAGGCGGGCGCGGCGCGCCTGGCGCACTACTTTCGGCGGGACGGCCTCGAGGCCGACTGGAAGGGCAAGAACGACCTCGTCACCCGCGCCGACCGCGACAGCGAGGAGGCGGTGTTGGGCGAGATCCGGCGCCGGTTCCCGAGTCACGCCATCCTGGCCGAGGAAGGCGGCGCCAGCGGCGGCGACGGCGACTACCGCTGGATCGTGGACCCGCTCGACGGCACCTCGAACTT
>JBFGNS010000256.1:0-3543 GCA_041574955.1 Thermoanaerobaculia bacterium | reverse complement strand
GCAGGGGACCACCAGGGGCAGCGGGTTGGCCATCAGGGTCGACAGCACCTGGCGGTAGGCGTCGGGCCGGCCGGCGTTGTCGGCGATCTGCTGATAGGTCCGGGTGCGGCCGTAGGGGACCTTCGCGGTGGCGCGCAGCACGCGCCGCCCGAAGCCGTCGATTCCCAGGGCCCGCAGGTCGTAGTCCAGCTCGAGCTTGCGGCGGGCGCCGGCGAGGTACTCGGAGAAGCGCCCCAGGACCTCGTCGACCCATTCGTCGCGCTCGGAGCGCTTGAGGTCCGCGAACGGCTTGAAGGCGCGCCGCTGCCGGCCCTTGGGGACGATCACCACCCCGGTGATGAGCTGCCCGGTGAGCTCGATCCCGAGCGCCCCGATGGGCGACGGCAAGAGGATCCGGACCGGCTCGACGGGGCTCTCAGGGGCGCCGTGTTTTTGGCTCACGGGGCTCTCCGGCATGCGGCGGACCCTATCACGGGGCCGCCGGCCGGCACGAGACACGCAGCCGCTCCCAGTGCGCCGCGCCCAGCTCGCCGGCGAGGTCGCTCTCGCCGTGGTAGCGCCGGTCGGGCAGCCGGCGGCAGGGGAGCTCGAACGTGGTCGCCCCGGCCAGCGGGAAGGGCTCGAGCTCGAGCCGGCCGGCCCGCCAGCGCGCCGTGAGCCGCCCACGGGTGAGCGGCTCTGTCGCCCGGCAGCAGGCCATCAGCGACAGCGTGTCGGCGAGCTCCAGCCAGCGGTAGTCGGCCTCGAGCGCCGACCGCTCGAGCCCCGCCTCGCTCAGCAGCTCGTCCCGGCGTTCGCCGACCCGGGCCAGGAACTGCCGCCACCCCGGCAGCGCCGCGCGCTGGCGATGGAGCTCGCGGGCGTGCTGCGCCGCCAGCAGCGCCACGTAGGGCCGCTCGACAGCAAAGCGCTCGATGCCGCGCAGCCAGAGCTCCCGCCGGGGCGCCTCGGGCAGGCTGCGGAAGTCGAACGGGCGGCCGGTCGCCGGGTCGACGCGCGGCGCGGCGTCGGCCTCGCGCCAGCCGTTGTCGTGCTCGCGCACCGCCTCGATCAGCTCCGTGCGCCGTGGATGCTCGGCGACCTCCGGCCGCCGCCAGAGCGCCAGCAGCTGGGCGGCAAAGCGGGCATGGTCGGGCTGGGTGATTAGCAGCAGCCGGCCCTCTTCGGCCACCACGATCATCGCCGGCCAGCATACCCGTCGGGGTGGGGCGTGGGGGCGCCGGTGGCCGTAGAGTGGCGGCGGGCGGCGGCCCCGCGCCGCCGTGCCGGCCCACGATGCCCTTCCAGCTTCCCGAGCCCTGGCGTGTCAAGGTCGTCGAGCCCATCCGCCTGCCGACGCCGGCGGAGCGCGAGCGGCGCCTGGCCGCGGCCGGCTACAACCTGTTCGACGTGCCCAGCGAGGCGATCTTCATCGACCTGCTGACCGACTCGGGGACCGCGGCCATGTCCGACCACCAGTGGTCGGCGCTGATGCTGGGCGACGAGTCGTATGCCGGGGCGCGCAGCTACTATCGTTTCGAGGCGGCGGTGCGCGAGGTCTTCGGCTTCGCCCACCTGATCCCGGTGCATCAGGGCCGGGTGGCGGAGAACCTGCTCTTCTCGACCCTGGTCTCGCCGGGCCAGATCGTCCCCAACAACAACCACTTCGACACCACCCGCGCCAACATCGAGGTGCACGGCGCCGAGGCGCTGGATCTGGTGATCGAGGAGGGCAGGCAGCCCGACCGCGAGCACCCGTTCAAGGGCAACATCGACCTCGATCGGGTGCGCCGGCTGTTCGCCTCGACGCCGCGCGAGCGCATCCCGCTGGCGATGCTGACCCTGACCAACAACTCGGGCGGCGGCCAGCCGGTGGCGCTCGCCAATATCCGCGCCTATGCGGAGCTCTGCCGCGAGTTCGGCATCCCGTTCTATATCGACGCCTGCCGCTTCGCCGAGAACGCCTACTTCATCCAGCAGCGCGAGCCCGGCCAGCGACAGCGCTCGATCGCCGAGATCGTGCGCGAGATCTTCGGTCTCGCCGACGGCTGCACGATGAGCGCCAAGAAGGACGGTCTCGCCAACATGGGCGGCTTCGTCGCCAGCCGCGACGCCGAGCTGATCAAGACCCTCACCGAGCGGCTGATCCTGATCGAGGGCTTTCCCACCTACGGCGGGCTCGCCGGGCGCGACCTCGAGGCGGTGGCGCAGGGGCTGCGCGAGGTGCTCGATCCGGAGTACCTGCGCTTCCGGGTCGGCCAGCTCGAGGCCTTCGGCCGGCGCATCGCGGAGCTCGGCATTCCGATCGTCCAGCCGGTGGGAGGGCACGCGGTCTACATCGACGCCAAGAGCTTCCTGCCGCACATCCCGAGGGCCGAGTTCCCCGCCCAGGCGCTGGTCGTCGCCCTCTACCGGGAGGGGGCGGTGCGCGGAGTGGAGATCGGCAGCGTCATGTTCGGCCGCACCGATCCCGAGACCGGGGAGTCCACCCATGCCGACCTCGAGCTGGTGCGGCTGGCGGTGCCGCGGCGGGTCTACACCAACACCCATCTGGCCTACGTGGTCGAGGTGCTGGCGCAGATCCGCGACCGGCGCGACAGCCTGCGGGGACTGCGGCTGACCTACGAGGCCCGGGTGCTGCGCCACTTCACCGCCCGTTTCGAGGAGTTGCGGGCTCCGGCCGGCCGCCGCCGCCGGGTGACGGCGGGCGGCCGGGAGCGATAGACTGGCGGCCGGCTACCAATAGATCGACGGCCAACGGCCGGGGGGTGAGGATGATGAAGGCGATTCGAGGTGCTGTTCTGATCCTGGTGTGCGTCGGGCTGTGCGTGCCGCCGCTAGCAGCCGAGACCGGCGGGCTGCGCTACACCATCACGGTTTCCGAGTTCGAGAACCAGGCCGGCTGGTACAGCAGCTGGCATCTCGGGAACGCCTGGGGCACGGTGCTGACCGATCTGCTCAACGAGAGCGGCAAGTTCATCGTCCTGGGCGAGAGCGACATGCGCGCCGAGGCGCTGGCCGAGCAGGACCTCGGCGCCAGCGGCCGCACCGCCGGCGGCGCCAAGACGCCGGTGACCGGTCAGCTGACCCCGGCGCAGATCCTGGTCAAGGGCGCGATCACCCACGTCCAGGAGACCAAGGCCGGGGGCGGCGGCGTCCGCGTCCGCAACCTGAGGCTGGGCGGCAAGGGCGGCAAGGCGGAGATGAACGTCACCATCTACATGGTGGACTCGACCACCGGCCAGGTGCTGGCCTCGAAGAGCGTAGTCGGCGAGTCCAAGCGCCGCGGCGTGTCGGTCGGCTACTGGCAGCCCAGATGGAGCGCGGCGGTCGGCGGCGAGGAGAACGAGAACGTCGGTCAGGCGATCGCCGACGCCGCCAAGCAGGCGGTCGACTACATGATCGAGCAGCTGCCGGGCGTCGCCTGGACGGGATCGGTGGCGCTGGTCAAGGGCGGCCAGGTCTACATCAACCGCGGCACGCGCGAGGGGGTCTCACCGGGCCAGTCGTTCGTCGTCGGCACCGCCGACGTCATCCGCGACCCCGACACCGGCGAGGTGCTCG
>JBFGNS010000255.1:0-3596 GCA_041574955.1 Thermoanaerobaculia bacterium | reverse complement strand
GGCTGCGCCCGGCGCCGGCCGAGTACGCCTTCCTGATCAAGCGCGCCTCGGTGGCGGTGACCGGCGGCGCCCCCGGAGCGGAGGTCGTCTCGGCGCCGCGGCGGGCGACGCCTGCTTCGAGACGCTGCCGCGGGCGACGCCGGAGGCCCTGGCGGCGGCGGTCGCCGCGCCGCGCGCCGGTCTGCTCGTCCTGCCGCAGGGCGGCGGGGCCCGCGATGCCGAAGCCCTCGAGCGCCTGCTGGCCCTTCTTCCCTGCCCGTTGCTCGTCGTCCACTGACGGCCGCGGCCCCGGCAGCGCCGCCTGTCGCCGGCCCTCGCGAATCGAGTAAGGTCGCTCCGCGATGGCCGGCCGGACCTTCCCCCAGATCCTCGTAGCCGTGCTGGCCGCTCTGGCGCTGCTCGCGGCGCCGGCGGCCGCCGCGCCCTGCTCGCCGTGCGCCGGCGTGGCGGTGACCGATCCGCTGGCCCTCGCCGGCCTCCTCGATCCGCCGCTCGACGAGGGGTCGCAGCTCTTCGTGCGCTGGCCGGCCGGCGGCCCGGCGGACCACGGTGAGGCGCGGGACGCCCTGAGGGCCGCCGGGGCGGTCCCGTGGCTGGCGTTCTCGTTCTCCACCCCGGCCCCGCTGCTCGACCATCTCGGCGAGCTCGAGCGGGAGCTGGCGGCGCTCGCAGCGGCGGCCGAAGGAGCCCTGCCGGGCGAGCGGTTCCAGATCCTGTGGCCGGCCGGCGGGCTGCGCCCGGCGCCGGCCGAGTACGCCTTCCTGATCAAGCGCGCCTCGGTGGCGGTGACCGGCGGCGCCCCCGGAGCGGAGGTCGTCTCGGCGCCGCTGGCGGCCGAGCCCGCCTACCTGCGGGCGCTGTTCGCCGAGGAGCTCGCCGCCTACCTCGACGCCACCGCGCTCGCCCCGGCACCGGCGGCCGAGCTCGCCGCCGCGGCGGCCGTGCTGCAGGAGCTCGACCCGGGCACCGACGTGGTGCTCGACGGCCCACCGCTGCCGGCCGAGCCCGGCGAGCTGCTGGCGCTGGCCGCCGCCGGCGTCGAGCAGGGCGCCGGGACGACGCTCTTTCTCGGTCAGCCGGGCGCCGCCGAGATCGCGGTGCTGCGGGTGCTGGCGCGCGAGTTCGCCGGCGACCTGACGCTCGACGCGTACTCGCGGCCGGACGGCGCCACCGCCGCCTGGAGCTTCGTGCGCGGCGAGGACCTCGGCCTGCGGGTGGTGGCGGGCGCGCCGCCGGGGGCCGAGCGGCTGCGCCTGGTTTTCCCAGACCGCAACCTGCGGCGGCCGTCGCTCGTCGACCTCGAGACCGGCGAGCCGGTGCCGCAGTTCCTCACCGAGCGCACCGAGGACGCCTACGTGGTCGAGGTCACCGCGCCGGCCCCGGTGGTGCTGCTCACCCTCGAGCGCCCGGGCGCCGGCGAGATCCAGGGGCTCGAGGGGGTCGAGGAGGCGGTGACCGTGCGCGACGAGCGCCAGATGCCGGTCGAGGAGATCCTCCGCCGGCTGCAGGCGTTCGAAGACGCCCAGCGCCGGCGGATCTCCACCTACCGGGCCACCAACACCACCCACCTGCGCTTCCAGGCCGGCACCGGCGCGCAGGCGGTCGAGGCCAGCTTCCGCGGGCCGTTCTTCTACCGCCAGGAGGGCGGCTTCGACTGGGTCTGGCAGGAGCTGCTGATCAACGGCGTCCGCTGGCGCAGCAAGACGATCCCCGAGATCCCGCTCATCCAGCCCGAGAAGGCCGCCACGATGCCGGTGGAGATCACCTTCGGCAAGGAGTACAGCTACCGGCTGCGCGGCACCGCCACGGTCGAGGGCCGCGACTGCTGGGTGGTCGAGTTCGAGCCGGCGGTCGCGGTGGCGCCAGGGCGGAGCCTCTACCGCGGCACCCTGTGGGTCGACCGCGAGCTCTACGCGCGGGTGCGCACCCGCGCGGTGCAGCTCGGCCTCGAGGGCGAGGTGCAGTCCAACGAGGAGACGATCACCTTCTCGCCGCTCACCGCCGACGGCGAGCCGGCGCCCTGGGCGGCAACCAGCTACTTCCTGCCGCTGCACCTCGTGGGGCAGCAGATCTGGTCGATCCTCAGCTCGGCCACCGTGGTCGAGCGCGAGATCCGGCTCACCGAAGTGCGCGTCAACCCGGAAGAGTTCGAGAGCGAGCTCGCCGCGGCGCTCGCCTCCGACCTCACCATGGTGCGCGACACCGCCGGCGGCCTGCGCTACCTGGTGATGGACGAAAAGCTCGGCGAGCGGGTGGTGCAGGAAGAGCTCGACCCCAAGCGCCGCTTCCTGGTCGGCGGCGCCTTCTACGACGAGTCGCAGGACTACCCGATCCCGCTCGCCGGCATCAACTGGCTGTGGTTCGACTGGCGCGGCACCGGCACCCAGGCGAACATCTTCTTCGCCGGGCCGCTGGTCACCATCGCGATCACCGACCCCGACTTCCTCGGCGGCCGCACCGACGTCGGCTTCGACGCCTTCGCCCTCGCCATCCCCGGCGCCGATCAACTCTTCCGCGACGGCGTCGAGGCGCTGGGCGAGAAGATCGAGGTCTCGAACCCGAACTTCGACCTCAAGATCGGCCGCCCGATCGGCAGCTTCGCCAAGGTCGACCTGCAGTACCAGCTCGGCTACGCATACTTCGGCCGTCACGACGACACCGATCCCGACTTCGTCCTGCCCCGCGACCACCTCAACCACACCCTGCGGCTGACGGCGCGCTACAACCGGCGCGGCTGGCGGGCGCGGGTGCGCGGCAGCCACACGGTGCGCGGCAGCTGGGAGCCGTGGGGCCTGCCCGGCGCGACCGACTTCGATCCCGAGCACAAGGAGTTCAGCCGCTGGCAGGTGGGCCTGGGCAAGACCTGGCACCTGCCCAAGTTCCTCAAGTTCGGCGTCGAGCTGGAGTACCTCGACGGCGCCGATCTGGACCGCTTCTCGAAGTACGACTTCGGCTTCTTCAGCGACGTCACCGTCCACGGCTACCAGTCGGGCAAGGTGCGCGCCGAGGAGGCGCTGGCGGCGCATCTCACCTACGGCTTCGACGTCGGCAGCGTCTTCCGGCTCGACCTGGTGGGTGACGCGGCGTGGGCCAGCGACGCGACCAGCGGCCTCGACCGCGAGCTCCTCGCCGGGGTCGGCCTGGTGGGCACCGTGGTCGGGCCCTGGAAGACGGTGATCAACGCCGACATCGGCGTCGCGCTCGCCGGACCCGACGACGGGGTGTCGGTCTTCCTGGCGGTGCTCAAGCTGTTCGGCTGAGCCGCTAACCCTCGTCGCAGAGGTCGCGCCCGGTGAGCAGCAGCTCCGAGTAGCGCGTCCCGAAAGCGGAGCCGTAGCCGGGGCCCGCCCCCTCCGGGGTGCCGAAGCGCATCTGCAGCCGGCCGATGCCGCCGCCGTCGGCGGCCGGGGCCGCGAGCCGGGTGACGCCGCCGTCCGGGCCGCTCACCACGAGCTCCACCTCGCCCTCTTCCGGCCGCCATTCGAGGGCCAGCCGGTGGGGCCGCAGCGGCTGCCAGCCGAGCTCCGCCCGGCGCCGCGCGCCGGCCGTGGCGAGCCCGACCGAGCTGGCGTCGCCGTCGATGCGCACGAGCGGCG
>JBFGNS010000254.1:0-3661 GCA_041574955.1 Thermoanaerobaculia bacterium | reverse complement strand
GCTCCCTGATCGGCAGTGCCGCGCTCTGGGGGCCGCCGCCGCGGCGGCCGCTCGCCGTGCTGCCGCGGCGGCTGGTGCTCGATGCCACCGGCTGGCTGCTCGGCGCGGCGGCGGCCACCGCGGCGGCGGCGGCCGGCTGGCTGCCGGCGCTGCTGCCGCTCGCCGGGATCGGCGTCCTGGCGGCGGAGCTGACCCGCAACGCCCACCGCCGGCGGCTGGCGGTGGCCCGCATTCGCGACCTGCACGAGGTCTCGCTGGCCGGCCAGAGGATCGGCGACGGTACCGGGGACCTCACCGCGGTCGCCGGCCAGGTGTTCGCCGAGTGCCGGCGAGTGCTGCCGTTCGGCTGGTTCCAGCTCGAGATGCGCGAGCACGACGGCGAGGTGCGGACCTGGCGGGCGCACGAGCGCGGCGGGCTGGAGGACGGCGAGGCCAGCCCCGAGCCGGCGCCACCGGCGCTGCCGGGGATCCACCGCCGTACCGGCTGGCGGGTGCTGGTGCGCGAGCTCACCGACGACCACGAGCTGCTGGCCCGGCTCAAGATGTGGTGCGACCCGCGGCGGCTCGAGCCGACCTCGGTCGAGCTGCTCGACGCCCTGCTGCCGCAGATCGCGATCTCGGTCCGCCAGGCGCTGATCGAGCACCAGGCGCGGCGCGATCACCTGACCGGTCTGCCCGACCGGCGGGTGCTCGAGGCGCGGCTCGAGGAGGCCTATCTCACCTGCCGCTCCGAGGGCACCTCGATGGCGGTGGTGATGTGCGACATCGACCGCTTCAAGCGGATCAACGACCGTCACGGCCACGTCGCCGGCGACGGCGCCCTGTGCAAGGTCGCCGAGGTGCTCGAGAGCTGCCGACGGGAGAGCGATCTGTGCGCCCGCTACGGCGGCGAGGAGTTCGCGGTGGTGCTGCAGCGCGGCGGCGGCGAGACCGCCTTGACGGTGGCCGAGCGCATCCGCCAGGCGGTGGGCACCGCGGTCTACCTGTTCGAGGGGCGGCGCATCCCGCTGCGGATCAGCGCCGGGGTGGCGGCCTTCCCGGCGCTCTACGTCGACTCGGGCAAGGAGCTGCTGCTGCTCGCCGACGAGGCGCTCTACGAGGCCAAGCGGCGCGGCCGCGACCGTTGCCTGCTGCACCTCGGCCGGGGCCGCTTCCAGCTGCCGAGCGGCAAGGTCCTGGGCGGCGAGCCGCAGCCGGCCGAGCCCGAGACGCCGACGCTGTTCGCGTAAGCAGGCTACGGCAGCGCGCTCAGAGGAGCGACCTCCCAGCGGTTTCCGACCGGCGGCGAGTCCGGGTCGATCTGGTCGGGCGGGCAGGGCTGGGAATGGCAGGCGAGGTACTCGCGGCGGTTGGCGGCGACGGCGAGGGCGAGCCAGGAGGGGCGGCGCTCGGCGGTGAGGTCCTCGGCGACGTCGAAGGGGATGAAGAAGGCGTCGCTCGGGTCGTCGAGCAGGCCGCGCTCGGTGGCGCTCTCGGCCAGCGCGCGGTAGCGCGGCGCCAGCACGTCGAGCGCGGCGCGGTAGCGCTCGCGGAAGCGGCCGCGCAGCCGGTGGCGGGGCGGCGGCTGGCCGCCGAGCCCGGCGCTCGCGCGGCGGGCGGCCTCGGGATCGGCGCTCCAGGAGGGCATCAGCGGCTCGGGGGGGCCGAGGTGGTCGTGGCGGGCGGCGCGGCCGGCGCGGAACCGCCAGGCCTCGCGGCCGAGACAGGGTGCCTGCGGGCGGCCGGCAGCGCGGCGGCGCCGGCGCGCGAGCGAGGCGAGGAGCTCGGCCAGGAGCGCGTCGCTCAGCGCCGGCAGGAGCGCCGAGAGCCCGGTGCGCAGCTCCCCCCAGGGGTCGCCGGCGAGCGGTGGCCATGGAGGCAGCCGCCCGCGGCGCGCGATCCGCAGCCGGTGGACCAGCCCGGCGCCCGCCAGCCGGCCGCTCTCCGCCGGGTCGGTGGCGGCACCGCCGGGATCGAGGAGCGCCGCGACGGCCTCCGCGGCCCCGGGCGCGCCCGCCAGCTGTCGGTCGAGTGACCGGCGGTCGAGATAGAGCCGCAGCGACACGATCCGCACCGGCGGCGCCTCGATCAGCGGCAGACCCAGCCGGTGGAGCGCCGCGCGCAGCCCGGTGGCGACGACGTGGCGCAGCAGGGTGGCGCCGAAGTGGGTGTGTGGGGGCAGCGCGCCTGGCAGGAGCAGCGAGCGGCTCAGGCGCGGCACCCCGGCGGTCGGAGCGTGGGATCCCATCCGCCGGCGATCGTATCCAGGGTTGGCGCCGTACAATCGTCGCCCGCCCCGCTCCCGGGCCTGGCGATGAAGAGCATGATCGAGAAGTTCCTGCGCCTCGAGGCGGCCAGCGGCCTGCTGCTCATCGCCGCCGCGGCCGTCGCCCTGGCGCTCGACAACTCGCCGCTGGCCTGGCTCTACGACCGGCTGCTGGCGGTGCCGATGGCGGTCCAGATCGGCGCGCTGGTGATCGACAAACCGCTTCTGCTGTGGATCAACGACGGCCTGATGGCGGTCTTCTTCCTGCTCGTCGGGCTGGAGATCAAGCGTGAGGTGTTCGTCGGCGAGCTGTCGAGCCGCAGCAAGGCGGCCCTGCCGGTGCTGGCCGCGGTCGGCGGCATGGCGGCACCGGCGCTGGTCTTTCTGGCGATCAACCAGGGCTCGCCCGAGAACCTGCGCGGCTGGGCGATCCCGGCGGCCACCGACATCGCCTTCGCGCTCGGCATCCTCAAGCTCGCCGGTCCGCGGGTGCCGATCTCGCTCAAGATCTTCCTCACCGCGCTCGCGATCATCGACGACCTCGGCGCGATCGTCATCATCGCCGCCTTCTACACAGCCAAGCTGTCGCTGCTGTCGCTCGGCGTGGGGGCGCTCTTCATCCTCGGCCTGGTGGTCCTCAACCGCCGCGGGGTCACCGCCTTCGCGCCCTATGTGCTGCTGGGCATCGGGCTCTGGGTGTGCGTGCTCAAGTCCGGCGTCCACGCCACCCTTGCCGGCGTGGTGCTGGCGTTCGCCATCCCGCTGCGCGCTGAGGACGGTTCCGGCAGCCCGCTCGAGCGGATGGAGCACGCGCTGCACCCCTGGGTCGCCTATCTGGTGATGCCGGTCTTCGCCTTCGCCAACGCCGGCGTCTCGCTGGCGGGCCTCTCGCCCGGTGATCTGCTGGCGCCGCTGCCGCTGGGGATCGCGGCGGGGCTGTTCGTCGGCAAGCAGGTGGGGGTCTTCGCGCTGAGCTGGCTGGGCATCGCCACCGGCTTCGGGCAGCGCCCGGCGGGGGCCTCCTATTGGCAGATCTACGGTGCCTCGCTGCTGGCCGGCGTGGGCTTCACGATGAGCCTGTTCATCGGCACCCTCGCCTTCGAGACGGTGGACCAGGCGGCGGCGGTGCGCATCGGGGTGCTCAGCGGCTCGCTGGCCTGCGGCCTGTTGGGCTTTCTGGTGATCCGCTTCGCGCCCGGCGGCGCCGCGCCACCGAATCGAGACGAGCCCTGAGCCGATGGTCGGAGCTCTGAAGATCGCGGCCCTCGCCCTGCTGGGCGCGGGCGCGATGGTCCCGGTGGCGGCCGCGGCCGAGCCGCCGCTGAGGGTGGCGGTGCAAGAGGACGCGGCCGCCGACGCCTGGCGCGTGACCTACCGCCCGCCGGCTCCGGTCGCCGGGCTGATCTTCCAGCGCGG
>JBFGNS010000253.1:0-3692 GCA_041574955.1 Thermoanaerobaculia bacterium | reverse complement strand
GCCAGCAGCTCCTTGAGCTGCTGGCGCTGCTCGTCCACCCCCACGGTGAGCGGCTTGCGAGCCAGATCGGTGGCGATGCGTTCGGCGAACCGCCTGACCAGCTCCTGGGAGACGCGCCCGCCGGGCGCTTCGTCGGCCACCTCGTCGCTCGGCCGGATGAGATCGGCGGCCAGCAGACGGCACAGCCGCACCAGCGCCGCGCCGGGCTCCAGCTCGACCTGTCGCAGCAGCTCCTTGACCGCCGCCGGCCGCTCCATGCGCGACAGCAGGAACGCCTCGTGGGTGTCGAGATCCAGTCCGCTGGTGCGCGTGCCGCCGACCGCCACGAAGATCCGCTCCTCGCCGCCGAGCTGGCGGCGGAGCTGAAGCTCGTCGCGGTGGGCGACCGCCGCCTCCATCAGCACCTGGCCGAGCGGCAACGGCCCGGCGTGCTGCTGCGGCTGAAGGTCGCCCGCCTCGTCCAGATCGTAACGACCTTCGCCCCACCCGGTCCACACCGCGGCCAGCTCGCCCGCCAGCCGGCGCCGGTCGTCGGCGACGTCGCCGTCCACGGCCGCCAGCCGAGCCGCGAACGGGTGCCCCGACGGCAGGTAGAGGTCGCCGCGGTGGAAGTGCAGCACCTCCTGGCGGTCACCCGCCTGGAGGCTCAGCTTGGCCGAGCGGCGCGCGCGCCAGATGCCGGCGAGGAGGTCGAGCAGCGGCCGGTCGGAAAGCTGGCCCTCAGCGTGACGCATCTTCCTATTCTGCCCTCGCCCGCTTGCCTGCAGCCGGCCCGTTCACTCCGCGTCGTTCTGCGCCGCGGCGCGCAGCGCGGCGTGCAGCCGCCGGCCCAGCCGGTCGCCGACCGCGGCGCGCAGCTCGTCGCGCGAGGCCTGGCGCACCCCTTCGACGCTGCCGAACCGGCGCAGCAGCAGCCGGCGCCGGCGAGGACCGATGCCCCGTACGTCCTCCAGCCGGCTGCCCAGGGCACGGCGCGAGCGGCGGCGGCGGTGGCGGTCGAGGGCGAAGCGGTGCGCTTCGTCGCGGATCTGCTGCAGCAGCTTGAGCCCGGCGTCGGCACGCTCGAGCCGCAACGGCTCCGGCCGCTCCGGCAGGTAGATCTCCTCCTCCCGCTTGGCCAGACCCACCACCGGCGTCTCCTCGACTCCCAGCTCGGCGAGCGCCTCGAGCGCCGCGTTGAGCTGGCCGCGGCCGCCGTCGATCAGCACCAGGTCGGGCATCACCCCGACCTCCTCGAGCCGCCGCCGGTAGCGCCGGGACACCGCCTGTTTGAGCGATGCGAAGTCGTCGGCGCCGCTCAAACCCCGGATGTTGAAGCTGCGGTACTCGCCGCGCCGCATCCGCCCCGCCTCCCACACCACCAGCGAGGCCACCGGCTGCTCGCCCTGGATGTTGGAAACGTCGAACCCCTCGATGCGCTCGGGGGGGTCGGGCAGCGACAGCCGGCGCGCCAGAGCCGCCGCGACGCCGCCCGCCGGCCCCAGCCGGAAGCGGCGGCGGTAGGCGAGCTCGGCGTTGCGCATCGCCAGCGCCACCCGCTGCGCCTTGGGGCCGCGCGCCGGCAGGCGCAGATAGACCCGCTCACCCTTGCGCTCGGACAGCCAGTCGGCCAGCGCCTCGGCGCCGTCGACCGGCCGCGGCAGGTGGATCTCCTTGGGGATGAAGCTGGTGCGATCGTAGATCTGGGGCAACAGCTCGCTCAGCAGGGCGGTGGCCGACAGCTCCTGGCGGCCTTCCCAGAACAGCTCGCGGCGGTCCAGCACCTGGCCGCCGCGCATCACCAGCACCGCCACCGCGGCGTTGCCGCCGGCCACCCTGACCCCGTAGACGTCGACATCCTCACCGCGCACCGAGGCCAGCTTGCGGCGCTGGCTGACCGCCTCGATCTCGGCCGCCAGGTCGCGCAGCCGCGCGGCGCGCTCGAACTCCAGGGCGGCCGAGGCCTGCTGCATGTCGCGCCGCAGCCGACGCACCAGCTGTCTTGTGCGACCGCCCAGGAACTGCCGGGCCGAGGCCACCGCCTCGGCGTAGGCCTCGGGGGTGGTCAGGCCGTCGACGCACGGTCCCAGGCAGCGACGCATGTCGTAGTAAAGGCAGGGCCGCGGCAGCGAGCCGTCGATCGGGATGCGGCAGACGCGGACCTCGAACAGCTTCTGCACCAGCTTGAGCGCCTTGCGCGCCAGCCCGCCGGGCAGATAGGGCCCGAAGTACTCGGCGCCGTCGTTGCGAATGCGCCGGGTGAAGGCGATGCGTGGCCACGAGCCGGCGGTCAGCTTCAGGTAGGGGTAGGTCTTGTCGTCGCGCAGCAGGACGTTGTAGCGCGGCCGGCGGCGCTTGATCCAGTTGTTCTCGAGCAGCAGCGCCTCGGCCTCGCTGTCGGTGGCCACGAACTCGAGATCGGCAGCCTCCTCGAGCATCGCGGCGATGCGCGGCTCGCGCGCCTCGCCCAGGTAGCTGCCGGCGCGCTTGCGCAGCGACTTGGCCTTGCCGACGTACAGCGCGCGGCCACGCGCGTCCTTGAAGACGTAGATGCCCGGCCGGTCGGGAAGGGCGCGGATGCGCGCTGCGAGCGCGGTCGCGGCGTCGCTCACGGGGCGAAGATCTGGAGCTCCTTGAGCTCCCGCAGCTTGTCGCGCAGCACCGCCGCCTGCTCGAACTCGAGCCGCTTGGCGGCGTCCTTCATCTGGCTCTCGAGCCGCTCGATCCGCTGCCCCAGGCTGAGGCCGGCGTCCTCCGCTACCTCGGACAGCGCCGCCGCCTGCGGCTGGTAGAGGTCCAGCTCTCCCATCTGCACCAGCGGGCTGTGGATGTCCTTGAGGATGGTGCGCGGCTCGATGCCGTGATGCCGGTTGAACTCCTGCTGCAGCTGCCGGCGGCGCCCCGTTTCGGCGATCGCCCGGCGCATCGAGTTGGTCTCGCGGTCGGCGTAGAAGATGACCCGGCCGTCGAGGTTGCGCGCCGCCCGGCCGGCGGTCTGCACCAGCGAGGTCTCGCTGCGCAGGAACCCCTCCTTGTCGGCATCGAGGATGGCGACCAGCGCCACCTCCGGCAGGTCGAGCCCCTCGCGCAGCAGGTTGATGCCCACCAGCACGTCGAACTCACCGCGCCGCAGGGAGGTGAGGATCGCCACCCGCTCGAGCGTCTCGACATCGCTGTGCAGGTAGCGCACCCGGATGCCGAGCTCGGTCATGTACTGGGTCAGCTCCTCGGCCATCCGCTTGGTGAGCGTGGTCACCAGCACGCGGTAGCCGCCCTCGACCACCCGGCGCACCTCGCCCAGCAGGTCGTCAACCTGGCCGCTCGCCGGCCGAACCTCGATCTGCGGGTCGAGCAGCCCGGTGGGGCGCACCACCTGCTCGACCACGATGCCGCCGGCGCGCTCCAGCTCCCACGGCGCCGGCGTCGCCGAGACGTAGATCCGCTGCCCGACCCGCGCGTCGAACTCCTCGAAGGTCAGCGGACGGTTGTCGAGGGCGCTGGGGAGCCGGAAGCCGTAGTCGACCAGGGTCTGCTTGCGCGAGCGGTCGCCGTGGAACATGCCGCGCACCTGGGGGATCGTCTGGTGGCTCTCGTCGACGATCAACAGGAAATCCTCGGGGAGATAGTCGAGCAGGGTCGGCGGCGGCTCGCCCGGGGCGCGGCCCGAGAGATGCCGCGAGTAGTTCTCGATTCCGTGGCAATAGCCGACCTCG
>JBFGNS010000252.1:0-3742 GCA_041574955.1 Thermoanaerobaculia bacterium | reverse complement strand
GGCTGGGCCTCGAGCTCCGCCGCCTCGGCCTCGGCCGGCGCGGGCTCGGGCTGGGCCTCCACCTCCGCCGCCTCGGCCTCGACCGGCGCGGGCTCGGGCTGGGCCTCGACCTCCGCCGCCGCGGCCTCGACCGGTGCGGGCTCGGGCTGGGCCTCGGCCTCGACCGGCGCAGGCTCGGGCTGGGCGTCGGCCTCCGCCGCTTCGGCAGCCGCCGGAGCGGGCTGTGGCTCGTTCCGCGACGGCTCCGCGACCTCGGCCGGGGCCGTCGCCGCCGGCTCGGCGGCCTCGGCCGAGCCTTCCGGAGCCTCGGCGGCCACGGGCTCGTCGTGCGTGCGATCGGATTCGCTTACGGTCATCGGCAGTTCTGAACGGGCCTGTTCCGGGCGGGCCTGTCCTGCAATGGGCTGTCCTGCAATGGGCTGTCCTGCGATGGGGCTCGGGTTTGTCGCGCGGAGTCCGACCGCGTCGGCGGGGAGCCGATGGTACCACACAGCGGCGAACCGCCGGCCGGCCGGCGCGCGAGAGCGCGGTCCCGGCGGCGGCGTGCCGTGCGCCGTCACACCGGCGCTTGCCGCGCCGGTAACGGCGCATAAGAATAGGATGCCGAGACGGTCGGAGCCCCGGCCGGGAAGCGGACGGATCTCGAGAGGAGCAGGTCATGGAGCTGTCGCCCAGCGAGCAGGCGGTCCTCGAGCGGTACCACCAGAAGACCCGCATGGCGGGAGGACCGCGCAAGGGGTTCGTGCTGCGCCAGGAGGCGATCGTGGCTTCGGCTCCCGGCGGCGCCGACCTGGCCGCCGCTCTCGACCCGCTGGCCGACAAGGGGCTGCTCGCCGCCAGCGAGGACCGGCGGTTCTACTTCCTCACCGAGGCCGGCGCCGAGCTGCTGACCGGTTGGGACGAGGCGCGCTGAGCGCCGGCTCCGGCGCCGGTGCAGGCTGGCCTGCGCTCTAGGAGGAGCGGCGCGGGATGGCCTCGAGCGACTCGGGGTTCTGCACCGACGACAGGTCGCCCAGCTCGCGCTCGCCGAGGTAGCGGCGCTTGACCAGGCGCCGTACGATCTTGGCGCTGCGGGTCTTGGGGAGGTCGGCGACGAAGTGGATGGCCTCGGGCCGCCCCAGCTTGCCGACCCGCCGCACCACCGCCGCCGCAAGCTCGGCCGCCAGCTCGTCGCCGGGCTCGGCACCCGGCGCCGGCACCGCGAAGCAGACGATGGCCTCGCCCTTGAGCTCGTGCGGCGCCCCGATCACCGCCGCCTCGCTGATCCGGCCGGTCTCGATCAGCGCGCCCTCGATCTCGGCCGGGCCGATGCGCTTGCCGCCGACGTTGAGCGTGTCGTCGGCGCGGCCGCGCAGGAACCAGTGATTGTCTTCGTCGACGTAGGCCCAGTCGCCGTGGTTCCACACCCCCGGCCAGCGCGACCAGTAGGTCTCGAGGTACCGCTCGGGGTCGTTCCACAGGCCGCGGGTCATCGACGGTGCCGGCTCGGTGGCCACCAGGTAGCCGACCTGCTGGCGCACCGGCCGTCCGTCCTCGTCCCACACGTCGACCGCCATGCCCAGTCCGGGCGCCGCCAGGGTGCACGGCTTGAGCGGGTGCAGAGGCAGCGGCGACAGGAAGCAGCCGATGATGTCGGTGCCGCCCGAGATGTTGATCACCGGGCAGCGGCCGCCGCCGACGCGCTCGAAGTACCAGCGCCACGACTCCTCGTCCCACGGCTCGCCGGTGGAGCCCAGGATGCGCAACGACGACAGGTCGATGCCGGCCAGCGCGGCGTCGCCGGCGCGCATCATCAGCCGCACCGCGGTGGGGGAGATGCCGAGCACGCTGACCCGCCGGTCGGCCACCGAGCGCCACAGCCGGTCGTCGCCGGGCCAGTTGATGGCGCCCTCGTACAGCACCACCGTGGCGCCGTGGAACAGCCCGCCGATCAGCATCCAGGGACCCATCATCCAGCCGATGTCGGTCACCCAGTAGAAGCGGTCGGCGGCCTTCATGTCGAAGGCGTAGCCGACCTCCTTGGCGATCTGCACCAGGCTGCCGGCGTGGCTGTGGACGGTGCCCTTGGGGCGGCCGGTGGTGCCCGAGGTGTAGAGGATGAGCGCCGGCGCCATCGAGGGCATCGGCCTGCTGGGCGGCGGCGACCCACCGGAGGCCAGGAAGTCGTCCCAGGCGACGTCGCGCCGCGGGTTCCAGGGGCCGCCCTCGCCGCGCCGCACCACCACCACGGTGGTGAGCGAGGGCACCTGGTCGGCGGCCTCGTCGGCCGCGGGCTTGATCGCCAGCGGCCGGCCGCGGCGCGCCGAGACGTCGGCGGTGAACAGCAGCCGGGCGCCGGCATCGCGCAACCGCTCGGCCAGCGCCGCAGGCGCGAAGCCGCTGAACACCGGGATGAAGACCGCGCCGATCTTGAAGCAGGCGAGCATCTGGACCGCCACCTCGGCGGTCATCGGCATGTAGGCTCCCACCCGATCGCCCGGCTCGATGCCGGACGCCACCAGGCCGGCGGCGCAGGCGTCGACCAGCCCGGCCAGCTGGCGGAAGCTGAACCGCCTCACCGTGCCGTCCTCGTGCTCGGAGACCAGGCAGGTGCGCTCGGCGAGCGGGCCGTCGCGGTGCCGGTCGAGGCAGTTGGCGGTCAGGTTGATCTCGCCGCCGACGAACCAGTCGGTCCACTCCGGTCCGCGCGAGCGGTCGCGCAGCGTGTGGTAGGGCGTCGAGAACTCGATGCCGAGATCCTCGACCACCGCCTGCCAGAACCACTCCTGCTCGGCGATCGAGCGCTCGATCAGCCGGTCGACGTCGGCGATGCCGTGACGCCGCATCAAGCGGCCGACGTTGGAGCCGGCCACCAGTTCGGCGGGCGGCCGCCAGACGATCTCCGACATGGCTCCAGTGTACCCGGCGCGCCACCCTCGGACGGCTCCCGCACGGCCCGTGGACGGCTCGTCGGCGCGGCCCGTGGGGGCGCCGCTAGACCGAGTGCGAGTCGGCCAGCCGGCCGTCGAGCTCGAGCTCGGCGGCGGCGCCCTGCATCGCGGCCAGGACGTTGGCGACGTGCTGCCACAGCTCGAGCCCGCCGTCGAAGCAGACGCGGCTGAAGTCGGCGGTGGCCTCCTCGACCTCCTCGCGGTCGACGCCACGGGCGAACGCCTTCTCCTTCCACCGCTTCTTGAGCGACTTGAGCTTGACGTCGCGCACGTCCTTCGACGGCCGCACCAGCGACGAGGCGATGACCAGGCCGGTGACCTCGTCGCACGCCAGCAGCGCGAAGTCGATCGGGCGCGAGCGCTCGACCCCGGTGCCGGCGGTGTTGTGGGACAGGATCGCCTGCACCACGGTCTCCGGGCAGCCGCGCTCGCGCAGCAGCGGCGCGCCCTTCGCCGGGTGGTCCTCGAGGGTGGGGTGGATCTCCCAATCCCAGTCGTGGAGCAGCCCGGCGAGGCCCCACGCCTCGGGGTCCTCCCCCAGCGCCTCGGCGTAGTGACGCATGGCGGCCTCGACCGCCACCATGTGGCGGCGCAGCCCCGGCGCCTCGACGTGGGAGGTCATCAGCTCGAAAGCGGCTTGTCGGTCCATGAGAAGAGGCCTCCGGCGCCGCCTAGCCCGGCCGCGTAGCGCTTGCCGCGCGCTGCTGCAGCCGTTCGAGCAGCCGGGTGATCCGGTCGAAACGCTGCTGGCTCTCGCCGTGGGTGTCGGCGCTCATGCCGGCGAAGCGGCGAGCCTGGACCGAGGCCCGGTG
>JBFGNS010000251.1:0-3793 GCA_041574955.1 Thermoanaerobaculia bacterium | reverse complement strand
TTGTTGTTGATGCCCTTCTGGCCGGTGATCGACAGCTCGTCGCCGTCCGGACCCTGGACGATGGTCGCGCCCGGCGTCAGCTTGACGAACTCGAGGAAGTTGCGGCCGTCGTTGGGCAGCCCCTCGACGGCGGCGTCGTTGATCCGGACCTGTCCTTCGGAGCGCGTGGTCTCGATCAGGGGCGCCGCTCCGGTGACCACGATCTCCTGCTCGACCTGGGCGATCTGCATCTCCAGCTCGAGGTTGATCTGGCCGCCGAGAGCGAGCTCGATGCCCTCTCGAATCAGGGTGGCGAAGCCCTCGAGGCTGGCCGTGACCCGGTAGGGACCGAGCGGCATCAGAGGCGCCCGGAAGCGGCCCTCGGCGTCGGTGATCGCGACCTTCTCGAAGTTGGTCGCGGTGTTGGTCATGGTGATGGTGACGCCCGGCAGCACGGAGCCCGATTCATCGACCGTCCTACCCTGGATCAAACCGGTCGTGGCTTGGGCCTGCGCGTACACGCACGGCACCGCGACGACCATGGCCAGCCAGGCTACGCAGAGGACACGACTGAGTCGCAACATACGCTTCTCCTCCTGTTGGAGACCAAGTTGTTTCCGACTCCAGCTCCGCCCCTGGGGAACCGAGTCGCGCTGTGGGAACCCGGCCATCTTAACCGGCAAAACGGGTTCAGTTCAACCGGGTAGTGGTGCGGAAAGGGCTCGGGCACCCGAGACGGACCCAAAAGCGTAGCGCCCCTACTCGGTGACCCCAAGAGGAGACTTGCCAGGCCTGGTCGCCTGGCGCGCTTCTCTCGTGCTCCGCGTTCAGAAGGGGCGCGAGCCGGTCCAGGTCGGGGTATCCCGGCAGCCCGAGCCCCGGGGCAGGCGCCGCAGCTGCGCTATTCTCGACCGTCGGTCGCCGCCCGCCACCGTCGCCCGCAAGCCCATGAATCGACGAAAGATCGCCATCCTGGCCGACATTCACGGCAACATGCCGGCCCTGCGCGCGGTGCTCGAGGACCTGGAGCGCGAGCGCCCCGACGAGGTGCTGGTCGGCGGCGATCTCGTCGGCCGCGGCCCCGAGGGCAGCCGGGTGGTGGCGGCCATCGAGGAGCGCGGCTGGCGGTGCCTGCGCGGCAATCACGAGGACTACCTGCTCGACTTCGTGCATCGCCAGGTGCCCGACGAGTGGTGGCGCGACGGCGAGTGGGCTGCGTCCCGGTGGATGGCCGCCGAGCTCGAGCCGCGCGCGGTCGAGTTCATCGAATCCCTGCCCGCCGAGCTGCGGCCCGAGAGCGCGGGCGGCCTGCTCCTGGTGCACGGCAGTCCGCGCTCGAACAACGACGGGCTCGGGCCGTGGACCTCGGACGACCGGCTGGCGCGGCACCTCGACTCGATCGACGAGGAGCTGCTGGTGTGCGCGCACACCCACCGGCCGATGGTGCGCCGGGTGCGCAACGGCCGGGTGGTGAACGTGGGCGCGGTCGGGCTGCCGTTCAACCGCGATCGCCGCGCCCAGTACGCCATCTTCCACCACGACGAGTCGGGCTGGAGGCTCGAGCCGCGCCGCGTCGCCTACGACGTCGACGAGCTGCTGCGCGTCTATGAAACCAGCGGCTTCCTGGCCGCCGGCGGCGTCACCGCCGAGCTGCTCCGGCTCGAAGTGCGGCAGGCCGTTCCCTACCTGGTTCCGTTCCTCAAGTGGGCGCGGCTGCTCGGCGCCGAGCCCGACTCGAGCCGGGTGCCGGACTTCCTGGACTTCTACGATCCGGACGAGCCGATCCACGACTTCTTCCTGCGGCTGGAGGCCCTCAAGCCGCAACCGTGAACCGCCCCGGGTGCTGCTAGACTCAGGCGGCGCGGATCGATCCGGCAGCTGCCAACATGTACGAAGAGTTCTACGGCTTTCAGGAGTCGCCGTTCAACATCACTCCCGATCCCCGCTTTCTGTTCTTGAGCCGTAGGCACCAGGAGGCGTTCGATCACCTGCTCTACGGCCTGCAGGAGCGCAAGGGCTTCATCCAGATCACCGGCGAAGTCGGCGCCGGCAAGACGACCCTCTGCCGCGCGCTCCTCGAGCAGCTCGGTCCCGCCTACAAGACGGCGCTGGTGCTCAACCCCTTTCTCACCTGCGAGCAGCTCCTCTGGCTGATCCTGGTCGAGCTCGGGCTGTCGCCCGAGGGCCAGGACCGGATGAGCAACCTGCAGCTGCTCAACCGCTTCCTGCTCGAACAGCTGACCAAGGGGAACGACGTCGTGCTGCTGATCGACGAGGCGCAAGATCTCGACACCGAGCTCCTCGAGCAGGTGCGGCTGCTCTCCAACCTCGAGACCGATCAGCGCAAGCTGCTCCAGATCGTCCTGATCGGCCAGCCGGAGCTGCGCACGCTGCTCGATCGCAAGGACCTGCGGCAGCTGCGCCAGCGGATCACCGTCCGCTACCACATCACGCCCCTGTCGAAGAGCGAGACCGGCGCCTACATCCAGCACCGCCTGCACGTCGCGGGTGCCAACTCCCGGCCGGCTTTCGATCGCCGGGCGATCCGCAAGATCCACCGCTACTCCGGCGGCGTGCCCCGCCTGATCAACGCCGTCTGCGACAAGACGCTCCTGTGCGGCTACGTCCTGGGCACCGACCAGCTGACCGGCGCCCACGTCCGGCGCGCCATCCGCGAGCTCGAAGGGGACATCCGATGAGCCTCGTCAACGAAGCGCTCAAGAAGGCGCGCCTCGAGGCCGCGCGCCAGGACGCGGCCCGCCGCGGCCTGCCGCTGCCGGGCGCGCGGCGGCCCGCGGACCGGACCATCGGCTCGGCCTCGCTGCTGAAGGCCGGCGCGGCCGTCGTGATCGCCGCCGTCGCGGTGCTGATCTTCCTCGCCGGGCAGCGATCTTCCTCCAACCGTGCGCCGCGGTCGGCGCCCGCGAACGTTATCGAGCCCGCGGCCGTGGTCGAGACCGCGGCCGTGGTCGGGCCCGCCCCGGTCCTCGCGCCGGCGCCACCGGCTTCCGCACCCGCCGCTCCGCCAGTGCGACCGGCCGCCCCCGAGCCGGTGGCCGAACCGGCCGCGAGCGTCGCCGAGGCTTCGCCCCGCGCGGCGCCGCCACCGGCAGCACGCCGGCCGACGCCGGCCGCGACCACCGAGGCCCCGGCTCCGCAGCCGCCGCCGAGGCCGAGCCCCAACCCGCCGGCCGCGCGCCCGGCAGCGTCCGCAGGCCCGGTCGCGGCCGAACCGTCGCCGGCGCCCGTGGCGCCGGCTCCCGCGCCCACCGCGGCGGCGAATCCCGCGCCGGTGGAGAGCGCGCCACCCGAGCCCCGGGTCGCGGTCCGCACGATCGAGCTGCCGGGCTCGGGGAAGATCGAGCTCGGCGGCATCGCCTGGTCGGAAGAGCGCCCGTTCGCGCTCATCAACGGCCGGGTGGTGGGCACCGGCGACCAGGTCGAGAAGCTGACCGTGGTCGGCATCGAACAGCGCCACGTCGAGCTGCGCGGCCAGGAGGGCCACTTCCTGCTGCGGCTCAAGTAGCCTGGGCGAGGAGGGCTAGCGGCTAGTGGGCCGACGCCAGCGACGTCCGGAGGTCGACAAGCACCTCCTCTACCAGGCCTCCGTTCAGGCGCCGGAGGCCGACGTCGAGCTGTTCGGCGAGATCTTCAGCGGCTACCGCGGCCGCCAGCCGATGACCCTGCGGGAAGACTTCTGCGGCACCGCGCTGCTCAGCCTCGAGTGGGTCCGCAGCGACGCCGGCCGGACCGCCCTGGCCATCGACCTGGATCGCGCACCCCTCGAGTGGGGGCGGCGGCACAACCTCGCCCC
>JBFGNS010000250.1:0-3872 GCA_041574955.1 Thermoanaerobaculia bacterium | reverse complement strand
GCTGGCGCCCTACGTCGCCGTCAGCGGCGAGACGACCCTCTCCGAGAAGGTGAGCTCGCGCTCCGCCGAGGGCGGGGACCGGCGCTAGCTCCGCGGGGCGGGGCGGAGACGGGTCCGCCCCGCCCGCCGCGATGGGCATCCGATGGAGCGTGTCCGAGCCTCCGGCTTCCAGCTGCTCGAGCTGGTGGTCGTCGCCGCCCTCGTCCTGGCCGTCGCCCTCATGGCGGTGCCGCCGCTCCTGCGCTGGTCCGACGGCAACCGCGTGCGGCTGGCGGCCGGCGAGCTGACCGGCGTCATGCGGCTGGCGCGCTCCTATGCGATCCGCTACAACCACCACGTCGGCGTCAAGTTCCGCACCGAGGGCGAGCAGGTGAGCTGGACCCTCCATCGGGACGGCGACGGCGACGGGGTGCGCACGCGCGATATCGACTCCGGGGTCGATCCGCCGCTGGGGCCGCCCCGCACCATGGCCCACCTCGGGCGCCACGTGCGGTTCGGCTTCCCCCCGGGCCCGCCTCCGCGGGACCCGGGGGACCCGGGCCGCCGGCTGCGGCGCCTCCACGACCCCATCCGCTTCAACCGCTCCGACATCGCCTCCTTCGGGCCCCTGGGCGGTTCGACCCCGGGGTCGCTCTACATCACCGACAGCATCCGCCACCTGGCCGTGGTGCGCGTCTACGGCCGCACCGGCAAGGTCAAGGTGCTCACCTGGAAGCCGCTCGAGGAGCGCTGGCGCTAGCCGCGGCGGGGCGGGGCAGCTCCCTCGGCCGGGCCGGGTAACTCCCTCAGCGCCAGGGACCTAGGGGCTCGCCGGCGGCGCCCGGGACGCGTTGACGCGGCTTCCGGGGGTGCAGTAAGGTCGCGCCCCGTGGGTGCGCTGCTCGTCGTCACGACCGTCGGAACCGAGGAAGAGGCCAACCAGCTCGCCGAGGAGATGGTGGCGCGCCGCCATTCGGCGTGCGTCAACATCATCCCGGTGCATCGCTCGGTCTACCGCTGGCGCGGCAAGATCTGCGACGACCGCGAATACCTGCTGATCATCAAGACGCTGGAGTACGAGTACGAGGCCATCGAGGCGGCGATCAAAGAGCTGCACAGCTACGAGCTGCCCGAGATCCTGGCCTTCCGGGTCGGGCGCGGCGAGCAGCTGTTTCTGGAGTGGATCGCCCAGTCGCTCGACAAGGACGCCGAGTTCGCGGACGACGAGGACGACGAGCTCGAGTCGGCGCCGCAGCCCGAGTCGGCAGACTGAACCGGCCGGTTCCGGCTCCGGCGCCCGCCGCGCGCGCCCGGCGCATCGCGGCTGAGTGAGATGCAGGCCAGACCGTCGACACCTCGCCGGCTCGTGGGCGCCGGGCTCGTCCTCGCCGCTCTGGGCCTGATCGCGGCACTCGTGCTGCGCACCGACGCCGCGCGCGGCCAGCTGGCGCGCTGGCGGGTGCCGCGGGTGGTGGTCGTGACCCTCGACACGCTGCACGTCGACTACACCGGCCCCTACAACCCGCAGGTCGACTTCACCCCGACCCTCGACCGATTCGCCGCCACCGGCGTGACCTTCGCCCACGCCTACACCACGGTGCCGATCACTCTGCCGTCGCACGCCAGCCTGTTCACCGGGCGCCAGCCGCCGGAGCTCGGCGTGATGATCAACGGCGATGTCGTGCCGGTGGGTGTCGACACGCTCGCCGAGCGTCTGCGCCGCTTCGGCTACCGGACCGGCGCCGTCACCTCGCTCGGCGTGCTCAACGCGCCCTTCAATCTGGCGCAGGGGTTCGACCACTACGACGACGACGTGGGCGGCCGCTGGGAGCGCTGGTACCGGACCGCCGACGAGGTGGTGGCCGCCGCCCGCGGCTGGGTGGACCGGGTGGACGAGGATCCGTTTCTCCTCTGGCTGCACCTCTCCGATCCGCACGAGCCCTACCTGCCCATCGACGCCCCGCCGGACGCGCGCCTGGAGCTCGACGGCGTGCCGCTCAGCGAGTGGACGCTGACCACCAAGGAGCGCTACCGCACCACCGTCGAGCTGCCACCGGGGACCCACACGCTCACCATCCGGTCGCTGCGCGAGCGGCGGCCGGACGACACCCCCAGGACGGCGCTGATGCTCGAGCAGCTCGAGCTGGGCGGAGCGCTCGAGAGGTTGCCGCCGCCGCTCGACGAGGAGGTCCAGCTGGACGCTCCCTACGCGGTGCAGCTCACCAATCCCGGCGCCGAGCCGGTCGGCGTGGAGGTGGTCTTCCGCGGCCGCACCAACGCGCCGCCGCGCTCGGAGGTGCTCGCCCACTACCCGGTCGAGGTCGCCTACACGGACCGCTGGCTGGGCGAGTTCGAGGCCTTCCTGGCCGAGCGCGGCCTGGCCGAGGACACGCTCTGGGTGCTGGTCTCCGACCATGGCGAGGGGCTCTTCCGCTTCGGCTCGGTGGGCCACGCCACCTATACCCAGGAGGACCAGCTGCAGATCGTCTGGCAGATGCGCGGCCCCGGAGTGCCGGCCGGCGTGCGGATCACCGACGCCCCGGTGCTGATCGACGACGTCCTGCCGACGGTGCTCGACCTGCTCGGGCTGCCCGCCGGCGAGGGCCTCTACGGCCGCAGCCAGACCGGCTGTTGGGGCAAGGAGGGCTGCTACGCGCGCGACGAGTGGTGGGCCTTCGGCGCCAGTGTTCAGGACGAGCGGGTGACTGCGCTGGCCGGCTACCGCTGGCCCTACAAGCTGTTGTGGCAGGACCGGCGTAGGTCGGGGCTGTTCAACGTGGTGCTCGATCCCGAGGAGCGCAAGGAGCTGGGGCGCGTCTACGGGGGCGCGGACCGCGAGGCGCCGCCCGAGTTCGAACGGCTGCAGAAGATGCGCGAGCGCCATCTCGCGGCGCTCGATGCGCGCCTCGAGGCGCGCGCCGCCCGCGAGCTGAGCGACGAGCAGGAAGCGATGCTGCGGGCGCTCGGGTACATCAACTAGAGCGGGGCCGGCGCGAGCTACAGGGCGGCGAGGGCCTGGTCGAGGTCGGCGCGGAGGTCTTCGATGTCTTCGAGACCGACCGAGACGCGGACCAGGCCGTCGGTGAGCCCGATCTCGCGGCGCTGCTCCTCGGGCACCGAGGCGTGGGTCATCGAGGCCGGGTGCGAGATCAGCGTCTCGACGCCGCCGAGGCTCTCGGCGAGGCTCATCACCTCGAGCCGGTCGAGCATCCGCTTGGCCCGCTCGGCCGAGCCGAGGTCGAAGGTGATCATCGCCCCGAAGCCCGAGGCCTGGCGCTTCTGGAGCTCGTGGCCGGGGTGCTCCGGCAGCCCGGGGTAGAGCACCCGCTCGACCTCCGCGTGCCCGGCCAGCATCTCGGCCACCGCCCGCCCGTTGGTCTCGTGGCGCTCCATGCGCACCGCCAGGGTCTTGATGCCGCGCAGGATGAGAAAGCTGTCCATCGGTCCGAGCACCGCGCCGGCCGACTTCTGCATGAAGGCGAACCACTCGCCGGCGCGCTCGTCGCTGGTCACCAGCACTCCGCCGAGCGAGTCGCTGTGGCCGTTCAAGAACTTGGTCGCCGAGTGCATGACGACGTCGGCACCGTGCTCGAGCGGTCGCTGGAAGTAGGGCGACATGAAGGTGTTGTCGACCGCCAGCAGGGCGCCTCCGGCGTGCGCGATCTCGGCCGCGCCGGCGAGATCGGTGATCTCCATCAGCGGGTTGGTCGGCGTCTCGACGAGCACCAGCCGGGTGCGCTCGCGCATCGCGCCCGAGATCTCGTCGAGCTTGGAGGAGTCGACCCAGGAGAACTCGAGCCCGCTTCTCTCGAGCACCTGGCGGAAGAGCCGGAAGGTGCCGCCGTAGACGTTGCGCGAGACGACCGCGTGGTCGCCGGTCTCGAGCAGCGAGG
>JBFGNS010000249.1:0-3920 GCA_041574955.1 Thermoanaerobaculia bacterium | reverse complement strand
GGGCGTGGTCTTCGACGCCGCGCTCTCCCACTCGACCTGGACCAAGCCGGCGATCGCCACCCTGTTCACGTCGCTCTACCCGAGCCAGCACGGCATCCAGCGGGCGAGCCTCGAGGCCGGCCAGGAGCTGCGCACCGAGGTGCTGGACGAGCGCCTCACCACCCTGGCCGAGCGCCTGTCGGCGGCCGGCCTCGCGACCGGCGCGATGATCGACCAGGTCCACCTCCAGGCCCGGTTCGGCTTCAACCAGGGCTTCGGCACCTACATCGACAAGCGCGGACGCGGCGCCTTCAAGCTCAACTCCTGGTTCGAGGGCTGGGCCAAGCGTCTCCAGGGACGGCGGTTCTTCGCCTACCTGCACTACCTCGACCTCCACTGGCCGTTCAACAAGCAGATCAAGGGGATGGCCGACGCCTTCGGTCCGACGGAGATGAAGAGCGTGCCGCCGCAGAGCGGGCAGAGGGCCCCGGAGTGGGGGATGCGGCTCAACGATCCGGACGACCTGCGCGCGCTCCAGGCCCGCTACGACCACGAGGTCGCCTACACCGACGCCGCGCTCGGCGATCTGGTCGCGCGCCTGCGGGCGCTCGGCGTCTTCGACGACACCCTGCTCATCGTCACCTCGGATCATGGCGAGGCGTTTCTGGAGCACGGGATGCTCGGCCACGGCTTCGCTCCGCACGAGGAGCTGATCCGGATTCCGTTGGTGGTGCGGCCGCCGCGGCCGCTCGGCGGCTTCACCGGCCGGGTCGAGCGGCCGGTCGGGCTGATCGACCTGATGCCGACCCTGCTCGATCTCGTCGGCCTCGAGCCCGAGCCCCAGGCCCAGGGCGAGAGCTTCGCGCCCCTGCTGCGTGGCCGGCAGATGGCCGACCGCGTCCAGTTCATCGAGACCTTCGACGCCTTCGCGGCGCGCAGCCGCACCCACAAGCTGATCTGGTTCAACGACGACCGCCAGGAGTTCTACGATCTGGTCGCCGATCCGGGCGAGAGCCGCTCGCTGGCCGAGCCCTGCGAGGGACCGTGCCGCCATCTCGCCCGGCTGCTGCGGCCGTTCCGGAGCCTGATGCTCGAGAGCCGCGAGTCGAATCGCGCCGGCACCGCGGAGCTGCGCCAGGAAGACATCGAGACCTTGCGGGCCCTCGGCTACCTGGAATAGACCCACCTATGAGCGACCCGCAGCCGCCGTCCCAGCCCGCCGCCAGGAGGCCGCCCGGATGGGCGCTCTGGGCGGCGCTGGCCGCGGCCCTGGCCCTGCTCGGCCTCTACGCCGTCGAGATCCGCCACTGGATGCTCGACGACGCCTTCATCTCGTTCCGCTACGCCGAGAACTTCGCCGCCGGCAAGGGCCTGGTCTTCAACGAGGGCGAGCGGGTCGAGGGCTACACGACCTTCCTCTGGGTGTTCGTTCTCGGCCTGGGCAACAAGCTGGGCTTCGACACGGTGGCCAGCTCGCGCTGGCTGGGAGCCGCGTTCGCGGCCGGCTGCCTGCTGCTGCTGGCGGCGAGCGGCAGGTTCGTGCGCGGCATCGACGCCGGCGTCGCCGCCCTGGCGCTGCTCATGGTCGCGTCGTCCGGGGTGTTCGCCACCTGGACGCTCGCCGGCATGGAGGTGCCGCTGGTGGGTTTCCTCGGCCTGCTCGGGATGCTCCTCTATCTGAAGGCGCGGGCCGCGGACTCCGCCCGCCTCTACGCCGCCGCCGGGGTCGTCTGCGCGCTCGCCGCCATGACCCGCCCCGACGCCGGCCTGCTGTTCGTCACCCTGGTCGCCGACCGGCTGATCGACCGCGTACGCTCCGGCCGCGGCGGCTGGCTGCCGCTCACCCTCGGCCTCGCCGTCCTCTACGCCCCCTACTTCGCCTGGCGGTACCTCTACTACGGCTGGCTGCTGCCGAACACCTTCTACGCCAAGGTCGGCGGCACCGTCGCCCAGCTGCTGCGCGGCTGGGACTACTTCACCCGCTTCAGTGGCGCGTCGCTGCTGATCCTGTGCGCGGCGGCCGCCGGCCTGGTGGCGGCCGGCGCCATGAGACGACGCTTCGGGCCGGTGCGGGTGGTCGCCGTCTACCTGCTGCTGCACACGGCCTACGTGGTCGCCGTCGGCGGCGACGCGCAGCCCAGCTTCCGGTTCTTCGGCGAGGTGATGCCGCTGCTCGGCCTGTGGTCGGCGATGGGCTTCGCCGCGCTGGCGCCGGGCGGCGGCCGACAGCTCGGGTTCGCGCTTCTGGTGGTCGCGTTCAACCTGCTGCAGGCGTTCCACCAGCCCAACATGCTGCCGTTCGTCGGCAGCGACAAGGTCGCCGAGCGCGGCCGCCACGCCGGCCTCTGGCTGCGGCAGAACGCCGACCCGGACGCGGTCATCGCCACCAACACCGCCGGCTCGATCCCCTACTACTCGCGGCTGCGCGCGATCGACATGCTGGGCCTCAACGACAGCCACATCGCCCATCGCGACGTGGCGACGATGGGCGCCGGGATCGCCGGTCACGAAAAGAGTGACGGCGACTACGTCGTCGAGCGACGGCCGGACTACATCATGTTCGATTCGGCGACCGGCAGTCGCAAGCCGCGCCGGCCGAGCGACGAGCAGATCTGGAAGAACGAGGACTTTCAGCGACTCTACCGGTTCCGCACCTTCCGGGTCGGGGACGGCCGAAGCTTCTTCGTCTACGTGCTCGAGCGCGACCCCCCTTCATAGCAAAAAGTTGTTTGCTCAAGCGAGATAGACTGCATTGACAGATTCCGGCTGAACGACTACCTTCGGCCTTCTGATCGTGATCGAGCCAGCTCGAGACCGGAAGGCAAGGCGGGGACGCGGCCGCGGCCCGCGCCACGACATGGAAGGAGTCCAGCCGTGAGATTCAAGAACGCACTCCAGACGATTCCGCTCCTGGCGCTGATGTTCGGCCCGGCCGCCGAGGCCGATTGGCTGCACGCGACGAGCTCCGTCTACCGGGCGGAGACCGAGGTCCAGAAGCACCCGGCCGCCCTGAGCCAGGTCGTGGTGATGCCGCGCGACCTCAATCGGCCGTCGATGTGCATCGTCTACACCAACAACCTCGGTCAGCCGAGCGAGGGTCGCGTCGTCACCACCGTCAGGATCATGAGGTCGAAGCAGCGCGGGGCCGAAGCCTCGCAGATCCACGTCCTGAACTTTTCCGGCGGCGTGCGACGCAGCTCCTACCTCAACTGCAAGGAGGCGCCGAAGCTCAAGCGGGGCGACATCGTCCTCTTCGAGCACGATTTCAAGAGCATGCCGCGGGTGCGCGAGATCGGCAGCCGGCGGCAGTTCGCCGAGGTGAGCGGCGTCGTCTCGGGCGTCGGCGTGCCCAAGCTGGAAAACGCGCCGGGCGGTCTCAGCCTGGCCAAGGGCGACTCGCCCCTCGGTCTGGTGCCCGGCAGCGGCGGCGGCTGGTACCACGCCGCCAACTCGATCTTCCAGGCCGAGGCCGACAATCAGAAGCACCCCCGAGGCCTGGTGCAGACGATGGTCATCCCCGAGCGGGCCAACCGGCCGCTGGTCTGCTCCGCCTACTCCAACAACTCGAGCTCCTTCCGGCGCGGCCGGATCGTGACCACCGCCAGGGTCCTGCGCGACGGCCAGCAGGTCCAGAAGCTGGTGCTGGCGGGAGGCGTGCAGAACAACAAGTACGTCGGCTGCAAGAAGGCCGGCCGGATGCTCCCCGGCGACCTGGTCGAGTTCAGCTTCGACCTGCGCAACATGCCGCGGCTCGAGCTGCGGCGCAACAAAGTCGGCTTCCTGCACGTCTCCGGCGTCGTCTCCACCGTCGGCGCGCCCAGCTTCCGGACACCGCCGCCGCCACCGCCGCCACCACCACCCCCGCCGCCCCCGCCGCCGCCCCCGAACCCGGATCCGCCGCCGAATCCGGATCCGCCGCCGCCTCCTCCTCCCCCGCCGCC
>JBFGNS010000248.1:0-3981 GCA_041574955.1 Thermoanaerobaculia bacterium | reverse complement strand
GGGGCGGAGCGACATCACCCTCGTCATTGGAGCGCAGCCCCGGGCCCTGACCGGCCAGCGCACCCGGGCCGAAGCCTACCCCTCCTCCTCCTCCTCCTCCTCTTCCTCCTCCCCCGCCGGCGGCTCGCGCGGCATCGGCTTGCGGGGCAGCAGCTCGTCGCGCATGGCGGCGTGGTAGAGGAACGAGGCCATCACCACCGAGGCCTGCCTGAGGTCGTCGGCGCGGGCGTGGTCGAAGACGTCGATGTTGGTGTGGTGGGTGGCGGTGAAATAGTCCAGCCAGTCCTGGATGAACTGGAAGCCGGGCAGGCCGTAGCGGTCGAACGACTGGTGGTCGGTGCCGCTGGTGTTGTTGTTGGTCACCGTGTCGGCGCCAAGGTCGTGGAACGGCTCGAGCCAGCGGCGGAAGATCGGCGCCACCGCGGCGTTGCCCTGGGTGTAGATGCCGCGGATCTTGCCGCTGCCGTTGTCGAGGTTGAAGTAGGCCGAGAACCTCTCGTGCGCCGGGGTGGTGGTGATCGGCCACTGCTTCTCCCACAGGTAGGAGGGGAGCTTTCTCTCGGCGGGATCCTCGGGCTCGGGGCGGTGCGCGTACAGGCTCTCGACGTGCGCCAGCGAGCCGCGCAGGCCCTGCTCCTCGCCGGTCCACAGCCCGATGCGGATGGTGCGGCGCGGCTCGACGCCGAGCGCCTGGAGGATGCGCACCGCCTCCATCGCCACCGCGCAGCCGGCGGCGTTGTCGTTCGAGCCGGTGCCGGCGTGCCACGAGTCGAGGTGGGCGCCGACCATGACGACCTCGTCGGCCTTGTCGCCGCCCGGGATCTCGGCCAGCGTGTTGTAGGCCATCAGGTCGTCGTCGTGGAAGCGCGCCGCGACCGCGATCTCGAGCTCGACCCCGCCGCCGTCGTCGAGCAGGCGCAGCAGCCAGTTGTAGGGCTCGGCGGCCATCACCACCGCCGGCACGCCGACGCTCTCGCCGGGCTCGCGTGAGCCGGCGCTGTGGACCCGCAGGATGCCGTAGTCGCGCGAGCTGGGCGAGACGGTGGCGACCACCTTCTCCTCCACCAGGAACTCGTTGAGCGCCTTCTGGAACTTGCGCCGCTCGAGCCCGCGCTGGCGCCACCGGCCGGCGCGGCTCGGGTCGGGGAGCTTGAACGGCACCAGCCCTTCGAGCTCCTCGTCGGAGTAGCGGTTGAACAGCTTGCCCTCGGGCGGCTCGATCGGCCGCGCGTCGCCGAGCAGCAGGATCTTCCCCGCCAGCTTGCCGCGGTGCTGCTCGAACTCCTCCTCCTTCTCGAGCTTGATCTTCATCGCGCCGCCCCGTACCGGCTTGCCGTTGCCCTGCCTGCCGGTGCCGGGAGCCCAGGCGCTCGGCAGCGCGGGCAGCGGCACGCTGCGCGGCGCCAGCATGTGGACCGCAGCCCGGCTGTAAGACCAGCCGCGCCCGAACGGCCCCCAGGGCTCGAGCCGGGCATTGGCCAGCCCCCACTCGGCGAGCTTGTCGCGCGTCCACTCGTTGGCGGTCCGCGCCTCGGGCGAGCCGGTCAGACGGGGACCGATGACGTCGGCCAGGTGCTCGAGGGTCTCCATCACCCGGGAGCGCCGGAAGCCCTCGTCGCGGATCCGGTTGACCATCTGCCAGTCGATCGGCTCGTCGTCGGCCGCCATCCCGGCGGTCGCCAGCAGGCAGGCCGATGCCGCCAGCACGAGGATCGGGCGCTTCATCGGGTCTCTCCTTCGGGTTGTTGAGCAGAAGAGCAGAGGAGCAGCGGAACCCGCGGAGTCTAGCGCAGGCCGGCGGCCCGGGCGCCGCGTGCGCAGCAGCTCGCTTCCGGCATAATAGGCGGCCCGCGAGAACGGCTCTCGCGGGCCCCGGCAGCTGGAGGAGGGAAGCTGATGATCGTATCCCTGGTCAACGTCAAGGGCGGCGTCGGCAAGACGACCACCGCGGTCAACCTGGCGGCGGCGTTCGCCGGCGGCGGGTTGAAGGTGCTCGTGGTGGATCTCGATCCGCAGGCCGCGGCGAGCTTCTCGCTCGGCGTCGCCGAGCAGGACAGCTCGCCGTCGACCTCCGAGGTGCTGGTCGACGGGCGGCCGCTGGCGGCGGTGATCCGGTCGACCGGGGTCGACGGCCTGGAGCTGGCGACCGGCGCGATGGATCTCGCCGGGGCGCACCTGGCTCTGGCCCGCAAGCGCCAGCCCGAGTCCCAGCTCAGGCAGGCGCTGACGGCGGTGCGGCGCCGCTACGACGCGGTGATCGTCGACTGTCCGCCCGGGCTGTCGATCCTGGCCGCCAACGGGCTCGCCGCCAGCGACGCCTACATCCTGCCGGTGGTGCCGCAGGACCTCGCGATGGAGGCGCTCAACAGGTGGTTCTCGGGCTGGGAACGGTTGGCCGCCTCGCTCGGCCGGCGGCCGGAGCTGCTCGGCATCCTGCTGACCATGGTCGACCACCGCACCCAGCTCACCGACCAGGTGGTCTCCGGCATCCGCCGCGGCTTCGGGCGTGACGTGTTCCGGACCGAGATCCCGATCAACGTCCGGCTGGCCGAGGCGCCGGGGTTCGGGCGCACCATCTTCCAGCACGAGCGCTGGTCGACCGGCGCTCAGGCCTACAGCAAGCTGGGAGCGGAGGTGATCCGCCGCGCCCGCGGCGCCGGGCTGGTGTGATGGTCGCGGATTCGCCGAGCGGGTCACCGGCCGCCGGCCCGCTCGAGCCGGCGGCCGGCCCGGCAGAGGTCTCCGCCCTGCGGCGCCGCTAGTCGATCTCGGCGTAGCGCGTCTTGAACTGCCGCTTGATCGTCGGCACCGCCAGCGCGCGGGCGTAGAAGTTGTGCAGGTGGTCGCCCTTGAACTGATCCCACACCCCGCGCACCTCGCGGTACCACCGCGGCATGATCGGGTAGATCGTCAGGTGCTCGCGCGGGTTGCGCAGCGGATGGCGCCGCCTGCCGACCCACTTCTCGACCGGCACGCAGAAGTAGGCAGGCGGGTAGACCCGCGTGGTGACCGGCCGGCGGTCGAACTGGTCCTTGAGCCGCACGCTGACGATCTTGTGGTAGCGGTAGCGCAGCACCCGGTAGCCCTTGAAGTGGCTGACGTCGGTAGGCAGCCGGACCCGCTTGGGGGCCTCCCTGCCCTGCTTGATCGCCGGCGCCAGCAGCAGCCGCGGCTCGCCCAGCACCAGCACCTCGCGCCCAAACTGGTTCTCGATCACCACGGTACGGACCGCCTCGCGCGAGCCGGCCAGCGTGTACCAGCTCAGGTGGGTCTTGCGGTTGGCGACCCGCTTGCCGTTCTTGCTCACCGGGTTGCAGAAGTGGCTGAGCTGGATGGCGTAGTGGCGGCGGGGCCGGGTGGTGCGCGATTCGAACTGCCCCTTGAGGGCGATCGGCATCCGCCTCGGCGGATGGTGGCCGCGCACGTGGTAGATCTTGAAGTGCTCCGTCTTGAAGGTGGGTAGGGCCATGGTTCGAGGCCTCCTTTCACGTCCGCGCGCCGCGCGAGGACTCGAATGACGCGAGCGCCGAGCGGCGCTCAGGCAGCTACCCTCCAACCAATCTCCGACCGCTCCGAAATCTGAGGTCAGTGTAGCCGAGCCGGCGACCGCTGGCAATGGCGGGGCGGGGGGTCCGCGCGGCGCTCGCGCTAGACTCGCCGCGTGCCGAGCGAAGGCCAGCCGCCTCTGCCGCCCGACGAGCGTGAGCGACTCGCGGCGTTGCGTCGCTACGAGGTGCTCGACACCGGCCCCGAGCGGTCGTTCGACGATCTGACCCTGCTCGCCTCCCACATCTGCCAGACGCCGGTGGCCCTGGTGTCGCTGGTCGACGAGGACCGGCAGTGGTTCAAGTCCAAGGTTGGGCTCGATGCCGACCAAACGCCGCGCGAGGTGGCGTTCTGCGCCCACGCCATCGTCGACAACCGTCTGCTGGTGGTGCCGGACGCCACCCACGATCCGCGCTTCGCCGACAACCCGCTGGT
>JBFGNS010000247.1:0-4033 GCA_041574955.1 Thermoanaerobaculia bacterium | reverse complement strand
GCGGCGGGAAGATGTACTCCTTCTGCGCGATGTACTCCTTGAGGATGTCGTTCTGGAGCGTGCCGCTCACCTGGCGGGCGAGGTCCACGCCCTGCTGCTCGGCCACCGCCAGGTACATGGCGAACAGGATCGGCGCGGTCGAGTTGATGGTCATCGAGGTGGTGACCCGGTCGAGCGGGATGCCGTCGAACAGGGTCTCCATGTCGGCCAGCGTGTCGACCGCCACGCCGCATTTGCCGACCTCGCCCCGCGACATCTGGTGATCGGAGTCGTAGCCGTACAGGGTCGGCAGGTGGAAGGCCACCGACAGCCCGGTCTGGCCGTGCTCCAGCAGGTACTTGAACCGTCGGTTCGAATCGGCGGCGGTGCCGAAGCCGGCGAACTGTCGCATCGTCCACAGCCTGCCGCGGTAGCCGGTGGGGTGGATCCCCCGGGTGTACGGGAACTCGCCCGGCAGACCGATGTCGCGCTCGACGTCGACGCCGGCGACGTCCTCGGGCAGCGCCAGGTGCGGCACCTCCATGCCCGACACGGTGGTGAAGTCCGCCTTCCAGTACGGCCGCCGCTCGAGAACGGCGTCGCGCGCCTCTCGCCAGCGGCGGCGGGCCTCGCTCGCCGGCCGCTCGCCGCCGGCCTCGGGCGTCTCGATCGCTATGGGGGTCTCGTCGTCGATCGCCATCGGCTGCCTCCTCGGCTCCGGCCGGACGGCCGGTCGCGCGCAGTATACCGGGGGCGCCGGGCCGCCCGATCGCCCGCCGCCCCGCCGAGGCGCGTGGTAAGATCCGTCGCAATATCAGCAGGCCACGGAACTCTGCCGCCCCCGGCGACGAGAGCTGTGGGTACGACGGTCGGTTGGAACAGCGGCGGCGCTCGGCCCCCTCGGGAACCGAGCCAAGCCAGGAGAATCCACTCATGGCACCTTCGCGGCGGTACTTCGGTCCCCAGGGCAGCACGGCGGAGCAGCCGTTCAGCGCGCTGGAGTTCAGCGGCGTCAGCATGCGGATCTTCCTGCTGCGCGCCAACATGACCCAGCTCGAGCGGTTCTGCGACGCCTACCTGAACATCGCGCCGGCGGAGATGGCCCGCTTCCGCCCGGCGGCGCCGTTCGTCATGCTGCAGGTGCTGAACTACGGCCGCATGTCGCCGGTGGCGTCGAACCTCGGCTGGGTGGCGCAGCACGAGATCCTGTTCGGCATCCCGCTCATCGGCCACTGGCACGAGAACGGGCGGCGCGTCGAGGGCGGGGCCTCGGTCAGCCCGTTCATCTTCGTCGACAACGACTGGTCGGTGCTCACCGGCCGCGAGATCTACGGCTGGCCGAAGTACCCCGCCCAGCTGGTGCCCGAGGTCAACCCCTGGATGTCCGATCCGCGCAAGCCGCGGCGGCTGCTCAACCTGCAGACCCAGATGTTCCCCAGGCTGTACTCGGGAGAGTCGCTGCAACAGCTCGTGCTGCTCGAGCTGCTGCAGGAGACCTCGCAGGTCAGTCAGCTGCCGACCAACATCGAGTACCTGCTCAACCCGCTCGGCCGGCTGCCCAAGGCGATGGTCGACCTGGCGACGCTCGGCCCCGACCTCTACCGCTGCCTGGCGCAGGGCTGGCCGTCGGCATCGGGCGCGATGGGCGATGCGCTCGAGCAGCTGACGGCGGGCCTCGCCACCGGCCTGCCGCAGACCTTCTTCAACACCGTCAACCTCAAACAGTTCCGCTCGTCCGAACCCAACACGGCCGCCTACCAGTCGCTGGTCAACGGGCGCATGGAGGTGCGCCGGGTGAACGCCTGCGGCCTGCTGGGCAGTCCGGAGCAGCTGCGCGGCGACCCGACCGGCGGCTTCACCATCCTGCTCCACCGCTACCCCGACTTCCCGATCGTGGAATCGCTCGGACTGATGGTCGAGAGCCGGATGGCGGGGCGCGACGTGCCGGTGGACATCCTCAAGCCGCTGATGCCGTTCTGGGTGTCTCTCGACCTGCGGTACGAGCGCGGCCGGCGGCTGTGCTGGCGAACCAGCCGGCGAAACTGGGCGCTGGGCTCGGAGAGCACCGCCGCGACCGCGCAAGACGCCACCGCCGAGACCACCGAGAGCGGCACGCCCCCCCACCGGCTGATCCCCAGTGCCGCCTTCAACACCGCCCTGGGCCCGGTGCTCGAGGCGGTCGACGGCCCGTTCGACTTCTTCGACACCGCCGCCCGCGTCCTGCCGCTGGTGGCCCGCTGGGACGCCTCGGAAACCCTCAAGTCCTTCCTGCAGACCCGGCTAGGCGGCCCCATGAAGCAGGCCTTCCAGCAGCTCATCGGCACCCTGATGGACAGCCCCGAGACCGACAAGCTCAAGGACCGGGTGCCCGCGGGGGTCGACCTCGACCGGGGGCTCGATCCGCGCCAGCTGATCGCTTCGGCCGAGCTCGACTTCAAGCTGCTGCCGCTCATCTTCGTCGTCGTCAAGCGGCTCGGCCGCACCTCGGCCCACGTCAACAACCTGGGCTGGTGGGGCGGCCGCAGCGTCGAGCTGGTGGCCGTGCTGGAGATGGTCCTGCGCATCGGCAACGAGCCCCCGTACCCGCGCACCCACTTCCTGGTGACCCCCTACTCGTTCGCCGACACGCCGATGGCGGTCAACGCCGGCCGCGAGGTGCTCGGCCTGCCGACCGCCTTCGCCGCCATCCGGCCCGGCCGCGATCCGTGGATCGAGAGCGGCTCGGCGGAGACCACCCGCAACCTGCTCAACCTGACGGTTCGCGACTATCCGGCGCTGGGCGTCGGCCAGGGCGCCGAGCTGCGCCGCCTGCTCGAGATCGAGCGGATGGGCGACGCCCACGCGCGCGGCACCGGCGTCGAGTCGGCCGACCCCGCCGACAACCCGGTGAGCCAGCTGGCGGAGCAGTGGCACGACTCGGCGGTGCGCATTCCGAACCTGTCGCTCAAGCAGTTCCGCGACGAGGAGAATCCGGTCGATGTCTGCTACCGGGCGCTGGTGGCCCAGGAGCAGATCCTGGGCAGATGGGCGGACATCGCCGGCAAAGACCAGTTCGAGATCCACCCGATGCGGGGCCGCTACAACGTCCGCTTTCACGACCTGCCGAGCTGGCCGCTGGTCGACAACCTGGGACTCGAAGTCGACCATTGGGAGGTCGGTGCCCGCGGCGCTCCAATCGCGGTCTGCGATGTCCACTACCCGTTCTTCGTACGCGCCGACCTGCGCTGGAACCTGCCCGTCGTGGTCACCGAGCAGGCGGTCGACGGCGTGTGGGAGGACTCCCAGCGCGGCATCGGCTACCTTGGAGGCCGGCTCTCCGCGTGGCTGGTGAACTCGCTGCTGGACCTGTTGGCGCGCCACCTCGAGAAGCCGGGGGGGCTGCTGCACGAGGCGGCGCGCGCCGGGAAGAAGTCGGCGGCCGAGGCGCGCCGCGAGTTCAAGAAGGTGGTGCACCACCTGCTGCGCAGCACCGGAATAGCCAAGGAGCTCAAGCTGCCGGTGCCGGAAGGCAGCAGGGATCCCGCCCGCAAGGACACGATGATGATCGACCTCGATCGGCTGGTGGAGGACGTCGAGGAGCATCTCGAGAGGCTCCGGCCAGGGGAGAACGAGCCCGCGCCGAAACCCTACGAGCCCGAGGAGCCGCCGCCCCCGCCCGTCGGCGAGACCGCGACGGCGACCGCCAGCGTCCTGCCGGCCCCGCACGCCTCGGGCGGCGTCGACATCCGTGAGCGGCCCGCCGCCGACGCCACCGTGATCGGCCGGTTGCAGGCCGGCGAGTCGCTGCCGCTGTTGGGCACCGAAGGCGCCTGGCGCAAGGTCCGCATGCCCGACGGCCGCACCGGCTGGGTGGCCTCGTCGCGCACCCGACCGCAGATCGGCTGAACGACGGCGCTCCACCCGACCGCGGCCGAGCCGCTCCTCCAGCCGCTCGGCCTCGCCGTCGACGGCTTCGGCGGCGCCTTCTCGCTGCTCTAGTTCGCGTCGCTGGCCGCCGGCGGCTCGGTCGACGGCCGCTGGCCGACGCGCCGGCGCGGCCTGGCGTTCGTCAGCG
>JBFGNS010000246.1:0-4054 GCA_041574955.1 Thermoanaerobaculia bacterium | reverse complement strand
GGGCGGGGCGGGTGGCTGGGGGACCGGCCGCGGCGCCGGACGGGAGACCGGCGGCGGCGCCGGGCGGGGGGCTGCGGGCGGCGGCGCGGCAGGCTCGGGGGGCGGTTGACGGGGCGGCGGCGACGCCGGGCCGCAGGCGGCCAGCAGCAGCAGCGCCATGCCGCCGACCCAGGCGGCGCCGAGGCTCCGGACGCCGCTCAAGCCGCCTCCGCCCGCACCAGCGCCACCAGCGAGCCGCCGACCCCCACCGTGACGGCGGCGTTGGCCAGCCACTGGGCTGCCGCCAGCACGACCTGGCCTGCCGCCCACAGGCTCCAGGAGTCGCCCGCCGCCAGGTCGAAGCTCCAGCCGACCGGCGCCAGCAGGGCTCCTGCCGCCAGCCAGCCCACCCCGCCGATCAGCGCTACCGCCAGCACCGCCCCGAGGTCGCGCCGCAGCACGCGCAGCGCCAGCCACGAGGCCCGGCCGAGGCTCGAGCCGTCGCGCGCCAGGTCGGCCGAGGCCAGCGCTCCCCACAGCAGAATGGCGACCAGCGCCACCGCCAGCGGCAGGAGTCCGAAGCAGCCCGCCGCCACGGTGGTCCGGGGGCCGAACCGCTCGACGCCGGCGGCCGCCAGCGCCAACCACACCGCCAGCGCCAGCAGCCAGAGGGTGAGCACGGCGCCGAGCAGGTGGTTGAACCAGAAGTAGCGCCACAGCAGGCGCCGCCCGTGCCGGTGCAGCTCGGCCAGCGCGAAGGCGCGGTAGGCCTGCCAGCCGGCGCCACGGCCGGCGCGGCGGTCACCGCTCGCCAGCACTCCCAGCACGCCTCCCTGGAAGTAGCAGAACAGCAGGAACGCGAGCAGCCAGAGGATGGTGGCCGCCAGCAGCGCGGCCGCCAGCGGCACCAGCGCCGCCCTGCCGGTCTCGGCGAGGCCCTCGAGCCAGCCCGCCGGGTCGACCGCGTGGGTGTCGCGCAGCCGCCATAGCCACGCCAGGCTGCCGGCGCCGAGCGCCACCAGCGGCAGGATCAGCCCGCCCACCAGCAGGGCGGAGGTGACCAGCGACTGCACCGCCACCACCGGCACCAGCTGCCAGTTGGCGCGCAGCTGCCGCAGACCGCGGAGCACGATCTCGAAACTGCCCGCACGCGCCACGGCCACCGCGGCGAGGCCCTCAGGCGAGGCCGGCGTGCTGGCTGGACTTGACCTCGCGCCGGAAGTCACCGGCCTGGATCTCGACCGGCCGGGCCATCTCGTGCAGCCGGCTGAGAAGCCCCGAGCCGACGCGCCGCTCGAGCAGCGCGCTGGCCGGCGCACCGCGGCCGGCGTCGCTCGAGATCTGGCGCTCGTACCCGGTCGCCCCGGCCGGCGGCTCGGTCGACTCGCCGGCCAGCGCGTAGTTGGTGGTGAACAGCGTCGGCCGGCGCCCGGTGTAGCGGCTGTTGAGGATCAGGTAGAGGGTGTCGCGCACCCACTCGGTGGGCCGCTGCGCGCCCAGCTCGTCGAGCACCAGCACCTCGCACTCGATAACCGGGTCGAGCACCTCGTGCTTGGAGCCCGGCGAGCTCGGATCGAAAGTCGACTGGATGCGGTGTACCAGGTCGGTGAAATCGACGAACCGGCCGTCCACCCGGTAGCGCCGGATGAGCTCGGTCAGCACCGCCACCGCCAGGTGGGTCTTGCCCACCCCGGGCGGACCGTGAAAGAGCAGACCGGTCTCGCGGAAGCCGCCCTCGGGCTTGAGAAAGCCCTCGACGTAGCGCCGGCTCAGGGCGTGCGCGCGCACCAGCTGATCGCGCGCCCGCGCATCGTCCGATTGCGGGCGGAAGTTGTCCAGGGTGCAGCGCTGGTAGAGCGGCGGGATGCCGGCGGCGGCCAGCAGCCGGGAGACGGTGTCCTGCCGTCGGCAATCGCAGCGCCGGGCGGTGCCGGCCTTGCCGTCAGCCTCGACGATCCAGCCGCGGCCCTCGCACTGGGGACAGACCGCGGTGACCAGCTCGCTCCCGGACACGGCGCGATGGTAGCACGCTCAACGGCCCCGCCGGCGGCCGCCAGGGGGGCCGTTGCGACCCCGCAGCCTGCCGTCGGGCGGCGGTCACGGCTTGCTCAGCGGACCGCTGCGCAGCTGTACCAGGGCGAAGCGCCGCGACACGCCGTCGCGCTCGCCGCCGCGCTGCTCGAGACGCTCCTCGAGCTCCGAAAGCCGCTGCTGCAGCCGGTCCATCTGATCGCGCATGTTGAGGATCACCTCGACGCCGGCGAGGTTGACGCCAAGGTCCCGCGTCAGCGCCAGGATCGTCTCGAGGCGCTCGAGGGTGCGCTGGTCGTACAGCCGGGTGTTGCCGGCGCTGCGCGCCGGCGAGATCAGCCCCTCGCGCTCGTACAGCCGCAGCGTCTGGGGGTGGATGTTGAAACGCTCGGCGACCCGGCTGATCATCAGATAGCGCGGGCGCTGGCGGCGACCGTTACCCATCAAACACCTCCCCGGCGACGGCCGACGCGGCTCTGCGGACCGGCCCGGGCGGACCGGTCCGCGGCGCGGCCGATGGATCAGCTGGCCTTCTCGTCGACATCTACATACTCCGCGTCGATGACCTCCTCTTCGTCGCCCGGCGGCGAGCCCTCCGCAGCCTCGCCGCCTCCCGCCTGGGCCTGCTGCTGGTACATCTTCTCCGCCAGCTTGTGGGACAGCTCGGTGAGCCGCTGCATCGCGGACTCCATGCCCTCCAGCTCGTCCGCCTCGAGCGCCTTGCGCGCCTCGCCGAGGGCCGCCTCGAACTGACCCTTCTCGTCGGCGTCGAGCTTCTCCTTGTGCTCCTCGAAAGTCTTCTCGGTGGCGTAGATCATCTGGTCGAGACGGTTGTGGGCCTCGACCTTCTTGCGCCGGTCCTTGTCCTCCTCGGCGTGCGCCTCGGCGTCCTTGACCATGCCCTGGATCTCGCCGTCGGACAGGCCGCTCGAGCCGGTGATGGTGATGTTCTGCTCCTTGCCGGTGCCCAGATCCTTGGCCGACACCTTGAGGATGCCGTTGGCGTCGATGTCGAAGCTGACCTCGATCTGCGGCACGCCGCGCGGCGCCGACGGGATGCCGACGAGGTGGAAGCGGCCGAGCGTGCGGTTGTCCTTGGCCATCTCGCGCTCGCCCTGCAGCACGTGCACCTCGACCGATGTCTGGTTGTCGGCAGCGGTCGAGAAGACCTCGGCCTTGCGGGTCGGGATGGTGGTGTTGCGGTCGATCAGCTTGGTGAACACCCCACCCAGCGTCTCGATGCCGAGCGACAGCGGCGTCACGTCGAGCAGCACCACGTCCTTGACGTCACCCCGCAGCACGCCGCCCTGGACGGCGGCGCCGATGGCCACCACCTCGTCCGGGTTGACCCCGCGGTGGGGCTCCTTGCCGAACACCTTCTTGACCAGCTCCTGGATGGCCGGCATGCGGGTCTGGCCGCCGACCAGCACCACCTCGTCGATCTTGTCGGCGGCGATGCCGGCGTCCTTGAGCGCCTGCTTGCACGGCCCCGCCGAGCGCTGGATGATGTCTTCCACCAGCTGCTCCAGCTTGCTGCGGCTGAGCTTGATGTTGAGGTGCTTGGGACCCGACGCGTCGGCGGTGATGAACGGCAGGTTGATGTCGGTCTCCTGGGCGCTCGACAGCTCGATCTTGGCCTTCTCGGAGGCCTCCTTGAGCCGCTGCAGGGCCATGGCGTCGGACCGGATGTCGATGCCCTGCTTCTTGCGGAACTCGTCCGCGATGTAGTCGATGAGGCACTGGTCGATGTCGTCGCCGCCGAGGTGCGTGTCACCGCTGGTCGAAAGCACCTCGAAGACGCCGTCGCCGATGTCGAGGATCGAGATGTCGAAGGTGCCGCCGCCGAAGTCGAACACGGCGATCTTGGCGTTCTTCTTCTTCTCCAGCCCGTAGGCGAGGGCCGCCGCCGTCGGCTCGTTGATGATCCGCTCCACCTTCAGGCCCGCGACCTCGCCGGCGTCCTTGGTCGCCTGGCGCTGCGCATCGTTGAAGTACGCCGGCACGGTGATGACCGCCCGGTCGACCTTCTCGCCGAGATAGTCCT
>JBFGNS010000245.1:0-4136 GCA_041574955.1 Thermoanaerobaculia bacterium | reverse complement strand
CGCCGGCGCCCGCGGCCTCAAGATCTACAAGAGCCTGGGGATGGACGCCCGCGACGCCGACGGCGAGCGCATCCCGGTCGACGACCCGCGGCTCGACCCGGTGTGGGCGAAGTGCGGCGAGCTCGGGATCCCGGTGCTCATCCACAGCGGCGACCCGGCGCCGTTCTGGCAGCCGCGCGACGGCGGCAACGAGCGGCTCTTCGAGCTCATGGAGCGCCCCGGGCGCTATCGCGACCCGGCGCTCTACCCGAGCTGGGAGCAGATCATGGGCGAGCAGCACGACGTCTTCCGCAAGCACCCGGGCACGCGGTTCATCAGCGCCCATCTCGGCTGGATGGGCAACGATCTGGCGCGCCTCGGCGCGCTGCTCGACGAGCTGCCGAACCTGACCACCGAGATCGGCGCCGTGCTCGCCGAGCTCGGCCGTCAGCCGCGCTTCGCCCGCGAGTGGCTGATCCGCTACCAGGACCGGGTGATGTTCGGCAAGGACAGCTGGCAGCCGGAGGAGTACCACGTCTACTTCCGCGCCCTCGAGACCGCCGACGACTACTTCGACTACTACCGCCGGCGGCACGCCTTCTGGAAGATCTACGGTCTCGACCTGCCCGATCCGGTATTGCGCAAGCTCTACTACGGCAACGCCCTCGAGGTGATCCCGGGGCTCGACCGCTCGCTGTTCCCCGCCGGCTGAGCGCCATGGCCCGCCGCGCGAGGAGACCCGCCGGGCGCCGCGCCCTCGTTTGGGCGACGGTGGCGCTGCTCTTCTCGATCTGGATCGGCAAGCTGCACGACTACCGCGGCTGGGACCAGTCCTTCTATCTGGCGATGACCTCGTCGCTGGTCGAGGACGGCGACCTCGACATGCGCAACGACTTCGTCCACATCCAGCAGGTGCCGCGCACGCTGACGCGGATGCTCTACCGGGTGCGCCCCAACGGCGCGCTCACCAACACCTTCGCCATCGGCACGCCGCTCGTCTGGATGCCGGCCTACGCGGCCAGCCTGCCGCTGCGCGAGCTCGGCGCCGGCGCCGGCGCGCGCTGGGCCCCGGTGCAGCTGGCGGCGCTCCATCTCACCGCGCTGGGGCTGATGACCTGGCTGCTCTGGGCGCTCGACCGCTGGCTGCGGCGGATGGGGGTCGGCGGTGGCCTGGCGATCCTCGGCGCGCTGGTGCTGGTGCTCGGCACCCCGGTGGTGATCTACGGCTTCCGCGGCTACACCGGCTCGCATCTGGCGAGCACGGTGGCGGTGATGTGGCTGGTGCTGGCGGCGGTGCAGATGACCCGCCGGCCGACGACGGTCGCGGCGCTGGTCTGCGGGGTGGCGCTCGGGGTGGCCTTCCTGTGCCGCTGGCAGGACCTGCTCAAGGGCGCGGTGCTGCTGGTGCCGGCGATCGAGCTCGCCCGGCGCCGCCTGCCGCTCGGCCGCGGGCTGCAGCTGGCCGTGGTGGCGGGGGCCGCGGCACTGGCGGTGGCCGGGCTCCAGCTCCACGGCTGGATGCTCGAGCGGGGAGAGATCTTCAGCCTGCCGCAGGGACCGCACTATGTCGATCTCACCGACCCGCGGCTCGACAAGTTCCTCTTCTCCGGCCTGGCCGGGGTGGTTCCCTGGTCGCCCTTGTTCGTGGTCGGCATCTTCGGGCTGCTGCTGCCCTGGAAGGTGAGGCTGCCGGCCGCCTGGCGGTGGGTCGCACTCGGGCTGCTGCTCATCGACATCTACCTCAACTCGTGTGTGCACGACTGGTGGGGAGGCGTGGCCTACGGCCCGCGCCGGTTGGCCTCGGACGTGCCGCTTCTCGCCCTCGGGCTCGGCAACCTGGCGGTGCGGCGGCGGTGGCGCGGGCCGGTGGTGGCGGCCCTGGCGATCTGCTGCGTGTGGGGAATGGTGACCGTCAACCTGCGGATGCACGGGCTGCGCGACCTGACCATCCCGGTCCTCGGCCACGCGGCCGACGCGCCGGGGGCCGAGCGCGAGGGCGGCGGCCAGCCGAGCCCGGCGGAGGCGCGCGCCGCGATGCGGCCGTGGCCGCTGCGCGCCGGCCGGATGAGCTACTTCCCGCGCGAGGTGCCCTGGGGGCGGCCGCTGACCTGGGCGATCGGCGCCCTGTTCTGCGCGCTGCTCGGCTGGGCGCTGTCGCGGCCGCGGGCGCCGGCGGCGCTGGGACCGTTCTTGCTGACCCTCGGCGGGCTGGTGCTCTTGGCCCACCTGCGGCTGCTCGCGGGACCACGCGCCGATCCCGACGAGCGGGGTGAGTGGCTCGAGCTGGCGCGCGCCGCCCGCTGGCGAGCCGCGCGCCAGATCGAGATGCCGGCCACCGTGGTCGCCGCCAGCGACCGCCACGCCGATGCCCGGCGTGTCCTCTGGGTCAGCGTGCTGCGTCGCCGCGGCCAGGTCGCGCGCGCGCGGGAGCTGGTGGCGGCGCTCGAGCGGCCCTATCCGGTGACCCCGGCTCTGCACACCTGGCTGGCCCTGGAGGAGGGCCAGTTCCGCCTGCACGGCCGCACGGGACATTTCTTCGCGGTGAGCGAAGAGCAGCCGACCTTCCAGATCGACGTCGCCCGTCGCGTCGATCCGGCCTCCACCGCACTCACGCTGCGCGTCGCGCTGGTGCCGGAGGGGTGGCCGTCGGCCGAGCGGGCGCTCCTGCTCGAGCTCGGCCGCGGCGGGGAGCCGCCTCTCGTGCGCATCGAGGGAGACGCCACGGCCGTCGGTCTCGTCGGCGCCGGCGAGCGGCGTGAGGCCGAGCTCGCCTGGCAGCCCCTCAGGCCCTACCGGTTGGTGCTCCGCTGGCGGCCCGGCCGCGGCGAGGCGGACCTCACGGTGACCGGACCCGATGACGCTGTGACCCGGCTCGCGGTGCCGGCCTCCGCCAGCGGCGGCATCGGGCGGCTGCAGATGCGGTTCGGCACGCCTGCCGAGGCCGGTCCCGGCTACGGCGCGCCGCTCGGGGCGCGCTTCTCCGAGCTGCTGCTTGTCGGGCGCGACATCGGCGGCGAGGAGTAGCCGGGCGGCTCAGCCGAACAGCTTGAGCACCGCCAGGAAGACCGACACTCCGTCGTCGGGTCCGGCGAGGGCGACGCCGATGTCGGCGTTGATCACCGTTTTCCAGGGCCCGACCACGGTGCCCACCAGGCCGACGCCGGCGAGCAGCTCGCGGTCGAGGCCGCTGGTGGTGTCGGTGGCCCAGGCCGCGTCGCCCACCAGGTCGAGCCGGAAGACGCTGCCCACGTCGAAGCCGTAGGTCAGGTGGGCGGCCAGCGCCTCCTCGGCGCGCACCTTGCCCGACTGGTAGCCGTGCACGGTGACGTCGCTGAAGAAGCCGAAGTCGTACTTCGAGAAACGGTCGAGATCGGCGCCGTCCAGATACTCCAGCTCGACGCCGAACTTGAGGAACTTGGGCAGGTGCCAGGTCTTGCCCAGCCCCACCTGCCAGCGGCTGTACTCCTTGTGCTCGGGATCGAAGTCGGTCGAGCCTGGGAGCCCCCAGGGCTCCCAGGTGCCGCGCACCGTGTGGGCGCCGCGCACCCGCGCCCGCCAGCCGCGGCGGTTGTAGCGCGCCGTCAGCCGCACGGTGTGGTTGAGGTGGTCGCGCGGCAGGACGAAGTCGGGATCGGTGTCGTCGTGGCGGCCGAAGTAGGCGTAGCCGAGCTGGTACTGCAGGTCGACCTTGGCGAAGCTGCCGATCGGCCTGCCGATCTTGAGGTCGAAGTTGGGGTTCGAGACCTCGATCTTCTCGCCCAGCGCCTCGACCCCGTCGCGGACCAGCTGGTCGGCGCCCGGAACGGCGAGGGCGAAGGCGTCGAAGCCGACGTCGGTGCGGCCGCCGAGGAAGTCCGGGTCGGTGATCGCGATGGTCACCAGCGGCCCGGCGAAGAAGACGTTGGCCTGGGTGCCGGTGCCGCGCCAGTCGAACCACAGCCAGTTGATGCCGGCGAGCGGGATCGGGTAGTCCTGCGACTCGTCGTAGAAGGCCCCGCCGACCAGGAAGCGCCGCTTGGGGTCGAGCTCCTCCTGCACCACCCGCTCGCCGAGCTCCTCGTCCATCACCAGGTAGCGCAGGCCGCCGGCGGTGTCGCGCACCATGGTGAGGTCCGAGTCGAGCGCCGCCTGGAGCTCGGCGGCGAAATCGTCCGGGT
>JBFGNS010000244.1:0-4170 GCA_041574955.1 Thermoanaerobaculia bacterium | reverse complement strand
GCCGGCCGCGGCGGCGCCGCGGGCGCGGGCGGCGGCGCGAAGGTGAACGGGTTGCGCCCGGCCTTGTAGGCGGCCGGCTTGTGCTCGAGCTCCTCGACCAGCAGCTCGGCCACCGGCCGGCGCTCGAACCCCGCACCGCCGACGGACTGGTCGCCGTCGTCGCCGCCCGCCCCGGCGCCGGCCGAGCGCAGCGTTGGCAGCAGCTCGCGGCCCGCCAGATAGACGAAGCTCACCAGCAGGACCGCCAGCAGGGCCAGCTGTCGGCGCGACTGACTCACGACTGGCCGGCCTCCGCGTCGCCGGAGTCGGCCAGAAAGAGCGTCGACACCTGCAGGCTGATGCGCAGGCTGTCGTCGCTGCCCTGCCGGCCGCTCAGCGTCACCTCCTCGAGTGTCAGGAAGCGTTCGGACAGCTCGAGGAAGTTGACGAAGCGGCGCAGGGCGGCGTAGTCGCCGTCGACGCTGAACACGATCGAGCGGCTGGTGAGACCGTACTCGGTCAGCGGCTCGGCCGGATAGCGGATGCTCGACGGCTCCAACCCGGCGCGGCGCGCCAGCTCCTTTACCTCGGCGATCACCTCGGTCAGCCGGCGCCGCTCGGTGCCCAGCCGCTGGCCGCGGAACTGCCTGACCCGCTGCCGGTTGAGCTGCGCCGCGGTGACGATCTCCTCGCTCCCCTGGCGCTTCTCGGTCAGCGCCGCCAGCTCGGCCTCGCGCCTCGCCAGCAGCCGGCCTCGGGCCTGCGCCTCGTCGGCGTAGACCATGCGGTAGAAGGTCAGCACCCCGATGTTGACCACCACCAGCGCCAGCGCCGGCAGCCAGAAGCGCAGGTGGCGCCACCAGATGCTCTGGCTCATTCCGACGCCTCCGCGGCGGCCTCCCGCGGCGCCGAGGTCGGCGGCGCGGTGGCATCGGGCAGGTAGGTGACCTGGAGGCTGAACTCGAGGACCCGGCGGCGCTCGTTCCACGCCTCCGACAGCAGGTTGGGGTCGCGGAACGCAGGGCGGCCGAACAGCCGGTCGACCAGCTCGAGCAGCGCCTCGCCGTCACGCGCCTCGCCGCGCAGCTCCAACCGCACCCGGCGCTGCCCGTCGACCGCTTCGCCGACGGTGGGGCGCAGGCGGGTCAGCCGCACGTCGGCCGGCAGCAGGCCGGACAGCCGATCGAACAGACGGCTCCACGGGAACATACGCTCGGCGATGCGGTGGTTGAGGAACTCCACCTGCCGGTTCTGCCACTCGAGGTCGGTGTTGGCCAGCGCTCGCTCCAGCTCGTCGAGACTGGCGCGCTCGGTCTCGATCTGCTCCTCGACCACCTGCAGCCGGTCGCGCCGCTGCTGCTGGCCAGAGAAGTAGCGCCAGTAGAAAGTCAGGTTGGCGGCGGTCAGGATCAGGCCCACGCCCCACAGCACCAGGGTCAGCCGGCGCACCGGGCGGCTGTTGACGAACGGCTGACGGGAGAGGTTGAGCGTCATCGCGCCGTCACACCTGGTGGCAGGCCGCGCCCAGCAGCGGAGCGACGTCGGGCAACCGGTTCTCGGCCAGCTCGCCGCGCAGCGGCAGGTGCGGCGAGCGCAGGCCGAAGACCTCGCATTCGAACGCTTCGCCGACCCAGTCGCGCCAGGTCCGCTCGACGTCGGGTGGCGCCACCACCAGCAGCTCGGACGGCAGGGCGCCGCTCAGCTCGCGCGCCAGGAAGTCGCGTGTCAACCTCAGATCTCGCAGCACCAGGTCGCCGTCTCCGTTTCCCGAGGCGGCGGTGGCGAGGGCCCGGAAACGGTGGAACAGCGGCCGCCCACCGCCCGCCAGCACCAGCGCATAGCCGCTCGGCGAGACGTGCAGGAAGACGAACCGCTGATCCGCGGCGCGCCGGCCGAACGCGGCGCACAGCGCCAGCGTACCGTTGACCGTCAGGCCGATGCGCACTCCGAGCTGCGCGAAGGTGCTCTCCAGCTGCGCCAGCAGGGCTTCCATGGCGTAGCCCAGCAGCACCCGCTGGCCGGCCGGCTCGCCGGCCAACGGTGCCGCCTCGGCGCCGCGCAGACGCAGCTCGTCGACGCGGAACGGCACCAGCTTCTTGAGCTTCCAGCGCAGCACGTCTTCGACCTTCGACAGCTGGCGCGGCCGCTCTTCCAGCTCGGCGAAGGTGAGCCGCAGCCAGGCGTCGGGCAGCACCAGCGAGGCGTCGGCGACCGTCGCGGTCACCGCCTCGAGCAGCGTCTGCAGCCGTTCGCGCAACGCCTCGGGCTCCTTGACCGTGCCGCCGAGCGGCCCCGGATGGAAGGTCGCCGGCGGCAGCGCCACCTCGTGGAACTCCTGGAAGTCGAACGTCCCGTCGGCGCCCACGAAGCGGCCGTAGCGCAGCCAGCCCTCGTCGACCGAGAAGGCGTGCGGCGGCACCGGCAGCGGGTCGAGCCCGAGCAGCCGCTTACTCGACGAAAGTAACCTTGTTGATCTCACGCAGTGTGGTCACTCCCTGGAATGCGCGCTCGAGGGCCGATTCGCGCAGGAACCTCATGCCCTCCTCGCTGGCCGCGCGCTTGATCTCGGAGGCCGGCCGCCGGTCGAGGATGAGCTCGCGGATCCGGTCGGAGAGGTCGAGCAGCTCGGAGATCGCCATGCGGCCCAGAAAACCGGTGCCGTTGCACTCGATGCAGCCGGTGCCCTCGTAGAACAGGTGGTCGCCGTAGCTCGCCGGATCGAGGCCGCTCTCCTTGAGCAGCTGGCGTGACGCCTTGCCCGGCTGGCGGCAGTGGGCGCAGACCTTGCGCACCAGCCGCTGCGCCAGCACGCAGTTGAGCGCCGACACGAAGTTGTACAGGTCGACGTTCATGTTCAGGAACCGTCCCAGCACGTCGACCACGTTGTTGGCGTGCACGGTGGTGAACACCAGGTGGCCGGTGAGCGCCGACTGCACGGCTATCTGCGCGGTCTCCTCGTCGCGGATCTCGCCGACCATGATCTTGTCGGGGTCGTGCCGCAGGATCGAGCGCAGGCCACGCGCGAAGGTCAGGCCCTTCTTTTCGTTGACCGGGATCTGGGTGATGCCCTTGAGCTGGTACTCGACCGGATCCTCGATGGTGACGATCTTGTCCTCCGACGACTGGATCTCCGACAGGCAGGCGTACAGCGTGGTGGTCTTGCCCGAGCCGGTCGGCCCGGTCACCAGCACCATGCCGTACGGCTCGCGGATGAACTTGCGGATCTTGCGCACCGTGTCGTCGTCGAACCCCAGGATGTCCAGCCGCAGATCCTTGAACTCCTTGTTCATCGACTCCTTGTCGAGGATGCGGATGACGCAGTCCTCGCCGTGGACCGACGGCATGATCGACACTCGGAAGTCGATGTTGCGGCCCTCGAAGCGCAGCTTGAAGCGGCCGTCCTGGGGCACCCGCTTCTCGGCGATGTCGAGCTCGGACATCACCTTGATGCGGCTGATGATGGTCTGGTGGTGACGCTTGTCGATCGGCTCCATCGCCTGGTAGAGGACGCCGTCGATGCGGTACTTGATGATCACCTCGCGGTCGCGGGTCTCGACGTGGATGTCGCTCGCCCGCCGCTGGATGGCGTTGAAGATCGTCGAGTCGACCAGCTTGATGATCGGGCTGATGTCGGAGGTGATCTTGTCGATCGACAGCACCTCTTCGCCGTCGCCGTCCTCCTGCACCAGCTGGATCCGGAAGTCCTCTGTCGCCTCGTCCAGCACCCGCTGGGCGCTCTCCGACTTGCGCAGGATCTCGTCGATGGCGTAGCACGCTCCGACCTTGACGTCGATCACCCTGCTGAGAAGCAGCTCCAGCTCGTCCAGCTTGGTGACGTCGGTGGGGTCGGCCATGACGATCGTCAGCCGGTCGCCGGACTCCTCCTCGGGCACGAAGTCGTAGCGCATCATCAACTCGAACGGGATCGAGCGCAGCAGGTCGTTGTTGATCTTGAAGCCACCCGGCGGCACATAGGCGAGGCCGTAGCGGGTGGCGACCTCCTCGGCCCGGGCACGCTCCTCGGCCTCGCGCGCGGTGCGCTGCTCGACAGTCTCGGCGACCGGGTTGCTCATCGACGGTTCCATCAGCTCTCCTCGCGACGGCCGTGGGGCCGCCTGCCGGGGTCTACGCGCAGCGTGTTCCAGACGTCCATCAGAACTGCACCTGGCCCATCAGCCCGAACAGCGGCAG
>JBFGNS010000243.1:0-4210 GCA_041574955.1 Thermoanaerobaculia bacterium | reverse complement strand
TGCTCAAACCCGGTCACGGCCTGGTCCAGCCAGCGCTCCATGTCATCCAGCCGGACTCGCCAGTACTCGACCACGCTGCGCTGGAGCTGGATGTCGATCCGCTCCCGCCACCAGGCCTCCTCGGCGTCGGCGGGCGGCTCGCCGAGCGCCGCTTCCGCGAGGGCGAACTGCTCCATGGCCTCCTCGTGGTGGTGATGGGTCACGTTGGCAGTGCCGATCCGGCGCAGCAGGCTGGCGCGCCGCACGGCGGCTGGCGCCTGCGCCTGGGCGGCCGGCCGGCCGCGCTTATCGGCGGCGAGAGCACGGGTGAACGCGGTGCGCGCTGCCTCTTGCTGGCCGGTGAGGGCGAGCACGCCGCCGAGCCTCTCCGCGAGGCCGCTTTCGAGCTGCGCCCGCCGGCGCTGGGCGCGCGGGCCACCTCGGCGCAACTGATCGACCTGTTCAAGTGCCAGCTCGAGCAGCTCGACGGCCTGCTGGTTGGCGTAGATCTGCTCGGCCAGCTCGGCCGCCCTCTCGAGGTGCGGGATCGCCTTGCGCGGCGCGCCACCCGACGCGAAGTGCCGGCCGGCGGCGCCGTGCAGCGCGAGATCCAGCCGGTCGCCGCGGACCGCCTCGATGCCGGCGGCCATCCGCCGGTGCAGCTCCCGACGGCGCCGCCGCCCGAGCTCGGCGTACGAGATCTCGCGCAGCTTGTCGTGAAGGAACCGGTAGCCGGCGCCGTCTGCCACCTCGATGATCTGGCGCGCGAGGAGCTCGCGCAGCGCCTCCAGCTGATCGTGTCCGGTCAGCTGAGCCGCGTGGGCGACCACCGCTTCGTCGAACTCGCGCCCGGCCACCGAGGCGGCCTCGACCATCCGTCGGGGCATCTCGGACAGGCCGCGCAAGCGGAGCTTGACGAGGTCTCTTAGCGAACCCGAAAGCGGCAGCGCAGCGAACGCCTGGACGGCCTCGGCGTCTTCGACGGCGACCCGCCAGTTGCCCTGGCCGTCGCGCGCCAGGACCTTCTCGGCCACCGCGGTGCGCAGGTACTCGGCGACGAAGAACGGGTTGCCCTCCGACTCCTCGGTCAGGAACATCACGAATGCCGCCGGCGGCGCCCACATCGCCAGCATGTCCCGCACCATGCCGCCGACTTCACGGGCTCCCAGCCGCTCCAGCACGATCCGCTCGGCGAGCGCGTGCTGACTCGAAGCCTCGATCTCGGGTGTCGACTCCTCCAGCCTGTAGGTGCCGACCAGCAGTAGACGGACCTGCGTCAGGGCGGCGAGCTGGGGCGAACGCAGGAGTGCCAGCGTCAGCTCGTCGGCCCATTGCAGATCGTCGAGGATCAGCATCAGGGGCTGGTCGGCAGCGAACGCTTCGAGGGTCTCGGCCAAGGCGCGGAAAAGGCGGTTACGCGCCTCCTCGGCAGCGAGTGGCGCGGGATCAGGCTGGTCGCGAACCCCCGGCACGTCGCGCAGCGACGGGGCATAGGGTTGCAGCAGGCGCCCGCGACCTGCCAGCAGCTCTCGCGTGCGGCCGGCGCCGCCCTCTATGCAGCGGTCCGCGATCCGGTCCAGCAGTGGGCGGAGCGGATGCAACGGTGTGCCGCCCGAGCCCTCGCCGGTGAGGCGTGGCGTATCCTGGCACTGACCAGTGATCACGCGAAAGCCCAGCTCTTCGGCCTCGAGCCCCGCCTCGAGAACGAAGCGGGTCTTGCCGACGCCGCTCTCGCCGCTGACGAACAGCTGCCGGCAGCTGCCCGCCTGGACCCTGGCCAGCAGCTCGAGCACCTGCTGCATCACCTCTCCGCGCCCAACCAGCTGCGGCCGGTAGAGGTAGGGACGGGCTGGCGGGGCGGCCCCCGGGTCGTCGGGCTCCGCCCCTAGCCGGACCAGCGCTGCGGCGACGTCGTCGGCGTAGCCGATGCGGTCCTGGGGCTGCTTGGCCAGCAGCTTGAGGATCAGCTCGTCGAGCGCCGCCGGCACCCCGTCGACCAGCCGCGTCGGTGCCGTCGGCTGCCCCGACAGGTGCTGCGTTGCGATCTCCTGCGGCTGGCCCAGGAACGGTGGCCGCCCCACCAGACCCTCGTACAGGATGCAGCCCAGGGAGTACAGGTCGGCCCTGGCGTCGAGCACGCGGCCGCGTATCTGCTCCGGAGCCATGTAGGGCAGCGTGCCGCGCAGGCCGCCCGCGACCTCCAAGATCTCGCGCCCGGCGGCCTGGATGTTGGCCATCAGGCCGAAGTCGGCCAGCACCGGCAGTCGGTGACCGGCGCGGAAAAAGACGTTGTCCGGCTTGAGATCGCAGTGCACGATGCCCTCGCCGTGAACGTAGGAAAGCGGTCCGCACAGCCTGCAGACCGTGGTCAGGACGGCCAACAGATCGCCGCCGCCGGCAGCTAGAGGCAGGAGCGGTGGCGCGCTGGCGGCCGCGGAAGCCGCGTCCGGCCGAAGCTCGCCGGCCGGCAGGCTGCGGGTTGCCAGCTCGCTGTCCGCCGGTGGGTCGGCCGCCGGCGGGTGAGCCGGGGAAGGCGCCGGCGAGCTCGGGGAGAGCGTGCGAGTGGGACCCTCGAGGCCGGCGCCCCGGGTCGGAGCCGTGTCCACTCGGCCGGCTGATGGCCACAGCTCGCGCAGCCAGTCGCGCATCGTCTCGCGGTCCAGCAGCTCCATGGCGAACCACGGCATCGCCTCCTGCGTGCCCTGCCCGACGATGCGCACCACGCCCGGGTGCCGGATGCGGCTCAGGGTGTGGATCTCGCGCCGCAGGTGGCCGAGGAGACCCGCCGCCGCCCGCGCTACGGTCTTGATCGCGACACGCTCGCCGGTCTCGGCGTGCTCGGCAAGGTAGACCACCCCCATGCCTCCAGCGCCGAGCGTGTCGACAATCCGATAGGGGCCGAGTCTCTCTGGTGTCGCGGCCATCCGGTCTCGCCAGCCCCACAGCCGAGCGGTCCGACCTGTCTGCCCGGCTGCCGGCCTGCCGTACTCTGGTGCTACCGGTCGCTAGTCGCTAGGACCTTCCTTCTGCGGGCCGCCGCCGGCTCAGGGCAAGTAGGCCTGGGCCATCGATCCGGTGTCGCAGAACTCGCGGAAGCTGACGATCCGGCCGTCGCGGACCACCAGGACGTCAGCGAAGTCCATCTCGAACGCCCGGCCGGTGACCTTCGAGCGCAGTCGCTCGTTGCCCAGCACCACGACGGTGTCGCCGTCGACCAGGAACTGGTCGATGTGGAACGACTCGACCTCGCCGTGAGCTGAGATCGTGGTGAAGAAATCCGCCACGGCCCGCTTGCCGCTCGTCTTGCCGGTGAACGGCAGCTGTTCCGGACCCTGCATCTCCCATCTCACCTCGTCATCGACCAGCTCGAGGGCGGCCGGCAGCTCGCCCCGTTCCAGGCAGTCGTAGAAGCTCCGGACGACTTCGAGGCTGTTTAGCGTCATGAGCGACGTCACGGGTCCAATTAAAGTTCTTGCTAATGGCAGTGTACGGCAAACGGCTCTCCGCGGGCAAACCGGCACCGACGACGCGGCGCTCAGCCGCCGCCGAAGCACACGCCGAGCGCCAGCCGCAGCTCGCGCGGCGTGACGTAGTCGGCGGCGGTGCGCGGCTGGCCGAACGACGGCGCGGGCACGAAGCCGGTCCAGATGCCGTGCTCGTCCACCGGGCCGGCGAAGTCCGGCGCCACGGTGGTGTCCCAGGCGACCAGCGTCTGGTCGTTGAGCGCGTTCCTGACGTCGAGCTTGATCCACGGCTCGATGGCGCGCCGCAACGGCGGCGTCCAGCGGACGGCGAGGTCGAGCGTGGCGCTGTCGCGGAACTCGCCGGCTCCGCGCGGCCCGAAGTAGATCGTCTGAAACGGTGGCGGCGACACGTAGCCCGGGTTGCGGGCGAGCTGGTTCGCGGTCAGGGGAGCCGTGGCCAGCAGACTGTACGTACGGGCCGAGTCGAAGCTCGCCAGGGCGCTCAGGTCGAGCCGACCGGCGCGGCCCAGCTCGAGGCGGTAGCTGGTCCACAGGCGGATCGTGTGGCGCTGAAAGTCGTCGAGACGGCCGTCCGGCCAGCTGCGCTCGGGCGCCAGGATGCCCTGGTAGTCACCGAGATCGCCGACCACGCCGGGGGCGTCCGGCCGCTCGCCCTCGAGGTTGCCGTCGTTTCTGAGCTGCCAGGTCCAGTGTCCCTCGATCCACCAGCGATCGCTCGGCCGGTAGCGCCCGGCGAGCTGCAGCGC
>JBFGNS010000242.1:0-4229 GCA_041574955.1 Thermoanaerobaculia bacterium | reverse complement strand
CGTCTCGCTGATGACGCTGCACAGCGCCAAGGGGCTCGAGTTTCCAGTGGTGATGGTCACCGGGCTCGAAGAGGGGGTGCTGCCGCACTTCAACGCCGGCGGCCAGACCGAGGACCTCGAGGAGGAGCGCCGACTGCTCTACGTCGGCATGACCCGCGCGCGCGAACAGCTCTTCCTGAGCCACTGCCGGCGGCGGCGGGTGGCGGGCTACTACCAGGATCAGCAGGAGTCGCAGTTTCTGGCCGAGCTTCCCGAGGGGATCGTCAACGTCACCCGCAGCCCGGAGCTGTTCTACGACGAGCGCTCGAGCGGCGTCGCGTCGTTCTTCGACCGCGGCCGCGGCACCGCCGCCCCGTCGGGCCGCGGGCCGCAAAGCTCGCAGGCCTACCCGGGGCTCAAGAAGGGCCGCCGGGTGCGCCACGCGACGCTCGGCGAAGGCGTCGTCCTGGAGCTCGACGGCGACGGCCTGGAGGGCAAGCTGACCGTCTACTTCGATCGCGTCGGCAAGCGCCGCCTGGCCGCCAAGTACGCCAAGCTCGAAGTTCTCTGAGCGAAAGCGTCCGGTTCTCGATGGAGCCGGGGCCGGGTGGGGGCGTCCGATTAGAATCGACAGATGCGCTGGAGAGGACGCAAGGCGAGCGTCAACGTCGAAGACCGCCGCGGCCGCGGCCCGCTGGGCCGGCGCGGCCTGCCGATCGGCGGCCGCGGTGCCGGCCTCGGCTGCGGTGGCCTGCTGATCGTCATCCTGCTGTCGATGCTGTTCGGGGCCGATCCCCAGCAGATGATCTCGGTGCTCGAGCAGACGCAGGCACCGGCGCCTGAGGCCGGGCCGCCGGACGGCTACGGCGGCACGCCGCCGGCGGACGAGCTCGGCCAGTTCGCGTCGGTGGTGCTGGGCGACACCGAGCTGACCTGGAACTCGCTGATGAGCGGCTACCGGGAGCCGATCCTGGTGCTGTTCACCGGCGCGGTGCAATCTGCGTGCGGCTTCAACCGCTCCGCGGTGGGCCCCTTCTACTGCCCGGCGGACTCCAAGGTCTACCTCGATCTCGACTTCTTCCGGGTCCTGTCGAGCCGGCTCGGCGCGCCCGGCGATTTCGCCCAGGCCTACGTCATCGCCCACGAGGTCGGCCACCACGTCCAGAACCTCCTGGGCGTCAGCGAGCAGGTGCAGCGCGCGCGGCGCTCGATGTCGGAGCGCGACGGCAACGCCCTGCTGGTGCGGCTCGAGCTGCAGGCGGACTGCTTCGCGGGGGTGTGGGGCCATCACGCCCACCGGCAGCGCCAGCTGCTCGAGCCCGGCGACGTCGAGGAGGGGCTCGGAGCGGCGGCGGCGATCGGCGACGACCAGATGCAGCGGCGGGCGACCGGCTACGTCCAGCCCGAGTCGTGGACCCACGGCTCGTCCGAGCAGCGCGTCGCCTGGCTCAGGCGCGGGCTCCAGAGCGGCGACCCGGAGCAGTGCAACACTTTCGGCTGATCTACCGGCTGACAGGATCACGCTGCCCATGTGGGCTCGAGACGCCACCGTCCTGCTGACCGCCTGGGTGATTCTCGCACCGGCGCTGGGCGCGGCCCCGCCGCGGCCGACCGGCGAGCCGGCAAAGACCTGGACCGAGGAGCAGATCCTGGCGGCCGAGCCGATGCCGCTGCCGGTGGACGCACGCGGCCGCATCGACCGCCGCCAGGCCGGGGCTGCGGCGCCCGCGCTGGGGCCGCGCTTCGACTCGAGGCCGTCGGCGCCGCGGGTCGCGGTGGGCACCAGCAGAGCGCGCTACGTCGCGAGCCCGGCCAGACTCCGATCGGCCTGGTCGCACGCGGCTCCGCACAGCCGGCGCGCCGGAGGCGGCGACGGCCCGACGGCGCTCAATCGCGGCACGGCGGGCTTCAACTTCTCCAGCTCGCGGCTGGTGCCCGACGACGCCGGCGCCGCGTACCCCTATTCGACGGTCGGCGTGCTGCTCTTCCGCCGGCCGGGCGTCGGCGCGTTCCGCTGCTCGGCCTCGGTGGTGTCGAGGCGCGTGATCGCCACCGCCGGGCACTGCGTGTACAGCGCGCCGGGGGGCTTCGCGACCGATTTCCTGTTCATTCCGGCGTTTCACGAGGGACTGGCGCCCTTCGGTACCTGGGATGGCGTCGAGGCCTTCGCGGCCGAGGAATGGCGGGCCAGCCCCGAGGTTCCCAACGCCGGCGACCTGGCCGTCGTGGTGCTCGCCGACTCCGACGGCACGGCCGTCGGGGACCTCACCGGGTGGCTGGGCTTCAAGGCCCGGGGCCTCGAGAACAACCACGTGAAGATGCTCGGCTATCCCGGCAACCACGACGGCGGCCGGCGCATGCACCAGGTCGACTCGGGCGATTGGCTCCTGCTGGAGGATCCGGTCGCGGTGCTCTACGGCTCCGACATGCGCGGCGGCTCGAGCGGCGGACCCTGGGTGCAGAACTTCGGGATCAAGGCGAAGGGCCAGCGCGGTGGCAAGAACAGGGCCCCGAACCGGATCGTCGGGATCACCTCGGCCCTGTTCGAGGACCAGAGGCTCCTGCTCCTCGAGAGCTCGATCCTCGGGCCCACCTTCAAGGCGATCTTCGACCAGGCGTGCGCCCAGGCGGCCGGCAACTGCTCCCGCCGGGGCAAGCCCAAAGACTGAGCGCCAGGGCCCAGCCTGACCTTTCGACCAACCTTCGAGAAGGTCAGGCTAGCGCAGGCTGGCGGGCGGCGGCGGCACGAAGTCGTCGCGCAGGATCGCGTAGAGGTAGTTGTCGATCCGCCGGCCCTCGAGAACGAAGTAGCCGCGCAGCCGGCCTTCGCGCCGGAAGCCGAGCTTGGCGAGCACCTTCTGCGAGCCGACGTTCTCCACCGAGCAGCGGGCCTCGATCCGCTCCAGCTCGGTGCGGAAGAAAAGGTCGGCGAGCAGCAGGTTGAGCCCCTGGACCATCAGGCCGCGCCGTTGGTATGGAGTGGTGAGGGCGTAGCCGAGCTCGGCCAGACCGTGCTCCCAGTTGGTGACCACGAGGGTGATCCAGCCGGCCGGCTCGGCGTCGGCGAGCACGATCCACTGGAACTTGTCGCCGCGGCCGCGGTAGAGATCCTCGATCCGGTTGAGCGCCAGCTCGGCGCGCAGCTGGCCCAGCGACGCTTCGGTGAGCGGCTGGTGCCGGCGGACGCTGGCCTCGGAGCGCCAGCGCAGCAGGAGCGGCGCGTCGGCGGGGTAGGTCGGCCGCAGGCTGGTGCGAACGCGGCGATAGTCTGCGGGTCGGGCGCGGAGTTCGGCCATCGGTCACGAGCCGGCGGTTCGCTCCGCCGGTGACGTCGCGCCGGCCGGCGCGACCGCCAGGACAAACATATAGCAATAGCCGGCCAGAAAGAGATAGAGAAACGGCAGCGACGGCCACATCCCGAGCCACAGGGCGGCGCCGGTGCAGCCGATGAAGTAGAGCGCGAAGCCGGCCTCTATCCACGCCGACAGGTCGCGGCCGATGAGATAGCGCTTGCCCTGCCAGCCGTCGCCGGCCTTCTCGATCCGGTACTTCGGGGTGCGCTCGAACGCTCCCACCCGCCGTCCCAGCCCGGCCAGCACCGCCCGCGCGTTGTTGACCGACAGGCCGACGCCGAGCCCCATCACCGCCGGCAGCCGGCGGAGCCACTCGCCGCCGCGAACGCCACGCAGGTACTGGCTGGCCGAGTAGTAGACCAGCACCGAGAGGGTCGCGCCCAGGAACAGCGGCAGGTCGATCCAGAGCATCAAGCGCGCGTCGGTGCCGAGGCGCAGGAGCATGGCGGGGAAGATCAGCAGCGACAGGCCGATCATCAGGAGGTAGGCCACGTTGTTCGTCAGGTGGATCATCGCCTCGGACTTGGCCTGCCAGGGTATCGGAGCGCGCAGCACGCGCACCAGCAGCTTGCGCGCCGTCTGGATCGAGCCCTTCGCCCAGCGGTACTGCTGGCGCTTGAAGGCGTTCACCTCGACCGGCAGCTCGGCCGGCACCTTGACGTCGGGCAGGAAGCGGAACTTCCAGCCCGCCAGCTGTGCGCGGTAGGAGAGGTCGAGATCCTCGGTCAGCGTGTCGTGCTGCCAGCCGCCGGCGTCGAGGATGGCCTGACGCCGCCAGACGCCGGCGGTGCCGTTGAAGTTGAAGAACCGCCCGCTCCGGTTGCGGGCGGCGTGCTCGATGAGGAAGTGCGCGTCGAGGAAGATCGCCTGGATCCTGGTCAGCAGGCTGTAGTCGCG
>JBFGNS010000241.1:0-4240 GCA_041574955.1 Thermoanaerobaculia bacterium | reverse complement strand
CTGCGCGCCTGGGACCGGGTCGAGCGGCCGGTGCCGGCGGGCGTCGAGCGGCTCGATCGGCTGACCGCGGTCGAGCCCGGCGAGGTGCGCGGCCTGATTTTCTCCTACGAGCTGTTCGACGCTCTGCCGGTCCACCGCCTCGTCGGCCGGTCCGGCGCCGGTCCCGGCGAGCTGCTGGTCGGCCTCGACGCCGAGGACCGCTTCGGCTGGGTCGAGGGCGAGCTGTCGGACCCGGGCCTGGCCGAGCTGCTGCCGCCCGGCGCCGTCCTCGAGCCCGGCCAGATCGCCGACCTGGCCCCGGGCTGGGCGCCGCTCTACCGGCGGCTCGCCGAGCGGCTGGGCCGCGGCCTCCTGGTGACCTGCGACTACGGCTTCGACGGCGGCCGGCTGCTCGACCCGCGCGTCCGCCGTCACGGCACGCTCGCCTGCTACAGCCGCCAACGCGCCCACCGCGACCCGTTCCGCGACGTCGGCGAGCAGGACCTCACCGCCCACGTCGACTTCGACGCCCTGCGCGCCGCCGGCGAGGCCGCCGGTCTCGCCACCGTCGCCTTCACCCGCCAGGCCCGCTGGCTCGTCGCCTGCGGCCTGTTCGACGAGCTGGACAGCGCCGACGACGAGACCCGCCGCCAGGCCGCACGGCTGCTCGACGGCGAGGGTATGGGTGAGGAGATCCGGGTGCTGGTCCAGGCGCGCGGCGTCGACGCCGCGGCCGTGCTCGACGCCTCGCTGCTCGGCTGACCCGGCCCGAATGCGTACCTGGCGCCGATGACCGGAGGCTCGGGCTCCCGGATTTGCTGCCGAGGCGCAGCTGCGCCCCGAGCATCCCGTCACCGCCACGTCAGGTGCACAGACCGTCGGCGACCACCGAGCGCCAGTCGGTGCCGTTGCAGTAGCAGGGCCGGTTGACGCTGGCATCGTAGTACAGCATCCCCTTGCGGCTGCTGGTACAGGCCGGCGGGGAGTCGGTCGGGATCAGGAAGAGCTGGCCCCCGGTGTAGCGCACCCCGCCGACGGTATTGCCCTCGATCTCGCCCAGCAGGTTGCCGGCCTTGTCGAAGAAGCCGACGAAGTTGACGCTCGACGGCGCGTCGTTCGGCCCGGCGCGCAGCGCCAGCACGTCGGGGCTGTCGCCGGCGTTGGTGTTTTCGATCTGTGCGACGTAGTTGCCGGGGTCGCCGCCGTTGCCGTTGATCGTGTCTCTCACCACCAGCCGGTTGGTGGGCCCGGTCTGGGTGCCGATCGCCACGTCGCCGGCGATGAAGGTGCGTTCGTGGCCCACGGTGTCGACCCTCTGCCGGCCGATGCGGATGGTGTGCTCGTCCTCGACCTTGCCTTCGTTGCCGATGTAGATGTTCCAGCTGAAGGAGCTGGTGCTGTCTTCGGGCGCCAGCCGCTCGAGCTCTCGGCCGGAATCGGCACCCAAGGCTGTATTGAAAGAGCCCCGGTGTAGGAACGTGAGGGAGTCACTTCCTATGGCAGTGTTGGAAGAAGGCCGTATCGACTCCGGCACCTCCGATAAGGAGCCGAGCTCGCCGAGCGAATGCGAGCCGATCGCAGTGTTTTCCGAACCGTGAGGGTTCTGCAGGAGCGAGAAAGCGCCAACGCTCGTGTTGAAGTCACCATCGATTCGGAGGACTTGACTGTCTCTTCCGATCGCCGTGTTGAATCCGCCGTTACTGGGCGGAAGGTCCAGCCTGCCGAAGCCGAGGTTGTAGTTACCGTCCGTGTAGATCCCCTCGCCGAAGATGCCTCCGTCTGGTCCGAACATGATCCCAACAAAGAAGGGTTCTTGATCCAAACTCCTGAGGATCAGATCGCCATCGACGACCAGCGCGGAGCCCGGGTCATGGAACGCCGGCTGTGGTGCCTGGGCAGCGGTCGGGCGCTGGCGGCTCGTCTCGCGGGAGCGGAGTGGCGCCGTAGCCGGGTAGCCGTCCGGCTCGTCGCGCCCTCGGCCACGTCGATCGATGCCGTCTTCCTCGAGGCTGCGCTTTGGCGACTCTGGAACCGGGCTTGGTTCCCCGACTGGGCGCCGCGGGGCGGGCCGTGGCTCTGCCGGCTCGGCGCGTCCGACTCCTCCCGCCTCCAGATACCGCCGCACCACGGCCAGCGCCTCCTCGAGCTCCGCGATCGACGGTCGGGCGCCGACCCGGAACATCCGCGCCTCCGACCACCCCGCGTCGCGCTCGCCGGTCACCGCCCGCACCGACCAGGCGTAGCGCCCACCCGGCTCGAGGCAGCGGTCGAGCGTCCAGCCGCCGGCGCCGGCCGGCAGGCTCTTCTCGACCTCGGGCCGCGCTGCCGGCGAGCCGTCCTCGCCCAGCCGGTAGACCACCAGCTCGTAGCCGCGGGCTTCGGGATCCAGCGCCCACAGGAAGGTGGGGCAGGCGGTCTCGATCGTCGCGCCGCCGCCGATCGATCCCGGCGACAGCGTCTCGGTCGAGGCGGCGGCGAGCGGGGCCGTGAGCAGCAACACTGCGGCAGTCCGGGCGGTCGCGAGCATGGGAACTCCTCCCTGGATCGGTCGGCGCTCCGCTCGATGCACCGGTCCGGCGGTGCCGCCCCGGCTTGTCTATCGACGCGAGCGCTTCCACCCCGTTTCACGGGATCGGACGTCGGCGAGCGCCACGGCGGTTGCTAGACTCCGCTGGTCTCGGCAGCGGGGAACGGCGAGGGCCGGGGTGTCGGAGTCCGGCCGCGAGGGCGGCCGGTGAAGGTCGGAAGATGAGCGAGCGCGACATCACCGAGCTCTTGAACGCCCATCGCGACGGGGGTGCCGGGGCGCTCGACGAGCTGCTGCCGGTGGTCTACGGCGAGCTGCGGCAGATCGCCCACCGACAGCTACGCAAGCGCCGGCCGGGACAGACCCTCGACACCACCGCGCTGGTCAACGAGGCCTACCTCAAGCTGGTCGACCAGACGCGCGCCGGGTATCGCGACCGCAACCATTTCTTCGCCGTCGCCGCCACCGCCATGCGGCACATCATCATCGATTACGCGCGCGCCCGGCAGGCGGCGAAACGCGGTGCCGGCAGACCCCACGTCGACATCGACAAGACCCCGGTCGGCGTCGAGGAGCAGCTCGACCTGCTGCTCGCCATCGACCAGGGCCTGACCCGCCTGTCCGAGCTCAACCACCGTCTGACCCGGGTGGTCGAGTGCCGCTATTTCGCCGGCCTGTCCGAGGTCGAGACCGCCGAGGCTCTCGGCCTCTCCCGCCGCACCGTGCAGCGCGACTGGCTCAAGGCGCGGGCGTGGCTCAAGCAGGAGCTGGCGGCGGGCTGAGCGCACGCGGCGCTCACGGCCGCTCGACCGGCCCCGGCGGCCCGTCCTCGGGCGCCGGCTCCAGCTCGTCGTCGGGTGACGCTGGCGGCTCTAGCTCGTCGTCGGGTGACGCTGGTAGCTCCAACTCGTCGTCGGACGCTGGCGGCGCTTCGTCGAGCCTCCATTCCTCGAACTCCAGCTGGTCGATGCCCTTTGCCGTGGTCGCCAGCAGCAGCATCTCCATGATCGCCTCATCGTCCAAGGTGGTGTTGGCGTCCTCGACGAAGAAGTCCGGCGAATAGAGCCAGGCGTGCTTTTGGAGGTGGGGCGGGGCGTCGATGGCTCCGGTCCCCATGGCGGTGAACCCGTGAATGGACCGCATCAGCCGCGGCGACTTGACGGCCAGGATCCAGAAGATGTTCGGTTCGCCTGGCATGGTGCCGGCGTAGAAGGCTTTCACCCCGCCCGCGACCGCCTTGTCCCATTTGGAGGTGGTGTCGGCGTCTCCGGGATAGCCACCGCCCAGAGAGCCGTCCGTCAGCCAACCCTTCATTCCGTGGATGGCGAGACCCAATGGAAGCAGCACGTCCAGGCCATCCCAGTCCTTTCTCTGGCCTTCTTTCCACCTGGCCACAGGATTGCCGAGCTTGGGATTCTGCCCACGGTCGACGAGCATCGCCGCGGAAGAGTGAGCGAGCAACCAGTTCTGGACGGACTCGAAATCGCTGCCGACGTGTGTGAATTCGATCGTCAGACCTGCCAGGGTAGCCTCTACGACGCAACCACGGTCCTTCACCTTGACGGTGGGGTGTCCCACGCCTCCCCCGCCCGCCCCGAACGGCGCAGGCAGGCCGCCGACCAGCATCCGGTGGGCGATGAGGAACCACCCGCCAGCCACCGGATGCGCCGGGCACCGGACCTCGGGCTCGCCGGACGGGGTCGGGTCGGAGGCCTGGATCGGCGCTCCGGAGAG
>JBFGNS010000240.1:0-4333 GCA_041574955.1 Thermoanaerobaculia bacterium | reverse complement strand
GGCGATCGGCTGCCGGTCGAAGGTGTCGAAGATCTCCTCCGGCGCCCGCCCCAGCTCCTCGCGCACCACGCGCTCGACCGCCGCCTCGTCGAACGGCGGCATCCTGTCCATCAGGTCGAAGAAGGCGTCGCAGTAGCGGCGCGGCACGATGTCGGGCTGCAGCGCCAGCACCTGGCCGAGCTTGATGAACGAGCCGCCGAGCTCCTCGAGCAGGCGCCGAACCGCCTCGGGCCCCGTCGCCGCCGGCGCCAGCCGGTCGCTCACCCAGGGCAGCCGGCGCGCAGCGTCACCCGCAGCGCGCTTCAAGCCGTGCCGCGCCACCACCAGCGCGCAGTGCGCCAGCCGCCACAGCGAGCTCCAGACCGTAGTCAGCCTCGATCCCTTCACCGGCACGCCGCGCGCGAGCCGCTGCCGCGATGCTAGCGCTCCAGCGGCGCGCGGTCCCCGCGCCGGGGCGAGCGCCCCACCCCAACAGGTGGCGCCCCGCCGGGAGGCTCGAGACGGCCGTACGGCGCCGGCCGCCGCGCTGCGAGGAGGACCCGCCGCGGCGACCGGCGCCTCGGGCCTAGTCCTTGTTCTTCTTGTCGAGCTTGAACTTCAGGCCGACGCGAGCGCTCAGCTGCTCGTCGACCTCGCCCAGATACTCGGGCTTGCTGGCGTAGACGATCGACAGCGACAGCACGTTGCCGCCCACGACGTTCTGGGTGAAGGTGCCGGTGGCCAGCCAGCGGTCCTGCCGCTTGGCGTCCCCCGAGACGTCCTCGAAGGTGGCCTCGAGGTCGAAGCGAGCCAGGTCGGTTCCCTGGTCGTCGACCCGCAACGAGCGGCCCCAGGCCAGCGAGCCGATGCGCTTGCGCCCCTTTTCCAGCTCGAACAGGACGCCGTCGTCCGGCAGCTCGAGACGCAAGGCGTCGGTCTCGCCGAACTCGGCCGAGACGGCTAGCCGGTTGGCGCTCTTGATCTTGCCCTTGCGGCTCTCCAGGTACTTCGCGTAGCAGGTCTCGCCGGAGGCCGAGTGGGTGCCGGCCACGCCGCCGGTGCAGCTCTTCGACGCGAACCGGCGCAGACCGTTGACGTTGCCCAGGCCGTGCTCGTAGGTCGCCTTGATCCCCCACTCGTCGGGCCCGGCGAGATCCTCACGCGAACGGTAGCGGCCCTCGAAGTGGAGCTGCGGCTGGTTGGCGACGAGGTTGGCCAGCTCGAAGTAGCCACCGTCGTCGAGCGCCTGCTGAAACTGCTGTTTGTTGGCGGCTTCCGCCCGGGCGGCGTCCAGCACCGCGGCCTCGAGCAGGGCGGCCTCGGTCGCCTGGGGTCCCTGAAACGCCTGCTGGACGTCCGAGCTCATGGCGAGCGGCGGCGGGGCCGCGGGGGCACCGGCGGCGGCCGGCGGGGCCGAACGGGCCAGCTTCTGCTTCAGGGCCAGCAGCTTCATCAACGACTGGTCGGCGGTAGGCGGCGCCAGCAGGCTGAAGACCTTGTCGGTCAACCCACTGTAGGCGGCGAAGCTGCGGCCGAACCGACCGTTCTCGACCGCCACCGAGAGGGTCAACTCGAGGTCGTCGAAGTCCTCGAGCTGCTCCCCCAGGCTCTCTTTGCGCTCGGCGCGCACCGCCTCCGGAATGGCCTTGACAAACGATTCGAACAGCTCCGGATCGCGGCGCACGAGCTTGAGCACCACCTGCTCCGGGGTCGTCTGGCCGTCCGACTGCGGCGAGAGGTTGAAGCTCAGGGTCTGCGAGCCCTCCTCCTCGCTCAGCTCGCCGAAGCCGAGGGCGCTGAACAGCCGGGTCAGGTAGTCGGCGGTCGCGCCCTCGGCCTCGGGCGTCTCCGCCGGCAAGGCGCTCTTCTGGACGTTCTCCTTGGCCGTCTTTCCGGCCTCCCGCCGCGCGCTGGTCCGCTGCTCGCTGGTCTCCTGCAGGGTCTCCGCGTAGACACGGAGGAAGCAGTCCTCAAAACTCTCACTCCCGTCCCGCTTGCAGGCCGGCTCGCTGGCCGCCGCCGGCGCGGCAACGGCCAAGACGAGCACCGCGATCATCCATCTGCTCTTCATCTGGGGCCTCCTTTCGTTCTTCGACCGTCAGAAGGTGTCGATGAAGCAGCCGCGGATGGCGGTGTCGCCGGCGGCACCCTCGATCTGCCAGCGGCACGGCTCCGAGTGCACGGAGCCGTCGGGCTTGACGATCCGGACCTGGATCACCACCTCGGTGTCGGCGAGAAACGCAACGCGCACGCGCACGAAGTAGGAGCGTCCCCCCTCGAGCTCCTCGCCGGCCGGTCCCGGCACCAGCTCGCCGTGGCTCCAGCGCACCACCGACGAGCTGCTCACCAGCTGGCCGTCGCAGTTGAACTCGCCCGCCTCGCCCGACACGCTGACCTCCACCTGCGAGCCGCCAGGCACGCCGCGGTAGCTCTCGAACTCTTTTCTTCCCTTCATGACCGTCTCCTCTTTGCCGTCGAAAGGACCGCTCTCGGTCCGCTCTCAGATGCCTCTGAGCGGTAGACGGACGCGCGGCGGGCTTTCCCGCACACGGGCGCCGGCTCGAGCCGGCAGCGCCGCCGCCGCCAGCCCGAGGGACGGGGCACGGCGGAGGGCTCACCTCGGCCGTGGCGGGCGGTCCGTCAGCGGCGGGCGGAGCGCCCGAGGCGCACCGCGACCGTGCCCGTGACGATGTCGGCGACCATCCTCAGGCGCTGCTGCATGCCGGGCACGAGGCCCCGCTTCTCTTCCTTGATGCGGTGCGACAGCCCGGGCAGGTGGATGTACTCGATCTCTCCCAGGCGGGATGCGAAGTAGTTCAGGGCCACCTCGACACGGTAGCCGCGGCAGTGGCGTCGCGCCGCCTGCCACACCTGCCGCCGCATACAGCGCTGGCCGGAGAGCTTGGCGATCACCGGCAGCCATCGCAGCGAGCGGTTCATGTGGTGGAAGACCGCGTGGCGCACGCCGACGCACATCACCGCCCCGTTGCGGACCGGCCGGACCAGGGAGAGCAGCTTCTCCTCGTCCATGCCGGTGACGTCGGCGTCGAGGAACACCAGCAGGTCGTGGCGCGACGCCCGCACCCCGGCCTCGAGGGCGTACCCCTTGCCGCGGTTGCGACCGAGCTCGATCACCCGGGCGCCCGCGCGCCGCGCCTCGGCAGCCGTCGCGTCCCGGCTGCCGTCGTCGACGACGACCACCTCGCTTCCGGCGACGGCTGCAACCGAGCGAACCGCGGCACCGATCGTCTCCGCCTCCTCAAAGGCGGGAATGACGACGGTAAACAAACCAGGCTGCGCGTCCGACGGTCACCGACAGCGCGAGCGTCGCGGCTACCGCTGCCGCCACGCCCGGCCAGTGATCGAGCGCGGCGAAGCCGCGAGCGAACAGGGCAATCGAAGCGAGCAGATAGAGGATCAGCAGGGTGGTGCCGATCGTGTTGACGATCAGGTACTGACGGAAGGGCCGGTGGGTGGCGCCGCAGATCACCTGTGCCGTGGCCCGGGCGCCGTAGACGAACTTGGACAGCACCAGCAGCTCCTTCCAGTGCGACTCGAAGTGGCCCGCCGGGACCCAGCCGCCGCTGCGCGCCTCCACCACCGCCCGCCGGCGCTCGAGCGCCGGGAGCCGGGCGCCCCAGCGACCCACCGAGTACCAGAACAGGTCACTGGCGAGCGCGGCAAGCACCGCGGTACCCGCGACCAGGGACAGCTCGGCAGGCCGGTGCAGGTGGAGGCGCAGCGCCGGCAGGAGCACCAGCTCCCCGCCTGCCACGAGTGTCACGAACAGTGCGAGAGTGCTCAGATCTCGTTTCTCCGGCCCCGGGATTACCGCGCGCGGCGCATTATCGCCGCATATGCCGGACAGTCCAAGCTCCCGGCCGCGGTCGCTCCGTCGGGCTACGGCAGCCGGCCGAGCGCAGCGGCGGCCAGCCGGGCGGCGCGCTCCCGGCGCTCCGCCTGGTCGCGCACGCCGCCGACGCTGATCCGCAGGAAGCGCTCGCCGGCGAGCACGTAGAGCGATCCGGCCACCGGGTCGCCCACCCAGAACGCCTCCTCGCCCAGCCCGGCCACCGGGCGCGGCGGGTCCTCCTTGCCGCGGTGGCCACCCTCGGGGTGGAAGCGGGAGCGCCAGAAATCGCGCGCGCCGCCGGTGGTGCCGGCGTGCGGCACGGTGAGCGCCAGGCTGACCGAGCCGGCCAGATCCTCGGTGCGGTAGACGCACTGCAGGAGGTCGATGGTGGTGCCGGGCTGCGCCGAGGGCACCGTATCGACCACCGGCCGCTGCTGCTCCGCCGCCACCTCGGCCGGGGTCAGCAGGGCGCAGGCGTCGGGGGGTGGCGGACCGGTCGCG
>JBFGNS010000239.1:0-4341 GCA_041574955.1 Thermoanaerobaculia bacterium | reverse complement strand
GAGGTCGTCTGGGGTGGCGGCGCCGAAGGCGGCGAGCCCCGGCGCCGGGCCACCCTGCCACCAGGCGAAACCGCCGTCGAGCGGCTGGTAGAGCGCGAGCGACGCGAGGAGCGTATCGAGCTGCCCGAGGACGTGGACCCGCTGGTCGCGCAGGATCTGGGCGAGGTCGGCCTGCTGAGCCCGCAGCCCGAGCCGATCGAGCGCTCCCAGCAGGCCGCTCAGCGTCTGCTCGTTGGCCTCGAGGTTGCGCACCTGCAGGGCGATCGAGTCCTCGATCACACCGACGTCGTCGCTGGCCGGCGGATACTCGAACTGCTGGGCCTCGGCGATCAGGCAGGCCAGGTTGGCTGCGATGGCGTCGGCCGCCGCCTCGGGGCTGGTGTCGCGCAGCGGTGGCGGCAGCTCGGACGAGCCGTCCCAGCCACTGTAGGCGGTCCACAGGGCGAGCGCCTCCTCGAGCGGCTTGGCCTGCCACAGCAGGTTGCGGCCGGCGGGCGAGCGGTCCATCGCCAGCGGCGTGCAGCGCCGCTGCATGAACGGCTGGCCGAGCAGCCCTCCGAGCCCGTCCAGCACCGCCGCCAGGCGCGGCGACAGCGTCCACGCCTGCTCCTCGCCCGCCAGCAGGGCGCCGGTGTCGGTGGTCGAGTAGATGGCGAGCTGCTCGCGCAAGCGCGAGAAGCGGGCCAGCGCCTCGCGCTTCAGCCGGTCGCTGACCTCGGGTCCGAGGAAGCGCGAGACGTGGACCCGCCGCAGAATCTCGTCGAAGCCGTCGCCCAGGCTGAGGGTGTCGGCGGCGGTCCACTGCAGCTCGGGCAGCTCGAGGTGGCGCTTCAGGCGCTCGAGTGCCGACCACAGCTCGCGGTACTGCTCGATCTCCGAGGCGCGCGGGCGGCGGCTGACGCCGCCGTCGATCCACGCCGCCAGCACCGCGTCGAGGTCGCGGCTCAGCGGGTTGTCGTTGAAAACGGCCTCGAAGTACCGCCCGGCCCACGCCACGACCTTGGCTTCCAGCCGCTCGTTGAAGCGACTCTCGCCGTAGTCGAACGGCTCGACCGACACGCCCGCCAGGCGCCGGCCGAGGTAGCGCGCGGGGCGATGGCCGCGCGGCCGCAGGCGGTCGTCGAGCGTCGCCGTGGCGAGCCGGTTGAACTCCTCGAGGGCGGCGACCGCCGGCAGCGAAACGCCGGGCGTGAACCGCTGGTAGCTGGCGATCACCCGGTCGAGCCGGGCGAGGTCCCGGGTCAGGCGGTCGAGGGCCTGGAACTCGGGGTAGCCTTCGAGCGCGTAGACCGTCGACGGGTCGCGGCCGGCATCCGCTGGCACCGGCCGGGAGGCGATGAGCGCCTCGGTCTGCTGCACCAGGACCGCCCGCGAGGGCTCGAGCGCCAGCCGCCGGAAGCCGTCCTCGACGGTGGCGCCGAACCTGCCCGGCAGGCGGCTCAACCACGACCCCGGCAGCGACGCCGAGCGCAGAGCGAAGGTGTCGACCTCGGAGGCTGCGGCGATCAGGGCGCGCCCGGGCCCGGCGGTTCCCGCGCCGGCAGCCGGGGCCGGTGTCGCGCCGTCGGCCAGGGTTGCGAGCAGCGGCTGGACCTCCGCCGCCGCGGCGCGCACGGTGGCGCCACCACGCCAGGCGCCCCATGCCGTCCACAGCAGTGCCGCCACGGCCACCGCGGCGAGGGCGGCTCGCGCCAGGCGGGCGCGCGCCGCGGCGCGTCCGGTGGGGCGGGCCAGGCCGGCCTCGGCAAAGACCTTGCGGGTCAGCAGGTCGGCCGCGAACGCCACCTCCGAGGGCGGCTCGGTGGTCGCCTCGGGAGGGGCGGTGCGGCCGCTGCCGCCGCCGCAGAAGTACACGCCCCGGAAGATCAGCGGCTCGCCCGACGCGTCCGGGCTGAACAGCTGGCTGGCGTAGATGCGCAGCGGCTCGCGCAGCGCCGCCAGCCGGTCGGGGAAGGTCACCACCTCCGGTGGCGGCGCCGGGCGGCCGTCCGAGCTCAAGCGGTGAAGCTGGAACCCCTCCAGCTCGTCGCCCAGCCGCTCGAAGGCGTGGTCGACCCAGGCCGCAGAGTACGGCGCGTCGGGCGACGCGGGGTTGGACCAGCCGAGCATCTGACCGCGGTCGGCGGGCGAGACACCGTCCACCAGCAGCTCGCCGAAGCCGGGGATGAGGTCGCAGTGGCTGATCAGCAGGTAGACGGGGAGCTGCACGCCCAGGGCGCGCTGGGCCTGGCCGAGCTTGCGGTGGAGCAGCGAGCCGCGCCGGGAGGCTTCGGCCAGGCACTGCGCCAGCGGCTTGCGGTCGTCGAGCAGGCTGCTGGCCGGCAGGGTGAGGACCACGCCGTCGATCGGGCGGCGTGGCCGGCTGCGGCGCAGCCGACGCAGGATCGTCTTCCACTCTTCGCTGTCGGAGGACAGCCCGTCCAGCCGCAGCAGGTCCTCGCCGACGACGTCGAGCGCGATTCCCCCCTCGAGCGCCCACCAGTTGACCCCCGGGTGCCGGTCCGCCGGGGGCTGCCGCGGCTGCCCGAACGGCGTGCCCAGCCGCGATCTGGCGAGCAGGGTGGTCTTGCCGGCGAGCGGCGGTCCGAGCACCAGGATCCACGGCCGCTGGTAGGTCACGGCGCGTCCGGGGAAGGCGCGCCGCAGCGCGGAGCGGGCGCGGGCGAAAGAGCGGCGGAGATCCGGCCGTGGCGGGGGAACGGTCAGGTCGACAGCCTCCTCGGCGCCGGCGCCGTCCGCTCGACTCACCCCGGGAGCCTCCTCGGGTGCGCGGCTGGTGCGGGCCAGCCGGATCAGCAGCCAGAGGACGAGCGCGAGCAGGACGATGACCCCCGCCAGGACCCAGCCCAGGTTGTCCAGCAGCAGCTCGAGGGCTTCGCTCATCCCGCCCCGCCGCGGCCGATCAGACGCTCCACCAGAGCGGCGATGGTGGCGGTCTCCTCGCCGTAGATCAGGAAGCTGACCAGCAGCAGCACCAGCACGGTGCCGGCCGCGGTCCATCCCCACAACCGCAGGTCGGGCAGCAGCTTGGCATCCGCCCGGCTCAGGGTGTGCCGGTAGGCCGCCGGCGTGATCCAGCGCGCGCTGTCGGCGTCGCGGCGCTCGGGCGCGGCCAGGGCCAGCAGCCGCCGGCTCAGGGCGCGCAGCTGGCGGTCTCCCGAGCCTTCGCCGAAGCGGCCCCGGAAGCCCAGCGACAGGGCCAGCAGGTAGACGGCCGCCAGCTCACGGCGGCCGGGGTCGCCGATCTCGAGCAGCTTGTCGATCCGCTCGAACACCCGGCTGCCGCCCTCCGTGGTCCGGTACAGGCGCTGCTCGAGGCCGGCCTCGCGCCAGCCCCGGGCCCACGGCTCGCCTCCGGTGCCGAGGCTGTCGTCGGCGTAGCAGGCCATCAGGTACCGGGCTTCGGACAGACTCTCGGAGTCGGTGGCCAGCCGGTCTTCGTTGCCCGGCTCGAGCGCCGCCAGGGCGTCGACCAGGGGTTGCCGTGCGGCCTCGAGCGTGGTGTCGGCGGCGGCCAGCCGGGCGCGGCACGCTCGCGTGCGCTGATAGAAGTCGCGGAACGCCCCGCTGAGCGAGGCGGCGGTCGCGGTGCGCTGGGCCGGGTCGTTCACGAGCCGGCCCCGGAGCCCTTCTTCTTCGCCTTCTTCGCCGCCTTCTTCGCCTTCTTGGCGCGTCGCTTCTCGGCCCGCTCCTGCTTCTTCTGGGCCTTGAGCTGCTGGCGGTCGGGCGGCGGCCCGAGCGTCGCCTGGGTCTCGCCCAGCTTCAGCGTGAACGCCGACAGCGGCTCGATCACGATGCGGTGGATGCCGGGGTTGAAGTAGTTCGCGAACACGATGCCGCCGTGCGCACCCAGCCGGTAGTCGACGACCTGGGTGTCGGGCCGGGTGCAGCCGGCACAGGCGGGGACCCACTCGCGCGAGTGGATCTCGAGCTTCTCGGGCTCGTTGTCAAGCCGGTACTGCTCGCGCTGGGCGAACCAGTCCGACGCGCTCAGCTTCTTGAGCTCGGCGTACAGCTCCTTGTCGTAGACGATGCCGAAATCGACGGCGAGCGGGAAGTCGCGGTTCAGCCGCTGGTCGATCTCGACGTCGTAGCTGACCTTGCCGCCGAACCTGCGGCTCACCTTGGACATGAAGCCGGAGCACGCCGTCACCAGCAGCACGGCCGCCAGCACCAGCAGCAGCGGGAGCCGTCTTCGGGCGCCGGCTGGAGCCGGACGTGACCTGCGCGGCCGCAGATCCGGGCTCATCTTCCTGTTCTCAGCAGAATGCTCCATCCCACCGCGAGCCGCGCGGCTCGAAACAGGCGCCAAGCAACGCCGCGGGCGTCTCTCTGGGGCCT
>JBFGNS010000238.1:0-4343 GCA_041574955.1 Thermoanaerobaculia bacterium | reverse complement strand
CGACCCGCGCGCCGCCCGGCTGGCGCACGCCGCGGCGGCAGCCGGCGAGGCGCCGGAGCGCGCCGCCGCCGCCGTCGCCGCCGGCGCGCTCGGCGACCTGGCACTGCTCGACGAGCTGTCCGCCGACCCCGCTCCGGTGGTCCGCCAGGCGGCGCTCGGCGCCCTGCTGGAGCTGCCCGAGCGGGCCGGCGCCGCCGCCGCCGCGGCGCTCGCCGACCCCGACCCGGGGGTGCGGGCGGCTGCTCTCGGCTGGCTGGAGTCCAACCCCGAGCTGCCCACCGTCGCGCTGCTGGCGGCCGTCGACTGGCAGCGGTGGGACCGCGCCGTGCCCGAGCTGCCGCTGGCCGCGGTACGCGCCCTGGTGGCGCGCGCCGAAGCGGCCCCCGGGGAGGAGACCGAGATCACCGCCTTCACGCTCGAGCGGCTGGCCGTCGCCGACAGCTACCTGCTGCGGCGCGCCGCCGCCGACGGCCTCGAGCGGCTGGGTCGCAGCCGCCCGCCGGTGGGTAGCGTGGAGACCGGCCGCCGAGCGGTCGACTACCAGCTGATCCTGCAACAGACCTGGCAGCCCAGGCTGGTGGAGCTGGTCACGCCGCACGGCGCTCTCCGGGTGCGGCTGCCGTGCCGGCCGACGCCGCTCGCCTGCCTGGGGTTTCTCCAGCTGGTGCGGCAGGGGTTCTACGACGGCCTGGAGTTTCACCGCGTGGTGCCGGACTTCGTGGTCCAGGGCGGCGACCCGCGCGGCGACGGCTGGGGCGGCCCCGGTTTCACCCTGCGCGACGAGCTGGACCGGCGGCGGTTCGTCGCCGGCAGCCTGGGGCTGGCCCTCGGCGGTCCCGACACCGGCGGCAGCCAGTTCTTCGTCACCCTGTCGGAGCAGCCTCATCTGGACGACTCGTTCACCGTCCTCGGCCGGCTGGTCGACGGCTGGCAGGTGCTCGATCGGATCGCGCCGGGCGATCCGATCGTGACGGCGAGAGAGGTCGAAGGCGCCGCGCCGGCTGGGTTAGACTGACGGACCGATGAGCCGGTGGAAGGGGATCGTGGCGGCGGCGGCGTTCGGCGCCTCGTGCGCCAGCGTTCCTCAGGCCGCGCCGGCGGGCGAGGACGGCGACGAGCCGGTGCTCCTCGGACCGCTCAGCCGCCAGCGGATCGAGTCCGAGCTGCCCGACTGGGTCGAGGCCCAGATCACAGCGCAGCCGGATCTCGCCGCTGCCGTCAGACTGGCCGAGATCGGCGGCCCGGAGGTCGAGGTGACGGTCTATCTCGGCACCTGGTGCGACGACAGCCGGCGCGAGCTGGCCCGCCTGTGGCGCGCCGTCGACCTGGCTGGCGGCTCGCTGCCGTTCGACCTGACCTACCTGGGAGTCGACCGCGAGAAGCGCCGGCCGGCGTCGGTAGTGGCCGGCGCGCGGCTCGACTACCTGCCGACCTTCGTGGTGCGCCGGGGGGGCGAGGAGCTGGGCCGCATCGTCGAGCAATCGCCCGGCGGCATCGAGGCCGACCTGGCGGCGCTGGTCGCCGGCGAGCGCTCCGGCGTGGTCTCCGCCCGCACCGACCTCGGAGAGGGCTAGCCTGACCTTCTCACCCGTCCGCTGCTGCGCGTCCGGATGCACCTGAATCTGCACGACCTCCCCTGGTCGGGAATCCGCGGCGCAGTGCGAGTACGCCTGCGGTGCCCTCCGGCCGTTCCTCGCGCATCTGCACGCACCTCCGGCCTCTCGCCGAGCGGCTTGGTGAGAAGGTCAGGCTAGGCCGCCGATCCGATGCGAGCCAGCCTGGCCTGGACCCTGCAGTTCCTGGCGCTCGTGGTGGTGGGCTCGGCGCTGCTTGTCGGCCTGCTCCACGACGCCCTGCGCACCGAGGTAGCGATGCTCGCGATCGGGGGAGCGATGTTCCTCTTCGGGCGCCTCCTGGAGCGCCGCGACTAGCGCCGACGGGCGCGCTGCGCCGCCTGCAACCTTTGATCGGGGCCGTCGTAGAAGAAATGGCAACCGGGGCGCCGAGGATGAGCGATGGCGAGCTGATCTCGGCGATCCTGAAGGGAGAACAGGACAAGTACGGTGAGCTGGTCGGACGCTACCAAGGCAGGCTGGTCAACTACCTCTTTCGGCTGCTGCGTAACAGCGAGGAGGCGCACGACCTGGCCCAGGAGGTCTTCCTCAAGGTCTACCAGGCGCTGGACCGGTACAACCCGCGTTACAAGTTCTCGACCTGGCTGTTCCGGGTGGCGCGCAACGCCGCCATCGACACCATCCGCAAGCGGCGGGTGCAGTTCGTTTCGATGGAGCGGCGGCGCGACGACGACGGTCCGGCGACCACCTGGGAGCCGGTCAGTCCGGCGCGCGGGCCGTACGCCGACCTGCGCAACCTGGAGCGCGGCGAAGCCATCCAGCGCTCTATCGAGGCTCTGCCCTGGGAGTACCGCCAGCTGATCGTCCTGCGCCACTACGGTGAGCTGACCTACGACGAGATCGCCACACTGCAGGAGATGCCCCTCGGAACGGTCAAGAACAAGCTGTTTCGCGCCCGCCAGATGTTGAAGGAGAACTTGGCCGACTACCTGACCGACTGACCGACACCCGCCAGCCCAGATGAGAAACCACCAACAGTACGCCGAGCTGCTGTCGCTCGAGGTCGACGGCGAGCTGACGCCGCCCGAGCGGCGCCTGCTAGCGGACCATCTGCGCAGCTGTGACGACTGCCGCCGCGAGCGCGACGCGCTGGCCGAGCTGGCCGGCCTGCTGACGGCGAGCCGCATCCCGGTGGCGGACGGCTTCCGCGCCGAGCTGATGGAGCGGCTGCCGGCCGCCGGCTGGCAGAGCCGCCATCCGATGAGCTGGGCGGCGGCGGTGGCCGTGCTGGTGGTGCTGGCGGGCGGGGCGGCCGCGCTCGCCGGCAGCGCTGCCGCGGCCTCGGCGCCGGTGGCGGCGGCGGTGGTGGCGGTGCTCGAGCTGTTCGGCTCGTCGCTGGTCGCCGGCGCCGGCCTGCTCAACGCGTCGTGGCGCGGCATCGGGCTCGCCCTCGGGCGGCTGTTCGACGGCTCGCTGCTCAACCTGGTGGCGCTCGGCGTGGTGGTGCTGGGCCTCGACCTGCTGTTCCTCCGCCTGTTGCTGCGCACCCGCCGGGCGGTGGCGGCGGGCGACCGCCGGCGCACCGACGACGGCGGCTGATCCGCCAGCACCGGCACGGACGGCGGCATGCGGACCCTGCTCACCGGCCTGCTGGCGGCGGCGGCGCTGGCGACGCCGGCGGCCGGCGCGGTCGAGGGCGATCGGCCGGCGCTGGTGATCGCCGCCGGCAGCGTCGCCCGGCAGCAGGTGATCGCGCTCGGCCGCGACCTGGTGGTCGACGGTGAGGTGGCGTCGGACGCGGCGGTGGTGGGCGGTGGGGCGCGGGTCACCGGTTGGGTGCGGGGCGACCTGATCGTGCTGGGTGGCGACGCCGAGCTGGCGCCGACGGCGCGCGTCGAAGGCGACGTCTTCGTCCTCGGCGGCCGCCTCCAGGCCGACCGCGGGGCGCAGATCGCCGGCCGCTCGGTCTCCTACCCGTCGGTGGGCTCGGCCTGGCTCACCCTGCTCGAGGGGCCCAGCCTCGGCCTGTCGCCGCTCTCGCCGGTGGTGCTGAGCGCCAAGCTGGCGCTGCTCGCCGGCTGGATGGCGGTGACGCTGCTGCTGTTCGCGGTCGGCGGCGGGAGCGTGCTGTCGACCTCGGCCGCTGTGCACGAGCAGCCGTTCCGCAACTTCTTCGTCGGCCTGACCGGAGTGCTGGCGGCGTTCCTGACGGCGCTGTTCTTCGGCGCCCTGGCGGCCACCCTGGCCGGCGTGCCGCTGTTGCTGCTGGTGGTGCTGGTGGCGGTGCTGCTCAAGCTGTGGGGCATGGTGGCGGTGTTCCACGCCCTGGGAGCGTGGGTGCTCGGGCGGCTGGGGAGGCGGCTGACGCCGCTCAACACCGCGGTCGTGGGGCTGGTGCTGCTGGGCGCGGTGAAGCTGCTGCCGTGGGTCGGAACCTGGGCCTGGACGGTGGCCACGCTGATCGGGATCGGGGCGTCGCTGACGACCAAGTTCGGGCGGCGGGAGCCCTGGTTCGAGCCGGTCGCGGCCTGAGGCTGCGCCTCGGGTCGTCGAGCGGGCGGGTGGAGGCGCGGCGCTCTCGGTACTGCCTGTCTTCCCGAGCGTAGCGAGGGATCTCGGCTCCGGCGGTGGGGAGGCGTGGCAGGTGCGTGGGGGCAGGGCCCGGTCGCTGGGCCCGCGGTGGCCCGGGCTGCGCTCCAAAGGCGAGGGTGATGTCGCTCCGCCCGGGCCCCCGCCGGCTGTCGCTCCCTCCCGCCGGGCTGCTCCAGG
>JBFGNS010000237.1:0-4392 GCA_041574955.1 Thermoanaerobaculia bacterium | reverse complement strand
GTCTTTGGCGCGCTTGACGTCGACCTCCTTGAGCGGATGGGTGGGCAGATCGAACTCGATGATGTCTTGCGGCGTGACGCCGAGAAAGCGCGCCTCCGGCACGCAGAAGAACTCGTTCATGTGCGCCGCGTTGCCCGAGCCGACCTTGAGCGTGCGGTAGATGTACGAGTAGCCGTACGGGTCGCCGTCGACGAAGACGTAGACCGGCAGCCGGCGCTCGTCCGCCAGCCGGCGGATGAAGCGGCGGCAGGCGCGCGTCGTCACGCCGCCCATCGAGACCAGAATGCAGTTCGCTTGACGCCAGTAGGCGTGTTTGACCAACCGCTGGAACATGCCGGCGGTCTCGATCGCGAGGATGAAGTCGGCTCGCGTTTCGAAGCCCAGGTGCTCCACCGAGATCGGGATCGAGTAGGCGCCGGAGCCGAAGCGGGTGCAGTCGATCCTCAGCTCCTCGCCGGTCTCGCGGTCGTGGTCGACCACCACCAGCGCGCCGGCGACGTCGCCGCCCTTCTCCTCGGGGATGAAGCCGAGCTGCTCGCGGTTGACCCCGAACAGCGCCTCGACGTCTTCCATCACCGTGTCGCTCTCCGGCTGCTCGTTGAACCGCGCCTCGTCCCAGTTCTTGGAGACGTAGTAGGCCTCTCGCTTGGTGGCGATGTCGTCGCTCTCCACCAGCTGCTTCGAGAGCGCCATCATGCGCAGCGTCTGGGCGAAGGTCTTGACCGTGCCGACGGTCAGCGTGCGCTCCTTCTTCTTGCCCTTGATCTGGAAGTAGCCTTTGGCGGGCCGGTAGACGACGTTCGACAGGCTGCGCACCGGGAACTTGAGCGCCGGCTTCTGGCGCTCGAGGATCTTCTTGTGGATGGCCTTGGCCTGGCTGCGGATCCGCCGCACCACGGCGGTCGTGCTGGTGCCGGCGGGCGGTTTGGCGGCGGCGGCCTTGCGGCTCTTCTTGGCTGTCATGGCGCGGCGCGATCATAGCCCGGATACAGGCGGCGGGAATGCGTCGCCGTGGCACTAGAATGCGGCGAGTGCCGGGCACCATGCGCAAGCTGGGCATCCTGGGGACGCTGTACTTCGTCCAGGGCCTGCCGTTCGGCTTCCAGGCCACCGCGCTGCCGGTCTACCTGCGCGACAACGGTATGTCGCTCACCGCCATCGGCCTGGTGACCGCACTGGCGCTGCCCTGGTCCCTCAAGCTGTTCTGGGCGCCGCTGGTCGACCGCTTCGGCTCGGCGACCTTCGGGCGCCGCCGGTCGTGGATCCTGCCGCTGCAGATCGGGCTGATGCTGGCCTGCGGCGCCGGCGCCTTCGCCTCGCCCGCCGAACAGACCCATCTGCTGCTGGTGCTGGTCTTTCTGATGAACCTGTTCGCCGCCACCATGGACATCGCGGTCGACGGCCTGGCAGTCGACCTGCTGGAGCTGGCCGAGCTGGGCAAGGGCAACATAGCCCAGGTGGTGGGCTACAAGATCGGCATGTTGACCGGCGGTGGAGTGCTGCTGTGGGCCAGCGCCTTCATCGGTTGGAAGGGGCTGTTCTTCGCCATGGCCGCGCTGGTGGCCCTCAGCTCGCTGGTGACCCTGGCCTACCGCGAGCGCTACCACGAGAATCCGCAGCTGCCCGGCTCGCCGCTCGATCACCCGCGGATCCGGGAGGTGCTGGCGCTGCTCAAGCGCTCGCTGACGGTCGGCGGCGCCGGCTGGCTGCTGCTGTTCATCGGCACCTACAAGCTGGGTGAGAACATGGCCGACACCATGTTCAAGCCGTTCCTGGTCGACGCCGGCTATGGCGGCCAGCAGATCGGCCTATGGGTCGGCACCTGGGGGATGCTGTTCTCGATCGTCGGCTCGACGGCTGGCGGGCTGGCGGCCAGCCGCTTCCCGCTGCTCAGGGTGGTCGGAGTGGCGGCCGCGCTGCGCGCGGTGCCGGTGGCGGGCGAGTGGTGGCTGAGCGTGGTCGAGCCGACTGCCGGCCGTGTGATCGCCGTCACCAGCCTCGAGCACCTGTTCGGCGGCGCCCTCACCACCGCGCTGTTCGCCTACATGATGAGCCGCGTCGACAAACGCATCGGCGCCACCCACTACACCATGCTGGCGTCGATCGAGGTGTGGGGCAAGCAGCCGGCGGCGATGGTGTCGGGCGCCATCACCCACGCCACCTCCTACAGCTTCCTGTTCGGCCTCGCCACCGTGCTGTCGGTGGCCTTCCTGGCGCTGCTGGTGCCGCTCTCCCGGCACCAGCGCGCGGCGGAGCAGGCGGCGGAGGCCGCCCGGTGAGCCGTCGGGTTTTCCTGTGCGCCGGGCACATGATCGACCTGCCCGAGCGGGCCGAGCCGCGCTTCCCGCCGGTCAAGGAAGAGGCGGTGCGGGCGCGGATGGCGGCCGAGCTCGACCGCTGGCGGGTGGGGGAGGGCGATCTGGCGGTCTGCGGCGGCGCGCGCGGCGCCGACCTGCTGTTCGCCGAGCTCGCCTACGCGCGCGGCGCCGAGGTCTGGCTGCTGCTGGCCGCCGAGCCGGAGGCGCACCTCGAGGACTCGGTGCGGCTGCCGCTGTCGGACTGGGAGCGGCGGTTCGACCGCTTCCGCCGTCAGGCCGAGCGGGGCGAGCGGTGTGAGATCCGGGTCCAGACCCGCGAGCTCGGCCCGCTGCCCGAGGGCGACAACCGGTACGCGCGCAACAACCGGTGGCAGCTCGACACGGCGCGGCGCGAAGCCGGTGGTGACGACAGCCTGTTCCTGCTGCTGGTATGGGACGAGCAGCCGACCGGTGACGGCCCAGGCGGCACCTCTGACCTGGCGACGCGGGTGGCCGAGGGGCTGCCGGAGGGGCGGTGCGCGATCGTCAACCCGCTCGAGGTCGAGCCGTTCGCGCGCGACCTGCACTGGGCGCGCGACGGACGGCCGAAGCGGATTCTGACGCTCGACGGCGGCGGCGTGCGCGGCGTCCTGACCCTCCAGTACCTGAAGCGCATCGAAGGGCTGTTGAAAGACCAGCACGGGCGAGCGGTGCGGCTGTGCGACTACTTCGACCTGATCGCGGGGACTTCGACCGGCGCGATCATCGCGGCTTCGCTGGCTCTGGGTATGAGCGCGGCGAAGGTCGAGAAGGAGTACCGCAAGCTGGCCGCCGAGGTGTTTCGCCACCGCTGGTACCGCCTGGGTGCCTTGCGAGCCAAGTTCGACGCCGCGGCGCTGACCCGCGCTCTCAAGGGGCTCTTCGAGGAGAGGACCGTCGGCAGCACGGATCTCCGGACAGGCTTGCTGATCGTCACCAAGCGGATCGACTCCGGCAGCCAGTGGCCGCTGGCCAACAACCCGCGGGCCAAGTACTTCCACGCCCGCCCGGGCTCGACCGCGGTCCCCAACGGCGACTACCCGCTGTGGCGGGTGGTGCGTGCCAGCACCGCCGCGCCGCACTACTTCGAGCCGGAGAAGATCGAGGTGCATCCGGGCCAGGAGAAGGAGTTCATCGACGGCGGCGTCAGCACCGCCAACAACCCGACCCTCGAGGCGCTCAAGCTGGTGACGCTGCGAGGCTTCGGGGTGTGCTGGCCGACCGGCGCGAACGAGCTGCTGATCGTGTCGTGCGGCACCGGCAGGGCCGACGCGAGCGAGAAGCCCTCGGCGATCGCCGGCAAGCACGCGCTGGTCGCCCTGACCTCGGTGCTCAACGACTGCGCCGACCTGGTCGAGACGGTCATGCAGTGGGTATCCAGGTCCCCGACGGCGCGCTCGATCGACGGCGACATCGGCGACCTCGCCGGCGACCTGTTGACCACCGAGCCGCTCTGCACCTACCGCCGGTTCAACGTCGAGTTCACCGCCAAGTGGCTGCAGCGCGAGCTGGGCGGCAAGCTCTCCCCGCGGCAGCTCGAGCGCCTCCAGGAGATGGACCTGCCGGCCAACATCGGCGAGCTGGTCGATCTCGGCAAGCTGAGCGCCGAGCGGCACCTCGAGCCCTCCCACCTGCCGGACGGCTTCAAGCTCGATCCGGCGGCGAGCGGGCAGCCCGCGAACCGCTAGAGGCCGGCGCCCGGCCGGCCTCTAGACCTTGCGGCTGCGCTCCAACGTATCGGTCAGCGTCTCGACCACCCGCCCCTCCTGCCGGTCGGACAGCTCCAGGATCTCCTTGAGGGCGATGCCGACGTGCGGGATGTAGCGCTCGATGTAGGCGCGCTTGCGCTCCGCCTCTGCGGCCTTGCGGCGGCCGCGCAGGTGGCGCGCCAGCCGCCGGCCGACCTCCTGCAGCGCCAGCCTGGCCTCGCGCGCGATCTCGTCGTAGCCGGCCACCGCCTCCTTGGACTCGCTGGTGAACGGCACCCAGACGCTGGCGACGTGGATCGTCACGGTGAGCGGCCCGGTGGGCAGCGCGCCGCGCGCCTGGGCGAGGC
>JBFGNS010000236.1:0-4654 GCA_041574955.1 Thermoanaerobaculia bacterium | reverse complement strand
TCGTCGCCGGCCGCCGCCAGCGCCGCCACCACCACCTGCTCGAGGTCCTCGCCGGTGGCCACCACCTGGTCGGGCGACAGCATGGTGTAGCCGTCCTGGCCGTTCTCGGGGTCGACCAAGAAGCCCTGGGTCACCACCAGCAGCTCTTCGCCGTCGGCCAGCGGGCGCGGGCCACCGGGCGCGAGCAGCGTCAGGTCGCTGGCGGTGTAGCTGTCGGGATCGTGCCGGAAGGCCAGTCCGGCGATCTGCAGCCACCAGCCGTTGCCGGTCCAGCCTTCCACCGAGCGCGCCATCACCGCGCGCAGGGTGCCGGCGTCGAGCCGCAGCAGCATGAGCTGCGCGGGGTAGGCCAGCAGCTCCTCGACGTGCCGCCGGGTGACGCTGCCGGGCGGTAGGTCCTGGTTCAGCCGCAGCGTACCGGCGTTGATGAACGCCGCCTGCGCGCCCTGATCGGCGAAGGCGGCCAGCATCTGGTCGGCAACCCAGTTACCCAGGTTCGACTCGAAGCGACGGATGGTCAGCTCCTCGCCCTCGAGCCGCACGCGGGTGACTCCCAGCGGCTGCTCGAGGCAACCGGCCGGCTCGCCGGCGCTGGCGCAGAACTCGCGCGCGTGGCGCTCGAGCCAGCCGTCGGAGCGCGCCTGGACCACCGGGTCGGGCGGTGGAGAGTCGCCGGCCAGCGGCACCGCCCGGTGCTCGACCCGTGGTGGGCTGCCGGGCACCGGCGTCACCCGCGCCACGGTGGCGGAACGCGCCTCGGCGTCGGCCTTGAGCATCCAGCGGCCGCCGCGGCTGGCGGCCTGCGCCTCGTGCTCGTGGCCGCCGATCACCAGGTCGGGACCGTCGGCGCCGAGCGCCTCGAGCAGCGCCAGGTCCTGGGCCACCGACAGGTGGGTCAGGCCTATCACCACTTGGGCGCCGCGCGCCCTGAGCTCGGCCGTCGCCTCGCGCGCCACCCGCGGCGGCCGCAGCACGCACTCGACGAACTCCGGCACCTTGTCGTCGGTGGTCAGGCTGAACAGGCCGACCCGAACGCCGCCGACGGTCACGAGCGCGCTGTCGCGCAGGTTGGGGGCCGCTACCAGCGGCCGGCCGGCCTCGTCCGAGGCGAACCGCAGGTTGGTGCCCAGCCAGGTGAACTGGGACTCCGTCAGGCGCTCCGCGAAGCCGGCGGCGTCGGCCAGCCGGGCGCGGTCGAACTCGTGGTTGCCGAAGGTGGCGAACATCCGGCCGTCGAACGCCGCGTCGTCGCCGTCCAGCAGGTTGAGGATGTCGATCATCTGCGCGCCGCGGTAGCGGCGGCTGAGCAGCGACGGGTAGAGCAGGTCGCCGGCGTGGAGCATCAGCACCGCCTCGCCGCCGGCCTCGAGCCGCTCGCGCAGTGCCCGCACCCTGGCCGGACCGCCCGCGGCGCCGCCGTCGGCGCCCTCGATCCGGTAGACGTCGTTGATCGCCACGATGGTGAAGCCGGCGGAGGGCGGCTCCACCGGCGGCGCCACCGCGGTGCATGCCGCCAGCAGGCCGACGGCCAGGGGGGCAGACATCGCGGACTGTCTGACGGCGTGCATGGCTCGGCTTTGGCTGGCGGCGCTCCGGCGCCTGCCGGTTGGCAGCCCGAGTCTAGCCAGCAAGACCCCCGGCGAGAAGGGCGGGCGGGGCGCGCGGGACCGCTCTCGGGCCGTTGGCCGCCACCGCCTCGGTTCGTGATGGGCTCCGGCCGCCGGCACCAGCGGCGAGCTGGGCAACAGGGGCGAGAGTCGAGCGGCGCTCTTTCAGAGTAAAAGAATATTGCATATACTCTTGTGATCCGTGCTCCTGTTCGAGGAGAACGCCGAACGGTGACTCCGTGACCGACCTCGTCGGACGACGGCTCGCGGGTTTCGAGATCGTCGCAAAGCTGGGTGCGGGAGGGATGGGCGAGGTCTACCGCGCCCGCGACCCGCGGCTGCGCCGCGAGGTCGCCTTGAAGGTTCTGCCGGCGGATCACAGCGCCGACCCCGAGCGGCGCCGGCGCCTGTTGCGCGAAGCCCGCGCGGCCTCGGGCCTGAGCCACCCCAACATCCTGACGGTCCACGCCATCGTGTCGGAGGACGGCCTGGACTGCATCGTCATGGAGCTGGTGGACGGCGAGACGCTGCGGCAGAAGCTGGCCGCCGGCGGCGTCGACCGCGGCCCGGCGCTGCGCTGGGGCGCCCAGATCGCGGACGCTCTCTGCGCCGCCCACGAGGCCGGCATCATCCACCGCGATCTCAAGCCGGAGAACGTGATGATCGACCGGCGAGATCGCGTGCGGGTGCTGGATTTCGGCCTCGCGCGGTGCGACTCGCGCTCGGACCGGTCGCCCGCCACCGCGCCGCCTTCGTTGACCGCGCCCGGGACCGTGCTCGGGACGGTGAGCTACATGTCGCCCGAACAGGCGCTCGGCCAGCGCGTCGATGCTCGCTCGGACATCTTCTCGCTGGGCTCGGTGCTCTACGAGCTGCTCACCGGTTGCCGGCCGTTCGCCGGCGACAGCGCGGCGTCGATCCTGCACGCGGTCGCCTACTCCGAGGCTCGCCGGCCCCGGGAGCTGCGGCCGGAGCTGCCGCCCCCCGTCGAGGCGGTGATCCTCAGGTCGCTCGAGAAGAGGGTGGAGGATCGCTTCCAGAGCATGGAGGATCTCGCCGGGGCGCTGCGGCGGGTGGCGGAGGGCGCACGGATGCCGGCCGACCGAACCCTCGCCACCAGGCTCGGCGCGAGCCTCGCCGAGCTGCGCCAGACCGGCGCGAAGCGAGCGGCCACGGTGGTGACGCACCCGCTCCGTGGGGCGGTGGCGGCCGCGGTGGTGCTGGCGATCGCCGCGGCAGCGCTCTTCCTGGCCGGGGGGGGCTTCCAGACGGTGGCCGAGCGGCTCGCGGCTCCGGGCCGGGCGGCCGAGGTCGAGCTGCCGTTGACTCCGTACGACATGTACCAGCAGGGGCTCGGGTTCCTCGAGCACTTCTACCGGACCGGCTATCTGGCGAAGGCCATCGATCTGCTGGAACGGTCCCTGGAAGGGGATCCAGACCAGGCCCCGGCGCACGCGGCGCTGGCGCTCGCCTACTGGCGCAACTACCGTGATCTGCGCGATCCGGAGTGGCTCAAGCGAGCTTTCGGGCAGGCCGAGCACGCGCTGTCGCTCGACGGCACCTCGGTGCGGGCGCGGGTCGCGCTCGGCCTGGTCGCGCTCGAGCGCGGCGAGCTCGAGGACGCTCGGGTGAGCTTCGAGGAAGCCCTCGCGATGCACCCGGCCGACGCGCAGGCCCGTCGCGGCCTGGGCAACTACCACCGCAAAGCCGGAGATCCGGCGGCGGCCGAGCGGGAGTTCCGCCTGGCGATCGAGCACGAGCCCGCGGACCCAGGGATCCACGGCAGCCTCGGCAGCCTGTACTACAGCCAGGCCCGCTACGAAGAGGCCGCCGCCGCCTTCGCCAGGAGCACCGAGGTGGCTCCCGACTATGTCCCGTCGTACCGCAACCTGGCGGCCTCGTACCACATGCTGGGGCGCTACGCCGAGGCCGCGGCGGCGCTCCAGAAGGCGGTCGAGATCCGTCCCGATCCCGCCACCTACTCGAACCTGGGGACGCTCTATTTCTTCCAGGGTCTGTATCCGCAGGCGGTGACGGCGTTCGAGCAAGCCGTGGACCTGGCTCCCAACAGCTTCGAGCACTGGCGCAACCTGGGCGACGCCTACCGCTGGACGCCGGGCCGACGGGGCGAGGCGGCGGGCGCCTACGGCCGAGCCGTGGAGCTGCTCGGTGAGCGGCTCGAGCGCACTCGCGACGATCCCGAGCTGAACAGCCGGCTCGCGCTGCTGCAGGCCAAGCGGGGCGAGCTCGAAGCGGCGCGCGGGCTGCTCGCCTGGCTGGGCGGGCAGCCGGGTCTGGACGCCGGCACGCTCTACCGGACCGCGGTGGCCTACGAGCTGGCCGGGCTCCGGGGGCGGGCCGTGGACTCGTTGCGCCAGGCCATCGAAGCGGGCTACTCGCGGCAGGAGATCCGCCGCGACCCCGAGCTGACCGCGTTGAGAAACGACAGGGCCTACCACCTCATGCTGATCGCGATGCCGGAAGCCGAAGCGGCTTCCTAGGAGCCCGACCGACTCGGAAAGGAGTGACCCATGCCCGCCTATACGATCGACCTGGGGATCGACTGGGACTCGGTTCCTCAGCCCGCCAGGAACAACGACTATCAGCTCCTGCACGGCTGGCTGGAGGCCAACGGACAGTTCAACCTGAGCACCACGGACCGGATCGTCTTCGCCATCTACGACCTCGGCCGCACCAAGGTGCTCGGCGGCAACAGCGCGCCCGGCAGCTTCCAGGTGTCCTTCGGGAAGGGTGACACCAGCACCTCGTTTGATTCGCCGGCCAGTCAGACGACCTACCAAACCCCCAACTTCATCAAGCGGGGTAACAGGTCCAGTCAGGTGTTCGGGAAAGACCTGAACCGCGCTCAGACCTATCCCAGCTGGGGACCCAGGCTCAGCGGCTCAGGAGCGGGCCCGCCCGGCGGGAGCGGCGAAGAACCGTACACCTACGTTGAGGTGCCCAACAAGCGCCGGTTCCTCTACCAGATCACTCTCCAGATCACCTCCGGCGGCGAGACCAGGACCTTCAGCTTCGATCCCGAGATG
>JBFGNS010000235.1:0-4660 GCA_041574955.1 Thermoanaerobaculia bacterium | reverse complement strand
GAGACGGCAAGTGGACGGTCGGTGCGGCGGTCCGCTTCGAGGACTTCGAGGACTTCGGCACCACCACCAACGGCAAGCTCTCGGGCCGCTACCAGGTCACCGACGACTTCCAGCTCCGGGCCAGCGCCAGCACCGGATTCCGGGCGCCGACGCCGGGCCAGTCGAACGCGTTCAACGTCTCCACCGAGTTCGACCTGGTGCTCATGGACCTGGTCAACAACGGCACCATCCCCTCGACCTCCCGGGTGGCGCAGCTGCGCGGCGGCAAGCCGCTGACGGCGGAGGAGTCGGTCAACCTGGCGGCGGGCTTCGTCTTCGACAAGGGCCCGTTCACGCTGACGGCGGACTATTTCAACATCGAGCTCACCGACCGGCTGGCGGTGACCCAGAACTTCTCGCTCACCCCGCAGGAGGTCGCCGATCTCATCGCGGAAGGCATCACCAGCGCCGGCAACCTGAAGAACTTCCGCTTCTTCACCAACGACTTCGACACCGAGACCGAAGGCGTCGACGTCGTCGCCACCTACCAGCTACCGAGTGGCAACACCGACTTCAGCTTCCTGTTCAACAACACCGACACCAAGGTCACCAAGTTCAACCCGGCGACCCTGGACGCCACCCGTATTCAGGAGCTGCAGGAGGCGCTGCCGAGCACCCGGTGGACCCTGACCGCCAACCACCGCGTCGGCGACAGCTGGCGCTTCCTGGCGCGGGCCAGCGACTACGGCGGCTGGTTCGACTCCGAGGACGTCGCCAGCTATCCCGGCGAGATGATCTTCGACCTCGAGGCGGCCTACAAGCTGGCCAACGGGATGGAGATCGTGGTGGGTGGCCAGAACATCTTCGACACCTACCCCGAGGAGAACCAGGGCGCGCGCTCGGGCGTCGGCAACCGTTACAGCCAGTACTCCCCGTTCGGCTTCAACGGTTCCTTCTTCTACGCCCGGCTGAAGTGGACCTTCAACACCAGCTGGGGCGGCAGCAGCTAGCCCCTTCCTGAAACCGGCAACCCGCGGGGCAGGCACCGGGAGGTGCCTGCCCCGTTTTGCTTTGCGGGCGCCGGCGCGGGCGCGCCGGTGCGGCTCTAGTCCGGCTGCGGGACGAGGATCGAGAAGCGCCCGAAGTCGTACTCGCGGCTGCCGTCGGTCGGGACGTATCCGGCGCCGCCGGCGCCGATGGCGCGGAAGGCGTCGCGCAGCGCCACCAGGTCGGCCGGGGCCATGACCGGCTCGTTGTGGGCCGGCAGCACCAGCTCGACCTCGCCGGCCAGCGAAGCCAGCCGCTCGGCGGTGGCCTTGTAGGCGTCGAGGTCGCTCCCCGGCAGGTGGGCGTAGAGGGTGGCGGGGTAGAGGGTGTCGCCGGTGAAGAGCAGCCGCCGCCCGCGGTCGAGCAGGCAGAGCGCGTCCGGCGCGTGCCCCGGGGTGAGCAGCACCTCGAGCTCGACGCCGCCGAGCGACAGCATGTCGCCGTCCGCCACCTGCCGGGTGACGGTGAACGGTCGCGAGCGGTAGGTCTCGGGCGAGAAGCCCGGCGGCGTCGGCTTCCAGATCCAGCCTTCGCCGACAAACTCGGCCACCTGGTGGTGGTCCCGTCCGGCGGCGTTGGCGCGGGTGTAGTCGGAGCCCGTGCCGTAGATCTTGCCGAAGGCGTGGTTGCCGCCGACGTGGTCGTAGTGGGTGTGCGAGTTGAGGACAAGGACCTCTCGCTGCCCGCCGGGGATCCCGGCCAGCAGCTCCTCGACCAGCCGCCGCATGTCGCCGATCCCCAGCCCGGTGTCGAACACCAGCGCGCGCTCGTCGCCGACGATGAGATACGAGATCACCTCCTCGAACTGCCCGGGCTCGTAGAGGGCGAACACCCCCGGTCGGATCTCGTACACCTCGAACCACGGCTGGCTCTGGGCGACCGGCTGGAACGGCGCCCAGGCCGGCCTCGGCAGTGCGTCCCACCACTGCTCCTTGTCGGCGCCGCGGCCGACGATCTGCCGCTCGTCGCCGGCCGGCGGCGCATCCTCGTCGACCGGTGAAGGGGCGCAGGCCATCGCGGCGGCGAGGGCGGCCGTCGCCGCCGCGATGCCTAGGCCGTTCTGCAGCGGCGCCCGCAACTACACGACTCCCGCGTAGGCGCTCAGCGCCGGCTGGCCGCCGAGGTGCGCGTAGAGCACCCGCGAGCCGCGCGCGATGCGGCCGTTTCGCACCAGGTCGATCAGCCCGGCCATCGACTTGCCCTCGTAGACCGGGTCGGTGAGCATTCCCTCGAGCCGGGCGCACAGCCGGATGGCGTCGAGAGTGGCCTGGTCGGGGATGCCGTAGGTGCCGGCGTGGTAGCCGTCGACCAGCTCGATCTCGGCGTCGTCGAGCTCGCGGCCGAGCCCGATCGCCTCGGCGGTGAAGCGGGCGATCCGGGCCATCTGGGCGTGGGTCTTCTCGAGGGTGGCCGAGGCGTCGATGCCGATCACCCGCCGCCGCCGCTCGCGGTCGGCGAACCCCGCGATCATGCCGGCCTGGGTCGAGCCGGTGACGGTGCAGACGACCACGGTGTCGAAGAAGATCCCCAACTCGGCCTCCTGGCGCTCGACCTCGCGCGCCCAGTTGGCGAAGCCGAGCCCGCCGAGCGGGTGGTCCGAGGCGCCCGCCGGGATGGCGTACGGCCTGCCGCCGGCCGCCTCGACCGCGGCGATGGCGCGCTCCCAGCTCGAGCGGATGCCGATGTCGAACCCCGCCGGGTCGAGCCGCACGTCGGCCCCGAGGATGCGCGAGAGCTGGATGTTGCCGACCCGCTCGTACAGCGGGTCGTCCCACTCCACCCAGTGCTCCTGGACCAGCACTGCCTTCATCCCCAGGTAGGCCGCCACCGCCGCCACCTGCCGAGTGTGGTTCGACTGGACGCCGCCGATCGACACCAGCGTGTCGCACCCCCTGGCCAGCGCGTCGGCCACCAGGTACTCGAGCTTGCGCACCTTGTTGCCACCGAAGGCGAGGCCGGAGGCGAGGTCCTCGCGCTTGGCCCAGATCTCCACCCCGCCGCCCAGGTGCTCGCTCAGCCGGGCCAGCGGATGGAGGGGCGAGGGGCCGACCAGCAGCGGGTGGCGCGTGTGATCATCGAGGCTCATGCTCGCTCGATGCTATGGCAAAGCCGCGCCCGCGGCCCGGGCGTGCGGCGGCCGGCGGGCCGGCCGGGAACTCGAGGCCCGGTGGCAGCGTCAAAGCGGGACGGAAGGAGAATACCCATGAAGCGAGAACAGAAGGCCACGCCGCTCGGCGTGTTCAGCCTGGCGCTGCTGTTGGCGACAACCGGCTGGGCTGCCATCGAGCCCAGCATGCCCGTCTACGACGTCGGGGGCGAGGTGCAGCCGCCGGTGCGGCTGTCGGGAAGTCCGCCCGCCTACCCCGAGGAGGCACGCGAGGCGCGGGTCGAGGGCGTCGTCAACGTGCAGGCCGTGATCGATAGCGACGGCCGGGTGGTCGAGGTAGTGCCGCTCGACGACGGCAGCGACAACGAGCTGCTGCGCGGGGCGGCGGTGGCGGCGATCCGCGACTGGCGGTTCCAGCCCGCGACCCTCGACGGCGAGCCGGTGGCGGTGCACTACCGGCTGACGGTGCGGTTCGATCTCGACGGGCCGCGCCCGGTGGACGCCTTCGGTTCGAACCAGCAGGCCGTGTACAAGGTCGAAGGCGAGGTGGTGCGGCCGGAGCGCGTCTCAGGCGATCCGCCGAGCTACCCGCCGGACTCCAGGAAAGGGAAGATCCAGGGCCGCGTGGTGGTCGAAGCGGTGATCGACCGGCAGGGCGACGTCGCCGCGGCCCGGGTGGTGTCGGCGCCGGCCGAAGATCTCGGCCATGCGGCGGTGGCCGCCATCAAGACCTGGAAGTTCCGTCCGGCGACCCTCGCCGGCGAGCCGGTGCCGGTCTACTACAACCTGACGGTGAACTTCCGGCTGTCGAAGGACGGGGGCTGAGGGGTTGGGGGCGTGGGGGCTCAGGGGGTGGCGGTGGGCTCGGGGACGACCTCGTCGTTGCCGGTGAGCTGCCAGTGGATGAGTGAGACCGGGATGACGCCGGCCGCGTCGAGCTCGGCGAAGAAGCGCTTGAGGCTGAACTCGTCGCCGAGCTGACGGGCGCGCTCGGCCAGCAGCCGCTCGATCAGGTACTTGCCGGTGACGTAGCTCGTGCCGTAGCCGGGCTGGCGCAGGTAGAGCAGCTGCTCGAAGCCGAGCAGGTCGAGATCCTCGCGCATCCAGCCGCGTGGCGTCCAGGCGACGTGGAAGTCGCGCGCCTGCTGGAGGGTCAGCTCGTTGGCGTGGGCGTAGAGCGAGCCGAGGCCGCGCGCCGCGCGCTGCGCCAGCATGATCCAGACGATCTCCCGCACCCGCGGGTTGTCGTCGTACAGGCCGGCGTGCATCATCATCTCTTCGACGCCGGTGGCCAGACCCTCGGCACGGCTGTCGAAGATGTTGTAGAGCAGCGGCCCGCGCCGGATGGGGCTGGGGTGCGGGTCGGTCTCCATCCGCGCCAGGTCCCACCAGTGGTAGAAGTGGGTCCACAGCGTGATCGGCTCGTAGTGGATGGCGCGGTGGAAGAAGTTGCGCCGCTCCTCGGGCACGAAGCGGCCGATGCGGCGCCGGAGCGCGGCGTCCATGTACTCGCGCACCTCGAGCACG
>JBFGNS010000234.1:0-4741 GCA_041574955.1 Thermoanaerobaculia bacterium | reverse complement strand
GGGCGGCGCGCCGGCGTCGGCGCCGGCCGTCGAGCGCGTGCTGGCCGACGAGCGCCGGGCCGGGCTCGACACCCTCGAGCCCTACCGCCGCTTCGCCGAGCAGGTGCAGGTCACCAAGCGCCGGCTGCTGGCGTTCCTGCTCGCCGCCAAGGAGCGCGGCGACTCGATCGCCGGCTACGGCGCCGCCGCCAAGGGCAACACGCTGCTCAACTACTGCGGCATCGGCACCGACTTTCTCGACTACGTCGTCGACCGCAGCCCCCACAAGCAGGGCCGCTACCTGCCGGGCAGCCACCTGCCGATCCACCCGCCGTCGCGGCTGGCCGAGACCCGGCCGGAGCTGGTCTTCATCCTGCCGTGGAACCTCAAAGAGGAGATCATGGAGCAGATGGCCGCGGTCAAGGAGTGGGGCGGCAGCTTCTTCGTCGCCATCCCCGAGGTGGGGATCTGCGGATGAAGTTCGCCCGCACGCCGATCGCCGGCGGCTGGTTGCTGGCACTCGAGCCGATCGAGGACGAGCGCGGCTTCTTCGCCCGCACCTTCTGCGCCGAGGAGTTCGCCGAGCACGGACTCGACAGCGAGCTGGTGCAGTGCAGCGTGTCGTTCAACCACCGCCGCGGCACGCTCAGGGGCATGCACTACCAGGCGGCGCCGCACGAAGAGGGCAAGCTGGTGCGCTGTACCCGGGGCGCGATCTGGGACGTGATCGTCGACCTGCGGCCCGACGCGCCGTCGTTCCGGCAGCACTGCGGAGCCCGGCTCGACGAGGTCAACCGGCTGGCGGTGTGGGTGCCGCCCGGGGTGGCGCACGGCTTCCTCACCCTGACCGACGACGCCGAGGTGTTCTACCAGATGTCGGTCGCCTTCGAGCCGTCGGCGGCGCGCGGCGTGCGCTGGAACGACCCCGCGTTCGCCATCGACTGGCCGGCCGAGCCCGCGGTGATCTCGGAACGCGACGCCGGCTACCCGGACTTCCGCCGGTGAGCCCGGCGCCGGCCTGGTCGGCGAGGCCGGCGACGGCCGGCGCCGAGATGATGCGGCTCGCGCGCCGGCTGTACCCGATCTGCCGCAGCATCACCGGCGACGGCGTGCGGGAGACCCTCGGGGTCGTCGCCGAGCGGCTGCCGCTCGAGCTGCACGAGGTGGCGAGCGGTACGCCGGTCTTCGACTGGACCGTGCCGCCCGAGTGGAACGTGCGCGACGCGGCGATCCGCGATGCCGCCGGCCGGCGGGTGGTGGACTTCCGCGCCTCGAACCTGCACCTGGTCAACTACAGCGTGCCGGTGGCTCGGCGGCTGAGCCTGGCCGAGCTCAGGCCGCGGCTCCACAGCCTGCCCGAGCGACCCGACTGGATCCCTTACCGCACCTCTTACTACAACGAGACCTGGGGCTTCTGCCTCGCGCACCGCCAGCTCGAGGCGCTGGCGGAAGGCGACTACGCGGTCGAGATCGACTCGACGCTGGCGCCCGGCAACCTGACCTGGGGTGAGCTGCTCGTGCCCGGCGCCAGCAGCGACGAGGTGCTCGTCTCGTGCCACGTCTGCCACCCGTCGCTGGCCAACGACAACCTGTCGGGCATCGCCGTCTGCACGCTGCTCGCCGAAGAGCTGGCGGCGACCGACCGGCGGCTGTCCTACCGCTTCCTGTTCATCCCGGGCACCATCGGCTCGATCACCTGGCTGGCACACAACCGCGACGCCGCCGAGCGCGTGCGTGCCGGCCTGGTGGCGGCCAACCTGGGCGACCCCGGCAGCTACCACTACAAGCGCAGCCGGCGCGGCGCCGCCGCCATCGACCGCGCCGCCGAGGCCGTGCTGGCGGAGACGGGAGACCGGTTCGCGGTCGAGGAGTTCGTGCCGTTCGGCTACGACGAGCGCCAGTACTGCTCGCCCGGCTTCGATCTCGCCGTCGGCTCGCTCACCCGCACGCCGTACGGGCGCTACCCGGAGTATCACAGCTCGGCCGACAACCTGGATTTCATCCGAGCCGAGGCGCTGGCCGGCTCGCTGGCGCTCTACCGCCGGGTGCTCGACCGGCTCGAGGAGGGGTCGCTGGACGACGCCGGCGCCGAAGCCGCACCTGCCGTCGCTTCACCCGCCACACCCGAGGACGCCCGCCGCTACCTCAACACCAACCCCCACTGCGAGCCCCAGCTCGGCAAGCGCGGCCTGTACGGCTCGCTGGGCGGCGGCACCGAAGGCCGCGACCGCCAGCTCGCCCTGCTGTGGGTGCTCAACCTCTCCGACGGCCGGCACTCGCTGGCCGACGTCGCGGCGCGCTCCGGCATGCCGGTGGCCGCGATCCGCGAAGCGGCCGAGCGGCTGGTGGAGGCGGGGCTGCTGCGGGAGGCGTGAGCGAGAACGAGCTGGCGAGCGAGCCGGTGGGCGCACGCCGGGGCTGGCGCTGAGGTCCTTCGCTGCGCTCAGGACGACAGTTGGCTTGCAGAGGCCAAGTCGGAATCCCGGTGCTGAGCACTTCTCGGCGTCCGACTCGGGCGCTGTGCGCCGCTGTCATCCCGAGCGGCAGCGAGGGACCTCAGCACCGTCCGCGGCACAGGCTCAGCGGTTCACACGAGCGGGGCTCGGCTACCGAGCCCCAGCCCCCTCACCACCCCCATACTCCGGCGGCTCGGGGAGCGGCGCCCGCAGCCCCGCCACGACTCCCTTCAGCTTGGCGATCGCGGCGCCCTGGTTGCCCTTCGGCAGCTCGCGCAGGAAGGCGGCGGGGATCGCCACCGCCAGCCGCAGGAAGAAGGTGCACCACTGCCGGGGTTTGGCGAACCGCCTGACGAAGATCGCGGTGCCCTTGCCGGTCTGGAACGTCCGCCCGGCCTTGTAGCCGCCGAGCGTGGGCGACACCTTGTGCCACAGCAGCGCGCGGTGCGCGTACCAGCACCGCCAGCCGCGGCGCTTCATCCGCATGCACCAGTCGGCGTCCTCGATACCGACGTAGTAGACCGGGTCCCACAGCCCGGCGTCGAGCTGAGCCTGCCGCTTGACCAGCATGGCGCAACCGTTGACGTACGGCACCTCGCCGTCGCGGTCGAACTGGCCGCGGTCGATCTCCCCCATGCCGCGCTCGGCGGTCGCCGCCTCGGCGAAGCGGATCCGGCCGCCGGCGGACCACAGCCGGCCGCGGTCGGCCCAGTAGTAGGTCTTCGGCCCGACGGCGCCGATCGTCGGCTCGGATTCGGCGGCGCGCACCAGCTCGTCGAGCATCGCAGGGTCGGCCTCGATGTCGTTGTTGAGCAGCAGCAGGTAGTCGAACCCCTCGTCGAGCGCCCAGCGGATGCCGTGGTTGATGCCGTGCGCGATGCCGTGGTTCTCCTCCACCCGGATCGCCACCACCTGCGGAAACGCCGCCTGCACCGCCTGGTGCGAGCCGTCGGTCGAGCCGTTGTCCACCACCACCACCCGGAACTCGGGGTAGTCCATCGCCAGCAGGCTGGCGACCGACTCGAGGGTCAGGTCGAGCCCGTTGTAGTTGAGGACGATGCAGGCGACCGACGGCCGGGACATGGCGCTGCGAGGCTACGGGATCGGCGGCCGGGGCCACAACCCCGCGGCGGCGGCGCGGGCCGGCCGCGTCTATACTGGCCGGGCGAGGCCCGACCCGTACCCGGCCCCCGGGCCCGGCCCCAGAGCGTAGCGAGCAGTCCGTGTCAGCCGACCTCACAAGCTTCGACGGCGCGCGAGCGCTGGTCACCGGCGCCAGCGGCTTCATCGGCTCGCACCTGAGGCAGCGGCTGGGCGAGCTGGGCGCCGAGGTGCACGCCGTTTCGCGCCAGGAGCGACCGGCGGAGGCGGCGGCGGCGGAGATCTGGATGCAGGCCGACGTCGCCGACTTCGAGGCCTGCCGCGCGCTGGTCGCCGAAGCGCGGCCCGACTTCGTCTTCCACCTCGCCAGCCACGTCGCCGGCGCGCGCGACGCGGCGCTCGTCGAGCCGACCTTCACCGCCAACCTGCAGTCGACGGTCGCACTGCTGTCGGCGCTCACCGAACCCGGCTGCCGGCGGATCGTGCTGGCGGGCTCGATGGAGGAGCCCGACGGCGCCGACCTCGCCGCCGCGCCCTCCTCGCCGTACGCCGCCGCCAAGTGGGCGGCCGCCGGCTACGCCCGCATGTTTCACTCGCTGTACGGGCTGCCGGTGGCGCGGGCGCGGATCTTCATGGTCTACGGCCCCGACCAGAAGGACGAGCGCAAGCTGGTGCCCTACGTCTGCCGCTCGCTGCTGGCCGGCGAGGCGCCGCGGCTGACCAGCGGCGCGCGGGCGGTGGACTGGATCTACGTGGCGGACGTGGTCGAGGGGCTGCTGGCGATGGCCACGGCCCCTGGCCTCGAGGGCGAGAGCCTGGAGCTGGGCACCGGCCGGCTGGCGACCGTGCGCGAGGTGGTCGAGACGCTCCACCGCATCGCCGGCGACGGCGCGCCGGCGCCGGTCTTCGGCGAGCTCGCCGACCGCCCTCTCGAGCAGTCCCCGGTCGCCGACCCCGGGCCGGCCGAGCAGCGCACCGGCTGGCGGCCGCGCGTCGAGCTCGAGGAGGGGCTGGAGCGGACGCTCGCCTGGTACCGCGAGCGCGCCTAGGCAAGGCCTTGGCGGTCGGGCCCGGTCGCTTGGCCAGCGGGGGCCCGGGCTGCGCTCCAAAGGCGAGGGTGATGTCGCTCCGCCCGGGCCACCGCCGGCTGGCGCTCCCTCCCTCCTGCCTGCCATCCGCCATGTCCCTCTGCCTGTCGTCCCGAG
>JBFGNS010000233.1:0-4751 GCA_041574955.1 Thermoanaerobaculia bacterium | reverse complement strand
GCCGGGGTGACGCGCCGCCACCAGCGGCTTGCCGGGCTGCACCGCCACGCTGTCGAACAGCGGCTCGCAACCGGCCTCTTCCAGCAGCCCCTCGACCAGGTCGAACTCGCCCATCGAGACTCCGCCGGTGAGCAGCAGGACATCGGCTTCGAGCCCGTTCCGGATCGCCGCGCCGAGCGCCTCCGGCTGGTCGCCGGCGATGCCCAGCGGCTCGAAGGCGAGCCCGAGCCCGCGCCCGGCTGCCAGCAGGAAGTCGCTGTTGGAGTCGCGCAGCTGGCCGGGGGAGGGGCGCTGCTCGGGCGGCACCACCTCGTCGCCGGTGACCAGCACCCGCACCCGTGGCGCACGGTAGAGGGACAGCGGGTCGAGCCCGTGCGCGGCCGCCAGGGCGAGCGCGCCCGGAGTCAGCGGCGCGCCGGCGGGCAGGATCTCGTCACCGGCGGCGACGATCTCCGCTCGGCGGCGGATGTGGGCGCCGGCCGCGGTCGAGCGGTCGAAGCGCACCGTTTCGCCGCCGCCGTCGGTGAGCTCGACCGGTACTACGCGGTCGGCGCCGGACGGCACTACCGCTCCCGTCATGATGCGCGCCGCGCCGCCCTCGCGGAGCGCCACACCCGGCGGGTCTCCCGCCGCCACGGTAGCGGTCACCGGCAGCCGCCGGCCCGCGACCTCGCCGACGACCGCATAGCCGTCCATCGCCGAGACGTCGGCCGGCGGCACGTCGACGGTCGCCGTCAGCGGCTCGGCGAGCACCCGGCCGCCGGCCTTGCGGCGGGCGATGGGCTCGGCGCCGAGCGGCGCGAGGTGGGGCGTCAGGAGCCGCCATGCGGCCTCCGGCGGGATCACCGCGACCCCCGTTGGCGCGGGGCGGCCGCCGGCGCGGTGCTATACTCGCGCGCCTGTCCGCGGGGGTCGAGAGGACCCCGCGCCGCCGGCATCGACCGAGCCAGAGCGTGACGAAGAAGTACCAATATCGAGGCAATCTGGCCAAGACGACGCTGCCGGAGATGCTCTACAGCATCAACCGCTTCCGCGTTCCGGGTGTGGTGGAGGCGTCGCACCAGAACGTCGTCAAGCGGGTCTACATCCGCGACGGCTACGTGTTCCACGCCTCATCCTCGGATCGTAACGACAGCCTGGGAGTGTATCTGAGGCGCACCGGCCGGCTCACCCTGGAGCAGTTCGAGCGCATCGCCCGCGCCCGCCGGGCCGCCACCAAGCGGTTCGGCGTGCTGCTGGTGGAGGAGCGGCTGCTGTCGCCGAGCGAGGTCTACGCGGCGATCCGCGAGCAGATCGAGGACATCGTCTGGAGCCTCTTCTACTGGCAGGAGGGGGAGGTTGCCTACAGCGTCGGGGAGTTCAGGGAAGACGACATGGTGCAGATCGAGCTACCGCTGCGCCAGGTGATCTTCGAGGGAATCCGACGCGCCCCCGACGCCAAGCTGCTGCTGAACCGCCTCGGCACCCGCGACACCCTGCTCCAGCCGTGCTTCCGTACCGAGGAGCTGATCGAGGTCGGTCTCGGCGAGGCCGAGTATGGCCTGCTGACGCAGGTGGACGGCAGAACGTCTCTCTACGAGCTGTGCTCGTCGGGGCCGCGCACCCCGAGCGACAACGCCCGCCTGCTGTACGCTTTCTGGGTGCTCCATCTGGTGCGCAACGTGCAGCAGACGCGCACCGGTTCGGGACCGGTCAAGATCCAGCTCAGGACCTCGGGCGATGCGGTCGGCAACTGAGCGGTCCGGCGGTGCGCGGTGCGCCCGCTCGCGGGCGCGACGGAGATCCTGATGCCCATCTACGAGTACCAATGCAACGACTGTGGTCGCACCACCGAGCTGCTGCAGCGGTTGAGCGACCCGCCGCTGGCCAGCTGTCCCGACTGCGGCGGCACGGTCAAGAAGCTGTTCTCGGCGCCGGCCGTGCAGTTCAAGGGCAGCGGCTGGTACGTAACCGACTATGCCGGCAAGGGCCGCGCCACCGAGGGCAAGTCGGGCACCGCCGAGTCGGGCGACGGCAAGGCCGCCAACGGCAAGGCCGCCAACGGCAAGGCTGCCGCCAAGGCCGACGCCAAGCCGTCGTCGTCGTCGGACGGCGCGGCCGCCGGCAAGACCGGCAGCGGCTCGGGCGGCGGGAGCTAGCGCGGGGCCGCCTCGGCCACACGCCATGAAGCCGCCGACCCTGCCCGAGCTGCTGGCCGACGTCGAGCGCCGCGTCGCGCGCGGCGAGCGGGTGGCGCTGTGCCAGATCGTGCGCACCGAGGGCTCGACCCCGGGACGCCCGGGCTGGAAGATGGCGGTCTACGGCGACGGCGACTACTGCGGCAACCTGGGCGGCGGTGCCTTTGAGGCGCTGGTACAGGACGACGCCCGCGGCAAGCTGCGCCAGCTGGCGCCGGCGACCGAGGTCAAGCGGTACTATCTGACCGAGACGGCCGTGCGCGGCGAGGCCACCGGTATGGTCTGCGGCGGCATGGCCGAGGTGCTGCTCGAGGTCCTGATGCCGAACCCCCTGCTTCTGATCTGCGGCGGCGGGCCGGTGGGGCAGGCGCTGGCCGCCGCCGGCGCGCTGTGCGATTTCGACCTGCTGGTGGCCGAAGACCGCGCGGAGTTCCGGCGGCCGGAGCTGTTCCCCGAGGGCACCCGCTTCGCCGCGGTGGGGCGCGCCTACGCCGAGCCGTTCCTGGCCGGGGCGGCGGAGCGCGAGCTGTACGCTGCGGTGGTCACCCGCTGCTGGGAGACCGACCTCGCCGCGCTCGCCGCGATCGTCGGCCAGGACCCGCCGGGACTGCGCTACCTGGGCCTGCTGGGCAGCCGGCGCAAGGTCGAGCGGGTGCGCGCCGAGCTCTCCGAGCGGGCCGGCCATCTCGACCGCGTGCCGCTGTTCGCGCCGGTGGGCGTGGCGATCGGCGGCGAGAGCCCGGCCGAGATCGCGGTGTCGATCCTGGCCGAGATCATCGGCGTGCGCCGCGGCGCGCTCAGCGCCGGCAGCTCGGCGGCGCGCGAGCTCGAGAGCCGGCCGGCCTGAGGACGGGCGAGTCGATGAAAGCCCTCCTGCTGGCCATCTGTGTCTGGCTGTCGGCGTTGCCGGCGGCGGCGGTCGAGTGGCGCCAGAGCCGGCTGTGGGGCGGCGACGTGCGCAGCCTGGTGTTCGATCCGGCGGATGCCGAGCGCGTGCTGGCCGGCACCTCGAGCGGCCAGGTGTTCGTCTCCGACAACGGCGGTGAGAGCTGGCTCCCCGCCGGGCAGCCGGTGGCGTTCCCCGGCTGGGTGGTGAGCGAGCTGATGATCGACAGCCAGGGCGTCGTGTGGGCGGCGCTGTGGGGGCTGTGGGGCGACGGCGGCACGCTCTACCGCTCGACCGACGGCGGCGTCAGCTGGCAGGAGCGCGCCGCCGGTCTGCCCGGCAGCCAGGTCTACCGGCTGGCCGAGATGACCGCCACCGGCAGGCTGTTCGCCGCCACCCGCGGCGGCGTTTACGGCAGCGACGACCGCGGGCTCAGCTGGCGCCACCTGACCGCGGCGCTGCCGCAGATCGAGAAGGTGTCGAGCCTGCTGGTGGACGGCACTACGGTGCTGGCCGGCACCTGGCAGCGGGCGTACAAGAGCGAGGACGGCGGCGAGAGCTGGCGGGGCGTGTTCCGCGGCATGATCCTCGACTCCGAGGTCTTCAGCCTGAAGCCCGGACCGGAGCCGGAGGAGGTGTGGGCTTCGACCTGTGGCTGGGTCTACCGCAGCGCCGATGGCGGTGAGAGCTGGCGCCGCTACCAGAAGGGGATGGACGAGCGGCGCACCCAGGCGTTGGGGGTGCTGCCGAGCGGGCGGCTGCTGGCCGGCACGGTGGCCGGGGTGTACGTCTCCGACGACGGTGGGCTGGGCTGGTCGATCCGCACCTCGCCGGAGCTGGTGGTGGCGACGATCGCCAACCACCCCGAGCGGCCGGAGCTGGTGCTGGTGGGAACCGAGGGCAGCGGCATCTGGCGGTCGGAGGACGGCGCCGAGAGCTTCCGTCGAGCCAGCCACGGGCTGACCGGCGTGCGGGTCGCCGACATGGTGCGTCTGCGGTCGGGTGAGTTGCTGGCGGCGGTGCGCCACGGCGGTCCGGCGTCCGGCATCTACAGCTCGCGCGATGGCGGGCTGAGCTTCGACGGCCCGCAGGCCGACCTGCCGACAGTGCTCGAGCTGGCGGCCGGCGGCGACCGGCCGTACGCCGCCACCGAGAAGGGGCTGTTCGAGCGCCGCTTCGGGGAGTGGCGAGCGGTCGCCGAGATCGGCTTCGGGCGCGTCGACGAGGTCGCCGCCGAGGGCGAGCTGGTGGTGGCGCTGGCCGGCGGCAAGCTGTACCGCCGTCACGGCGAGACCTTCGTGCCGCTCGAGACCGGGGCGGCGTCGGCGCGCTCGGTGAGCGTCGTGGCCGGCGAGATCTGGGTGGGTGGCGACGGTGACGGACTGTGGCGCTGGAGCGAGCGGGCCGCCGGCCCGGCCGAGGCGCCGTTCTCCGGAGGCCGCCTGGGAGCGCTTGCCGACAGCCTGGTGCTGGCGGGTGACGGCGGCGCCTGGCTGCGGCACGCCAACGGCGGCGCCTGGCAGCCGCTGGTGGCCACCGCCGCCGCGGGCCTGCCGACCGGGGACGCGGCCTATCCGTTGCTGGTGCTGGCGCGCGACGGCGGCGTCCGGCTGCTCGAGCGCGACCGGCTTCTGCTCCACCCGCTGTCGCTGCCGGTGCCGGCGCGGGACCTGAGCGCGGCGGCGCTC
>JBFGNS010000232.1:0-4759 GCA_041574955.1 Thermoanaerobaculia bacterium | reverse complement strand
GGGGGCGGGTGGCGGCGGCCGCCCCGGCGGCCGCCGCCGACGCGCTGCCGTCGCCCGACGACCGACGGCTGACCGCCGCCGCAATGTGCGGGCTGGCCGAGACCGTCGAGCGCCACCGCATGTCGCTGGCGGCGCAGGAGCTGCTCGAGCGGGCGCTGGAGCTGGCTCCCGACCTCGAGCCCGCCCGCCTGCTGCTGGCCATCAGCTACGAGCGAACGGCCCGCTTTGAAGACGCCGAGCACCATCTGCGGCTGCTGCTGAGTGCCAACTCGGCCAACGTCGAGGCGCAACTCCGGCTGGCGGTGCTGGCGCTGCGGGCCGGCCAGCACGCCAGCGCCGAGCGCGATGCCCGCACCGTGGTTTCCGAGCGCGTGCCCGACTGGCAGCTGTCGCTGGCCTACCAGGTGCTGGCGCGCGCGCTGGCGGCCGGCGGACGCTACCCGGAGTTGGTGCGCGAGCTGCGGCCGGCGGTCCGCCGGCTGCCGGCCGATCCCGTCCTCACCCTGCTGCTGGCCTACGCACTCGACCGCACGGGCGCGAAGCACGAGGCCGAGCGCCTCCGTCGGGGACTGCCGGTCGGCGGCGGGCTGGCCGGCCGCACGCCGCGCTTCCGCTACGCCGACCCGGCGGCGATCGACCTCGGCGCGCTGGAGGAGACGGTGCGCCAGAGCGTGACCGTGAGACTGCCGCTGCTGGCCGCGGCGCTGCGCCGGGGGGACGGCGAGGGTTCGGCGCCGTGAGGCCCGCCCGCGAGCTGGCGGCCCCAGTTCTGGCCGCCGTCGTGCTGGCCGCTGTGGTGCTGGCCGCCGCCGCGGCGGTGGCCGAGGAGCCGATGCGGGCCTGGTTCGTGTCGCCGCCGGCGCTCGAGCCGGCGATCGGCGAGGTCGAGCTGGAGATCGGCTTCGAGGGCGCTGGCGTGGTGCGCGAAGCCCGCTTCCTGGTCGACGGGCGAGAGGTGGGACGCCTGTCCCGGCCGCCTTACCGGCTGCCGGTCGAGCTGGGCGAGGAGTTCGGTCCGCACCGCTTCGAGGCGGTGCTGATGGGCGCCGACGGCGAGCTGGCGCGGGCGGTGCGCGAGACGCCGGGCCTGCGGATCGACGAGCAGATCGACCTCGGGCTGCAGCAGCTGTACGTGGCGCTCGAAGGGGCGCGGCCGGCCGCTCCGCTCACCGCCGGGGAGTTCGCGGTGATCGACGACGGCCGTCGCCAGCAGATCGTCACCTTCGAGGGCGGCGACGCCGCGCTCGCGGTGGCGCTGCTGATCGACGCCAGCCAGTCGATGGTCGGCGGCGCTCTGGAAGCGGCGGTCGGCGGCGCGCGCGCCCTTCTCGAGGGGATGCAGGCGCTCGACGAGGCGTCGCTGGTGCTGTTCGCCGACGCCGTCCTCCATCGCGGCCCGTACACGCAGGAGCCGGCCGAGCTGGCGCGGGCGCTCGAGGGCGTGTCGGCGGCCGGCGGCACGGCGCTCAACGACGCCCTCTACCTGGCCATCCGCCAGCTCGAGAGCCGGCAGGGGCGGCGGGTGGTGGTGCTGCTCTCGGATGGGCTCGACATCCATAGCGCGCTGAGCATCGAGGAGGTGCTGTGGGCGGCGCGGCGCAGCCGCTCGGTGGTGTACTGGATCGAGCTGCGCGGGCCGCGCTACCAGGAGCGCGTGGTGTCGCCCTGGCGCAGCGCCGACCAGCACGACGCCGAGCGCCGCGGCCTGGCGCAGCTGGTTCGCGAGACCGGCGGCCGAGTGGTGCCGATCGCGGAGGCGGGCGAGGCGGGCGTCGCGTTCGGCGAGATCCTCGCCGAGCTGCGCAGCCAGTACGTCCTGGGCTACTACCCGACGCGCGACCTCGACGACGGGGCCTGGCACCCGGTGGCGGTCAGGGTGGCGGCGCCGGGGGTGCGGGCGCGCACCCGTGGCGGCTACGTCGACGACTGAGCCGCGCGGCTCAATCGAGGTCGACCCACACCGGCGCGTGGTCCGAGGGGGTGAGCCCCTCCTTCTTCTTGCGGTAGTCGCGGTCGATCTCCGCGCCGGCGAGCCGCCGGGCAACCGCCGGCGAGACCAGCAGGAAGTCGATCCGCAGGCCGTGGTTGCGGTGGAAGCCGCCCGCGCGGTAGTCCCACCACGAGAACGCCTGGCGGTCGGGGTGGAGATTTCGCCAGGCGTCCACCAGGCCGAGATCGAGCAGCCTCCGGAAGCGGTCGCGCTCTTCGCCGGTGTGGAAGATGCTGCCGCCCAGCGCCTTCTCGCTCCAGCTGTCGAGCGGCGCCGGGCAGATGTTGAAGTCGCCCGCCACCACCGCCTCGCCGCGTGCCGCCCCCGCGCTCTCGAGATGCTCGGCGAGGGCGTCGAACCAGGCCAGCTTGCGGGGGAAGTCGGCGTGGCCGACGTGCTTGCCGTTGGGGCAGTAGAGGCTGGTCAGCTCCAGGTCTCCGGCGCGGGCGGTGAGCAGGCGGGCGCCCTCCTCCTCCCGGCCGGGCAGGCCAAGCTGCACCGCCGCCGGCGCCGTGTCGCGAGCCAGCACCGCCACCCCGTTCCAGGCCTTCTGCCCGTGGCTGACCGCCCGGTAGCCGGCCTCCTCGAGCTCGGCGTGCGGGAACTGCTCGTCCTCCAGCTTGAGCTCCTGCACCGCCACCAGGTCGGGCCGCCGGTCGGCGAGCCAGATCTTGAGGAAGTCGAGCCGGGCTCTCAGGCCGTTGATGTTCCAGGTGGCGATCCGCACGCGCCGAGGATACCCGGTCGTAGGTTAGGATGGTGGGGTGAAAGGGCGCTCTGTGATCCTGCTGCTGGGGTTCCTGTTGGGGCTGGCGGTGGGCTTCTTGGCGCCGCGCCTCTGGGACCGCCTGGCACCACCGGCGCTGCGCGGCGAGCCGACGGTCGGCACCGTCGAGTCCAAGCGGTGGGAGGGCGAGCGGCTGCTGCTGACCGTCGTCACCGACTCCGGGGCGCTGCTCGCGACCTTCACCCAGCGGGTCGCCGAGATCGATCTGCTGGTCGACCCGGGTGACACAGTCGGGCTGGCGCTGCGCGGCTACCGGCCGTTCGTCGACGACCCGACGATCGAGCGGGTGGTCAAGCGAGTGGCGGAAGACGTCGGCACGCCGGCGCTGCCCGGAGCGACGGCGCCGCCGCCTCCTCCGGCCGGCGAGGCGGTAGAGACCGGCGCGCCGCCGTCCGCGGCCGAGCCTGGCGAGGCCGACAGCGCGACCGCCGAGCCGGTCGCCGAGCCCGAGCCGCCGGCCGAGGACGCCGACCGGCCGCCGGACGAGAACGGCTAGCCGCCGGCGACCGTTCGCCGGCTGCCGACCCGAGCGAAGGAGGACCAGGATGGATCAGCCGAAGCGTGGCGACGCCGTGGTGCGCAAGGTCGAGTCGGTGCCGCTCGACGCCGTGGCTGCGGGCACCGCGACCGCCCGCCAGGTGCTGCTGGGGCCGGCCGACGGCGCGCCCAACTTCGCGCTGCGTCGCTTCGTGATGGGGGAGGGCGGCGGCATGCCGCGCCACACCAACACCGTCGAGCACCAGCAGTACGTGCTGCGCGGGCGCGCCCGCATCCGGATCGGCGACGACGAGCACGAGGTGGGGCCGGATTCGGTGCTGTACATCCCGGCCGGCGCGCCGCACTCCTACCAGGTGGTCGAGGCGCCGTTCGAGTTCCTGTGCATCGTGCCCAACGCGCCCGACCGCATCGAGCTGCTCGACTAGCCCGACCTTCTCACCGAGCCGCTGCCGGCGCTCACGGGAACTGCGCCGGCGACAGCCCGATGTCGACGATGCTGCAGGCGGCGCGCACCTCGAGCCCGGCGGCGCGCGCCTCGGCCTCGACGTCGGCGTCCGAGGCGCCCGGGTTGAGCCACAGCTCTCCGGCGCCCTTGGCGGCGATCTCGGGTAGCAGCCGCATTGTCAGCGGCGGCGGCAGGTAGACGCTGATGCGGTCCAGCTCGGCCGGCACCTCGGCCAGCGACCGATAGGCAGTCAGCCCCTCGATCGTCGCCTCGCGCGGGTTGACCGGATAGACCGTCCAGCCAGCCGACTGGTAGGCGCGCACGCACTTGTTGCCGAACTTGGAGCGGTCGGCGGAGGCGCCGAGCACCGCGATCGTTCCGGCCATCTCTTCATCCTCCCTGGATCAGCTGCCGTTCGTTGCCCACGCGGCGGGTGACGCCGATCGAGTCGAGGTGCTCGAGGATCGGGATCGCCCACTTGCGGCTGAGCCCGAACCGCTCTTTGAACTCGGGAACCGAGAACCGCTCGACGCCGCTGGCGCGCAGCTCGCCGATCACCCGCTCGACCGCGCCGGCCGCGATGATCAGCTCGCCCGGCAGCCGCACCAGCCGGCCGCGCTCGACCAGGTAGCGCACCACGCCGGCCAGGATCTGCGGCTTGGCGCCCAGCTCGCGCTGCAGCTCGGAGGGCGACGGCGGCTTGAGACCGGCGGCTTCGAACGCCGCCTCGACCCGCTCGCCGAGCGCCGACTCCTGGCCGGTGAGGCGCGCCGAGCGGCCGGGCAGGTCGACCAGGTCGCCGTCGAGCTCGATCACGCCGTCCTCGCTCAGCCAGCGGAAGTAGGTGGCGGCGAGCTGCGCGGCCGCCCCCGGCAGGATGCGGCGCAGCGCCTCGGCCTTGGGCATGCCGCGCGCCAGCCGGTCGCGGTGGAAGTAGGCGGCGAGCTCGGCGGCGGCGCGCTCGGCGACCCGCCGGCGTTCGCCGGGGGCGAGCCAGCGCGGCTCGTGGCCGGCGCCGGCCGGTACCGTTAGCAACCGG
>JBFGNS010000231.1:0-4763 GCA_041574955.1 Thermoanaerobaculia bacterium | reverse complement strand
GTGCGGCGCCGGAGGTTGCGTCGGCGCGATCCCCTTGAGTAAGCTCGGCGCCGTCATGCCGCACCCTGCCTTCCCCTCCGAAGGTTCGCTCGACGCGGACGATCCGCGCGTCGTCGAAGCGCTCGCTCGCTACTGGCGGTCGAACCTGCGCATCATGGCGGTGCTGCTGGCGGTGTGGGCGGCGGTCGGCCTGGGTTGCGGCGTGCTGCTGGCGGACAGCCTCAACCAGCTCCGGCTGGGCGGCTTCCCGCTCGGCTTCTGGTTCGCCCAGCAGGGCAGCATCGTCACCTTCGTGCTGCTGATCCTGGTGTACGCGCTGCTGCTCAACCGGCTGGACGACCGGCACCAGCGCGAGCTCGAGCGGCTGCGCCGCCCGAAAGACGGCGGAACACCGGCGTGAGCGTCCAGGGCTGGACGTTCGTATTCGTCGCGGCGAGCTTCGCCCTCTACCTCTACATCGCGTGGCGCAGCCGGGTGCGCGACACCGAGGGGTTCTACGTCGCCGGCCGCGGCGTGCCGGCGGCGGCCAACGGCATGGCCACCGCCGCCGACTGGATGAGCGCCGCCAGCTTCATCTCGATGGCCGGGCTGGTGTCGATCATGGGCTACGCCGGCGGCGTCTACCTGATGGGCTGGACCGGGGGCTACGTGCTGCTGGCGCTGCTGCTGGCGCCCTACCTGCGCAAGTTCGGCCACTACACCGTGCCCGACTTCGTCGGCGACCGGTACGAGTCGAACGCCGCGCGGCTGGTGGCGGTGGTGTGTGCGGTGTTCGTCAGCTTCACCTACGTCGCCGGCCAGATGCGCGGCGTGGGCATCGTCTTCTCGCGCTTCTTCGAGGTGGACGTCAACGTCGGCGTGGTGATCGGCGTGGCGATCGTCTTCGTCTACGCCACGCTGGGCGGCATGAAGGGGATCACCTGGACGCAGGTGGCGCAGTACTGGGTACTGATCACCGCCTACCTGATCCCGGCAATCGCCATCTCGATCAAGCTGACCGGCAACCCTGTGCCGCAGATCGGCATGGGGAGCGAGCTGGTGGGCAGCGGCGTGACGCTGCTCGACCGGCTGGACCAGATCCACGCCGAGCTCGGCTTCGCCAGCTACACCGAGGCGTTCGTCGGCGGCTGGGACCGGCTGAACGTGTTCTGCGTCGCGCTGGCGCTGATGATCGGTACCGCCGGGCTGCCGCACGTCATCGTGCGCTTCTACACCGTCCGCAGCGTGCGCGCCGCCCGCTGGAGCGCCTTCTGGGCGCTCGCCTTCATCGCCCTGCTCTACCTGACGGCCCCCGCCACCGCCGCCTTCGCCCGCTACTACATGATCCAGAGCCTCGAGGGCAGGCAGGCCGCCGAGCTGCCGCAGTGGTTCCGCAGCTGGGAGCGCACCGGGCTCATCGTCTGGCTCGACGACGGCGACGGCCGCCTCGAGTACCGCGGCGCCGCCGACCCGGCGCTCGGCGAGGACAACGAGGTGTTCCGCACGGGCTCGCTGGTGCCCGCCGAGATGGCGGCCATCCGCGGCGAGCACGAGCGGTGGCTGGCGAGCGGCGGCGCGAGCGGCCGCGACGGCCGGGCCGAGCTACGGGCGCGCGGGCTGGCCGGTCCGGACCGCGACATCATCGTGCTGGCGACCCCCGAGATGGCCGAGCTGGCCAACTGGATCGTCGCCCTGGTGGCGGCCGGTGGGCTGGCGGCGGCGCTGTCGACCGCCAGCGGCCTGCTGCTGGTGATCTCGTCGAGCGTCGCCCACGATCTCTACTACCGGGTCATCAACCGCCGCGCCAGCGAGGCCAGGCGGCTGCTGGTGGGCCGGCTGGTGATCGGCCTGGCGGTGGTGGTGGCGGGGCTTTTCGGCATCTTCCCGCCGGGCTTCGTCAGCCAGGTGGTGGCGTTCGCCTTCGGGCTGGCGGCGGCGAGCTTCTTCCCCGCCATCGTGCTGGGCATCTTCTCGAAGCGGGTGGGCACGGTGCCGGCGATGGTCGGCATGATCGCCGGCCTGCTGTTCACCGCCGGCTACATCATCGGCTCGGTCTACCTGGGGATGCCGAACTGGTGCTTCGGCATCGGTCCACAGGGGATCGGCGTCGTCGGCACGCTGCTCAACTTCGCGCTGGCGCTCGGGCTGACGCCGCTGTTCCCGAAGCCGTCGGAGACGGTGCGCGACATGGTCGAGCTGATCCGCGAGCCCGAAGGGGCGCCGCCGCCGGTGGACATCGAGGCCGCCCCCGAGCACTGAGTCCGAACGGTTGGCGGGTCACGTCGCCGTCGGGGTCGCCTTCGCCCTGGGGATTCCGTACGACGAACGTGGCCCGGCCGAGCCCGAGACCGTCTCCCCGTCGGCGCCCCCGCCGGCGGCTCGGGTGGTGGTGGTGGCTCTCCGGCCGCCGCCGCGACAGCGCTACACTCGCGTCATGACGGTCTGGGCGGTACTCGATGTGGCCGCTAGCTGACGGCCCCGTGCGCGAGGGCCCGCTCCTGGATCCGGCGAAGTTCCGGCGGCGGGAGACCACGGCCGACGGGTCGGCGCGCGCTCGGGTCGAGCTCGACGGGCTCGAGACCCTCTGGTTCAACACCGGCACGCTGTGCAACATCGAGTGCGCCACCTGCTACGTCGACTCGAGCCCCACCAACGACCGGCTGGCCCACCTCACCGCCGCCGAGGTGGCACGCTTCCTCGACGAGGTGGCCGAGCTCGGTCTGCCGGCCCGCGAGATCGGCTTCACCGGCGGCGAGCCGTTCATCAACCCCGAGCTGCCGGCGATGCTCGAGGACGTCCTGGCGCGCGGCTGCGAGGCTCTCGTGCTGACCAACGCCATGCGGCCGATGATGCGGCCGGCCATGCAGGCCGCCCTCGAGCGGCTGCGCGACACCCACGGCACCAGGCTCCACCTGCGGGTGAGTCTCGATCACTACGGCCGCGAGCTGCACGAGCGGGAGCGCGGGCCAGGCTCGTGGGAGCTCGCCCTGCGCGGGCTCTGTTGGCTCGCAGCCGGCAGGTTCCGGCTGTCGGTGGCGGGGCGAACCTGCTGGGGCGAGCCCGAGGAGGAGGCGCGCGCCGGCTACGCCCGACTGTTCGCGGCCCGGGGGGTGGCGCTCGACGCGGCCGACCCGGCGCAGCTCGTGCTCTTCCCCGAGATGGACGAGACCCTCGACGTGCCGGAGATCACCACCGGCTGCTGGAGCATCCTGGGCGTCGAGCCGTCGTCGGTGATGTGCGCGCGCAGCCGGATGGTGGTTCGCCGGCGCGGCGCCGAAGCCGCCGCCGTGGTGAGCTGCACGCTGCTGCCCTACGACCGCCGGTTCGAGCTCGGCGGCATGCTGGCGGACGCCCTGGGGCCGGTGTACCTGAACCACCCGCACTGTGCCCGCTTCTGCGTGCTGGGCGGCGGCAGCTGCAGCGTGCGGCCCTAGACCAGGCGCTGGCCCAGGCCGGCCGAGGAGAACGCCGGCGCCGGCCCGGCAGATCGCATCGCAGTAGACTTCGCCCCGACCCGCCGAGGCGACAGCAGACGGCCGCGCCGCCGCAAACGCGGCGCGGCGCGGCCGAGCACAGGACAGAGCCATGCATCATCCGTCCCCACCCCACGCGCTGGCGCTCCGCGCCCTCACGTCGACCGCGCTGCTGGCCGCCGTCCTCTGCGTCGCGGCTCCGGCCCGAGCAGCGGCCGGCTCGCACGCCGAGCTGGTCGAGCTGTTCGAGGAGTGGCGCGCCTTCGAGCGGCCGCGGCTGCGCGACGGCGCACCCGACTACACCGCCGCTGCGATGGCCGAGAAACGGGCGGGCCTCGAGGCGCTCCAGGCGCGGCTCCGGGCGATCGATCCCAGCGGCTGGCCGGTCGAGCAGCAGGTCGACTGGCACCTGGTGCGGGCCGAGATGAACGGGCTCGACTTCAACCTGCGGGTGCTGCGCCCGTGGGCGCGGGACCCGGCGTTCTACGCCTCGGTGTGGACCTACCAGAGCGACACGCCGGCCCACGAGGGGCCGACCCACCACGCGCTGGTCGAGCTGTGGAGCTACGAGTTCCCGCTCACCGCGGAGGCCGAGGCCAGGCTCGCCGCCGAGCTGCGCACCATCCCGCCGCTGCTCCAGCAGGCGCGCGGCAACCTGACCGGCAACGCGCGCGAGCTGTGGATCGCCGGCACCGGCGACCTGCGCTCGCAGGAGCGGACGTTGGCCGGCCTCGAGGACGACACCGCCGAGGCCGGCGACGAGCTGCGGCACGCCGTGCGCGCGGCGCGTGGGGCCACCGGCTCTTTCATCGACTGGCTCGAGGCGGAGGCGGAGTCGAAGACCGGTCCCTCGGGCATCGGCAAGGAGAACTACACCTGGCACCTCCAGAACGTCCACCTGGTGCCGCTGTCGTGGGAGGAGGAGGTGGCGCTGCTCGAGCGCGAGCTCTACCGCGCCCACGCCGCGCTCGGGCTCGAGGAGCACCGCAACCGCAAGCTGCCGCCGCTGGTCGCCATCGCCACGGCCGAGGAGTACGACCGGCGCGCCAACGAGGCGGTGACGCGGTACATCGACTGGCTGGGCAGAGAAGACGTGCTCGAGGTGCGCGAGTACATGGACGCCGCGCTCCGGCGCCGCATCGGCCGCTTCGTGCCCGAGGAGCGGCGCAACTTCTTCCACCGCGCCATCCACTACGACCCGACCACGCTGTGGACCCACTTCTACCACTGGTGGGACCTGGCGCGGATGGAGACCGACCCGCATCCCAGCCCGATCCGCCGCGGGCCGCTGCTCTACAACATCTTCGACCG
>JBFGNS010000230.1:0-4769 GCA_041574955.1 Thermoanaerobaculia bacterium | reverse complement strand
GTGCGGCTTGAGCTCCTCGGCCTGGCGCGGCAGCTGGCGGCCGAGGACGGTGATCTCGCCGGCCGACTGCGGCAGCAGGCCGACGAGCATGCGGATGAGGGTCGACTTGCCGGCACCGTTCGGTCCCAGAAAGCCGAACACCTCGCCGCGGCGGACCTCGAGGTCGACGCCGTCGACCGCCTGCAGCCGGCCGAAGCGGCGGCCGACGCCGCGCGCCAGGATGACCGGCTCGCTCATCCGCCCGTCGCCGCCGGCCGGGTCAGCTCGAGCTCGACCCGGGCCGGCAGGCCGGGTCGCAGCTCGGCCGGCGCGTCGTCGAGGGCGATCCGGGTGCGGTAGACCAGGTGGGCGCTCTCGCGCTCGGTCAGGGCGTAGTGGGGGGTGAACTCGGGCTCGCGGGCGACGTCGAGAAGCCGCCCGGCGAGCGGCGTGGCGAACCCCTCCACCCGCACCTCGATCTCGGCCTCACCGCCGAGCATCCCCACCGCCCGCGCCGGCAGCCAGACCCGCACCCAGGGCGGGTCGTCGGTCTGGATCACCGCCACCACGCCGCCGGCCGGCACCCGCTCGCCGATCTCGAACGGCAGCTGATCGATCACTCCACCGACCGCCGGGCGCAGCGTCAAGTCGGCCAGCCGGCGCTCGGCCTGGGCGATGCGCGCCTTGCGCTCGGCCACCGTCGCCAGCACCTCGTCGCGGGCGCTGCGCGCGCGGTCGAGCTCCGCCTTGGTGCCCACCCGCGAGCGCACCAGCCGCTCGGCGCGGTTGAAGCCTTCCATCGCCTCGATCACCTTGGCCTCGGCGGCGGCCAGGGCGGCCTGGGCGGCCACCAGCTCGGCCTCGGCCACCTCGGTGTCGAGCCGCACCACCACCTCACCGGCCGCGACCCGGGCGCCGAGCTCGGCGGGGATCTCCACGACCACCTCGGAGACCGGCGCCGCCAGCTCGAGAGCGGTGCGCTCGACCGTGCCCACCAGCTCGAAGCTGCGGCGGGCGCCCCCACAGCCGCCCAGGAGCGAGATCGCCAGCAAAGCCGCCAGCATGAGCCGAATCGGTTTGAGCATGGCAACTCCTCCTTCCGGGGCTTGGGAGCGCTGATGTTCGAGCTCGGCGACAACGATACACGTTGCGGGGGCTCGGCTCCGCCCTGCCGCCCGCCGGGGTGGGCCGGAGGCTCTGCCTGTTGGGGTGTTTCGGAAGCGCGGGCGCCGAGGCTAGCTTGCCGGGAGAGATCGGTTTCGCCAGCGCGCATCCGGGCCGCGGGGACCGGTGCCGGCGCTGTGCACAGGCGCGCCGCACATCGGTCGGCGCGGGGGAGGTCACCATGGGGAGCAGATCTTGGGTAATCGCCGTGGCCTTGCTGGCGCTGCTCGCGGCTCCAGTCACCGCCGAGCGGGGTGGTGGCAGGATCGAGGGCAGGGTTCTGCGAGCCGACGGCTCGGGTATCGGCGGCGTCACGGTGCTGGCGGCCGGCCATCCCGAAGTGGTCCTCACTGCCGCCGACGGCCGCTTTGCGCTCACCAGGGTCGCGCCGGGGTCCCGCACCCTGACCTTCTTCCTCGCCCGCCATCCCGAGCAGATGAAGATGGTCGAGGTGGTCGCCGGGCAGACCGCGACCCTGGAGCTGACCATCGACTGGCCGCTCTCCTACTTCGAGACCCTCACGGTGAGAGCCATCACCCCGCGGCCGGAGCGGATCGTCCAAGCGCCGGCGGCGATGACCCTGGTGCCGGCCGAGGAGATCGCCCGCGAGTCGGCCAGCGGTCAGCTGCCCAAGCTGCTGGAGTTCACCCCGGGCGCCGAGCTGACCCAGGGCGGCCTGTACGAGTTCAACCTCAATGTGCGGGGCTTCAACGACCCGTTCAACCGCCGGGTGCTCACCCTGGTGGACGGCCGCGACGTCTCGATGCCCTCCCTGGGTACCCAGGAATGGGCGGCGATCGGCTTCCCGCTCGATGATCTCGAAAGCGCCGAGCTGGTGCGCGGCCCGGGCTCGGCGCTGTACGGCACCGACGCCTTCAACGGGGTGCTCGATCTGATCACCCGGCCCCCCAAGTCGAGCCAGGGCGGCCGGCTGCGGCTCACCGGAGGCGAGCTGGCCACCCGCAGGGCCGACCTGCGCTACGCCACCCGGCTGGCGGACGGGTGGTACGGGAAGCTGCTCGTGGGAATCAACCAGAGCGAGGACTTCTACCGGCCACGAACCCGCGGCGTCGAGTACTCGACGCCGTGCCAGGTCACGGGCCAGCCCTTCTGCCTGCCGCTGGAGCTGACCGGGCCGCCGCTCGACGAAGACGAGATCGCCTACGGCAGCCTGCGGCTGGACCACGACCTCAGCTCGAGCGCCAGCCTGGTGCTCGAAGGCGGGACGGCGCAGGTGCAGGGGCCGGTGATGGTGGCCGAGTTCGGCCGCCTGCAGGTGACCGACGTCAAGCGGCCCTGGGCCCGCTTCGACCTCAGCACGCCCGGCTGGAACCTGCTCGGCTCCTATACCGCCCGCGACGGCGACGGGGTGTTCCTGGGCGCCAACTATCCGTTCTTCACCGAATCGGGGCGGCTGGCGCTCGAGTTTCAGGGCCGCACCGGCTTCGCCGGCGGCAAGGGGTTCCTGGTGGCGGGCGCCTCGCTGATGGACGAGAGTGTCGACTCGCAGGGCCCCGACAGGCTCCAGACGGTGACCTACCGCAAGCACACCGAGGAGTTCCGGGCCGTCTTCGGCCAGCTCGAGTACGACTTCAGCGACAGCCTCACGGGGGTCCTGGCGGTGCGCTGGGACGACAACCAGCTCCACGACTCGCAGCTCTCGCCGCGCGGCTCTCTGGTCTGGGCGGTGCGCCCCGAGCACAACCTGCGGCTGACCTTCGCGGAGGCGTTCCTGACCCCGGGCTACGCCCAGCTGGTGCTCTACCTGCCGGTGCAGCCGCCGGTGGACATGTCGCCGCTCGAGGCGCTGTGCGAGTTGGGCGGAACTTCCTGCGGCTTCGGCGTGCCCGTGGCGATCCGGGCGGTGGGCAACTCGAGCCTCCAGCCGGAGGAGATCCGTACCTTCGAGGTGGGCTATTCGGGCATCGTCGGCGGCGACACCTATCTCACGCTCGATCTCTACGACAGCCGGATCGAGAACTTCATCAGCGACTACATCCCGTTCTTCGATCCGTCGCGGGGCCGCCTGGCGAGCCCGTTCGCGCCTTACACCCCGCCCGCGAGCCTGCCGCCGCCGTTCGCCGCGGCATTGATGGGCGGACTCCAGGCCAACCTGCCGCCGCAGCTGCTGGCGCTGCTCTCCAACGGCATCTTCGGTGAGCCGGTGTTCACCGCCCTGTCACTGGTCAACTTCGGCCGCGTCGACAGCCGCGGCGCCGAGCTTTCGCTCAACCAACGGCTGGGAGACCGCTGGAACGTGGACTTCGGCTACGCCTGGTTCGATTTCGACATCCGCGACCGGCTGCCCGACGATCCGGCGCTGCCCAACAGCTCGGAGAACCGCTTCAACGCCAGCCTGGTCTACGTCGGCGAGCGCTTCGATGCCGCCTTGAGGGCGCGCTGGGTCGAGGGCTTCGACTGGAGCGCGGGCCTGTTCAAGGGTCCGGTGCCGTCCTACGAGGTGGTCGACCTGACCGCCAACCGGTCGTTCGGACGCTTCCGGGTGGGAATCGACGTCAGCAACCTGCTCGACAACGAGCACTACCAGTTCTTTGGCGCCGATCTGCTCGGGCGGCGGGCGCTGGTGCATCTCGACTACGTCTGGTGAGAGCGTTCCGGTAGCCTCGACAGATGCGACGGCGGCTGGGCGGGTTCGAGAGCGCCGAGGCTTGGACCGGCGCCAGCTTCGCCTACAACGCGGTCGCCGTCGTGCGTCTGAACGGCCGCCCGGAGGAGGCGAGCCTGCGGCAAGCGCTGGCCGCGGTGCAGCGGCGCCACCCCCTGCTCCGGGCGCGGCTCGAGCTGCAGGGCTCGCGCTGGTCGTTCGTGCTGGCCGAGTCGGGCCCGGTCCCCTTGCGCCGGGTGGAGCGCTCCGGCGACGACGACTGGCAGCGGGTGGCCGAGGAGGAGATCAACCGGCCCCTGGAGTACGGCGTCGCGCCCCTGGCGCGCTGCGCTCTCGTCGCCTCGCCAGGCGACGATGCGGCCAGCGAGATCGTCTTCACGTTCCATCACGCGATCGTCGACGCCACCTCGGGGGCCACCGTCTGCCGTCAGCTGCTCGAGCTGTGCGGCGGCGGCGCGGCGGAGACGGCGGCCAGCGCCGAGCTGCCGGCGCGCCCCGATGACCGGTTTCCGGCCCGCTTCCGGGGCCTGTCGCGGTTTCCCAGGATCGGCGCCTTCATGGCCCGGCAGTTGGCGGAGGAGATCGGCTACCTGTGGCGCTCGCGCGGCGTGCGCAGCCCGCCGCCCGCGGGCCCGACGAGCTGCCACGTGCTGCCCATGGCGTTGGGGGAGGAAGCCACCGCGGCCCTCGTCCGCCGCTGCCGGCGGCGGCGGGTGCCGCTCAACAGCGCCCTGAACGCCGCCCTGCTGCTCGCCGTCCGGCACCACCGCTACCGCGACCGGCGAGCGCCGCTGCGCTACTTCGCCTTTCCCGACCTGCGCCCGTACCTCGAGCCGCCGATGGACAAAGAGGCGCTCGTCAGCTGCCTGACCACCATGCGGTTCACGCAGCGGCTGGGCTCGGAGGAGTCTTTCTGGGATCTGGCGGCGCGCATCGACAAGCAGCTCTACCGCTCGTTCCGGCGCGGCGAGAAGTACCTCTTCTGCATGACCAGCGCCGG
>JBFGNS010000229.1:0-4913 GCA_041574955.1 Thermoanaerobaculia bacterium | reverse complement strand
GGCCCCAACCGCGACGGCCAGTGACACTCCCAAGACGACCTGCGGTGCCTGCTTCATGTCCTTCTCCTTTCGAGGGTCGGGCCGGCGGTGGCCGCGGCCGTCTCCCCGGGGATGCCGATCGCCTGCTGGAAGCGAGGCTCGGCGTACAGGTTCTCGAGATCCACGATGGTGCGGATCTCGGCCTTCGAGTAACCACCGGCCACCGCCCGTTCGACGGCGTCGAGCGCCGCCACGGTCTCGCCCAGATGGTTGAGCACCACGGCGGCCAGGAAGTCGTTGTGGGCGTAGTTGGGACGCAGCTCCGTGGCCCGCTCGAGGTGGGCGAGGGCCTCGACCCGGTCACCCAGCAGGGCGTGGTAGATGGCGGTCAGGATCACCGCGCCCGAGTCGTCGGGTGCTTGTTCGAGATGCTCGGCCGCCAACGCGATGGCTCGCCGCAGGTGGCGTTGGCTTTCGGTTCGCTTCTCGGGTAGCCAGTGGGACGCCCATCCCAGCCGGCCGTGGACCCGGTAGTCGAGAGGACGCAGCTCGAGCGCGCGCTCGAAGGCCCTGACCGAGGCTTCGAAGAGCCGCTGGTTGTAGTACAGGCCGCCCAGGTTGTAGTAGGCGGGGAAGCTGGGCTGGATCTCGATCGACTGCTTGAGGCTGTCGATGGCGTCTTCGTTGCGGCCGGCGAGGATGTTGGCGGTGGCCAGGAAGGAATGGAGCTGCGGATTGCGTGGCGACCTCTCGATCGCGCGGCTGTACTGCTCGGCCGCCAGATCGTAGCGTTGGTGATCCTGATACCAGGCACCGAGCGAGTAGTAACCGGCCCAATGCTCAGGGTGGCGATCGACGATGGCGAGCCAGGTAGCGCCAGCGCTCTGCGGCAGCCCGAGAGCGAGGTTGCAGCTGCGCAGCGCCACGTGAGACTCGACGTCGGCGACATCGAGCATCAGCGCCTGGGCGAAGGCCTCGGCGGCTTCCGAGCTGCGGCCCAGGCGCTGGCGGGCGCTACCCAGGCAGGCGTGGGCGGTCGCCAAGCCGGGCTCGAGCCGGGCGGCGGCGGCACAGGCGGCCTCGGCGTCGGCCGCGCGCGAGTCAGCGGCGTTGTCGTTCGTCGGGGACGCCAGCAGCAGTTCGCCCTGCAGGACGTGGGCGACGGCGAACCGCGGGTCGCGCTCCAGGGCTTCGGCCAACCACGCAAGTCGCGCCGTTCGGTCGGGCTCGTTGTGCCCGGGGCTGACCGCTGCTCGCTGATACAGCTCGAGAGCCACCCGATCGGTGGTGAGCGGACGCGGAGCGCGAGCCCGGACCTCGAGTCCGCTTGCTGCGCTGAGGCTGCGGGCGATCGCCTGGCCGGCGCGCTCGAGCACCTCGTACGGATCGTCGCTGCTACCGTCGAAAACCTCACTTGCAGTCTCGCCGTGCCGACCGAGGAGCCGGAACCCGAGCTGCACCCGCCCCTCGGCCAGCAGCGCGTCGGCCTCCACCGTGAAGTCCGGCAGTGGGCCGAGGAAGGCCGACAGGGCCTTGACTTCCCGCCCAGGCGGGTAGACCCCCTTGAACTCTCGAACACTGCGGGCGAGGTCCGCGACGAACCCCTGCCTGATGTGCTCGGGGCCGCGGTCCCCCGGGAAGATCCGGCTTTCCACCACCTCGACGTAGGGTGGCGGAGCCACCGGGACGGGCTCCCTGAGGCGCTCGTAAGCGAACCAGCCGGCGGCCGCCAGAACCACCGCGGCGAGCGGAGCGAGAAACCGCTGGCGGGCTCGCCGGGGGTGCGTCGCCAAGCGCCGACCGGTCGCCGTTTCGCTTCGCAGGTCCTGCAGCTGGTGCCGCAGGTCGGCAGCCGATTGGGTCCGCTTGCCGGGCTCCTTCTCGAGGCAGTGGTCGAGGATCCGACCGAGCTGCGGCGGCAGATCGGGGCGGACGGTCTCGACCGGCGGCGGGGAATCGCGCAGCAGCGACGTCACCACCGAGCCTTCGTCGCGCCGGAACGGGTACCGCCCGGTGGCCATCTCGTAGAGCACGATGCCGAGCGAAAAGAGATCCGACCGGTGGTCTACCAGTTCGTTGCACAGCTGCTCGGGCGACATGTAGGGCAGCGTTCCCGCCTGCGGTCCGGCGAGGGACACGCCCTGAGTGATGAGCTGCGACTCCGGCTCGCCGCTCGGTACCGGCCGCAGTCGTGCCAGCCCGAAGTCGAGGATCTTGGGGCGGCCGTCGGGCGACAGCATGATGTTGCCCGGTTTGAGGTCGCGGTGGATGATGCCTCGCTCGTGCGCGGTTCCCAGTGCGTCGGCCAGTGGGATCGCGATGTCCAGGAACTGGCCGAGCGGAAAGCCGTTGGCAGGTATGGCGCGCGCCAGGCTCTCGCCCTGGACGTACTCCATCACCAGGCAGAGGCTGCCCGCGAGCTGCTCGACCGAGTAGATGGTGACGATGCGCGGGTGGTCGAGCGCCGCGATTGCCTGGGCCTCGCGCCGCAGCAGCTCCACCCGGGTCGGATCGTCGGCCAGCTCGGCTGGGAGCTGCTTGATCGCCACCAGCCGGCCGAGAACCGTGTCGCGCGCCTTGTAGACCACGCCCATCCCGCCCCGACCCACCTGCTCGAGGATTTCGTAGTGCGATAGTGCGCGCCCTTGCATGGCTCCGACCGCCGGGGGGGAGCTACGTGCTTAAGTATAGCCGTAAGCTGGCGTCAGGCCGGCCGGCGAGGTGCCCCGCGGCGGGTAGAATGGTGGCGGCTCCGGCCGTGCCGACGGCTTTTCGGGTCTCAGACTCCAGGCCCGGCCGGCCCCTGATCTCGAGGAGATACCCGATGCGTGCCAGCGCCATCCCCGCACTAGCCTGTCTGCTCCTGCTGCCTGTGGTGGCCGGTGCCGACAGCCATGAGCCGCGACCGTTCACCGCCCGCGACCTGGTGACCCTGGACCGGCTGTCCGACCCCCAGCTGTCGCCCGACGGCGCCCGCGTCGCCTACGTGGTGAGGAGTACCGATCTCGAGGCTGACCGCGGGCGCACCGACCTGTGGCTGGTGAACGTCGACGGCAGCGGCCAGCGCCGGTTGACCACCCACGAAGCGGGCGACTTCCACCCGCGCTGGGCGCCCGACGGCGGCTCGCTCTACTTCCTGTCGACCCGCTCCGGCTCGTCCCAGGTGTGGGTGATCGATCCGCGCGGCGGCGAGGCCCGGCAGGTCACCGATCTGCTGCTCGATGCCGGCAACCTGGTGGTGGGACCGGCCGGCGATCGGCTGGCCGTCACCCTGGAGGTCTTCCCGGACTGCCCGGCCGAGGAGGGCGAGTCGGTGATCGCCTGCACCGCCCGCAGGCTCGAGGAGCGGGCCGCCGGCAAGGTGACGGGCCGGGTCTACGACCGGCTGTTCGTTCGCCACTGGGACAGCTGGAAGGACGGCCGCCGCTCGCACCTGTTCGTGGTGCCGGCGAGCGGCGGCGAGCCGGTCCACCTGACCGCCGGCTTCGACGGCGACGTGCCGTCGAAGCCGTTCGGCGGCGCCGAGGAGATCGCCTTCGCGCCCGACGGCAACGGGCTGGTGTTCGCGGCGCGCGAGGCCGGCAGCTCGGAGGCCTGGTCGACCGACTTCGATCTCTGGTACGCGCCGGTCGACGGCAGCGCCCCACCGCGCTGCCTGACCGAGGCCAACGAGGCGTGGGACACGGCGCCGACCTTCTCGCCCGACGGCAAGACCCTGGCCTACCTGGCGATGGCGCGTCCCGGCTTCGAGGCCGACCGTTTCCGGATCGTGTTGCGCGGCTGGCCCGAGGGCGAGCCGCGCGTGCTGACCGAGGCCTGGGACCGCTCGCCAAGCGGCATCGTGTTCTCGCCCGACGGCGCCACGCTGTACACCACCGCCGGCGACGTCGGCGAGGTCAAGCTGTTCGCCGTCGACGTCGCCTCCGGCCAGCCGCGGGCGCTGGTCGGCGGCGGCCACGTGCGCTCCCCAGGCGTCGCGGGAGAGCGGCTGGTCTACGGTAAGGACCACCTGCGCTCGCCGGTCGACCTCTACACCGCGGCTCTCGACGGCTCCGGCGAGCGCCGGATCACCGACCTCAACGGCGAGCGGATGGCCGCGCTCAAGCTCGGCGACTACGAGCAGTTCTCGTTCGCCGGCTGGAACGGCGAGACGGTGTGGGGCTACCTGGTCAAGCCGGTGGGCTTCGACCCGACCAAGCGCTACCCGCTGGCCTTCCTCATCCACGGCGGCCCGCAGGGCTCGTTCGACAACGACTTCCACTACCGGTGGAACCCACAGATCTACGCTGGCGCCGGCTACGCCGCGGTGATGATCGACTTCCACGGCTCCACCGGCTACGGCCAGGCGTTCACCGACTCGATCACCGGCGACTGGGGCGGCAAGCCGCTGGAAGACCTCCAAAAGGGTCTGGCGGCGGTGCTCGAGCGCTACCCGTGGATCGACGGCGACCGGGCCTGCGCGCTGGGCGCCAGCTACGGCGGCTACATGGTCAACTGGATTGCCGGCCAGTGGCCTGAGCGGTTCCGCTGCCTGGTGAACCACGACGGCGTCTTCGACATGCGCTCGATGTACTTCGCCACCGAGGAGCTGTGGTTCCCCGAGTGGGAGCACGGTGGACCGTACTGGGTGTCGCGCGACAGCCACGAGAAGCACAACCCGGCGCGCTTCGTCGAGCGCTGGAAAACGCCCATGCTGGTCGTCCACGGCGCGCTCGACTACCGGGTGCCCGAGACCCAGGGCTTGGCGGCCTTCACCGCCTTGCAGCGGCAGGGCATACCCAGCCGGCTGCTGTTCTTCCCCGACGAGAACCACTGGGTGCTCAAGCCCAACAACTCGATCCAGTGGCACGACGTCGTGCTCGACTGGCTCGACCGCTGGCTGAGCGACGGCTGAGCTCGGCGCGGCGCGCCGGCCGCAGCTCGCCGGCGAGGAG
>JBFGNS010000228.1:0-5006 GCA_041574955.1 Thermoanaerobaculia bacterium | reverse complement strand
GGCGCCGCAGTCGGCCAGCGTCTTGACCCTCAGGCCGGTGATCTTGCCGCCCTCGTCGGCCGCCATCTCGGCGGTGATGTGGTAGTCGCGGGCGAAGCTGTCGGCCTGCAGGTTCTCGCTGCGGTCCTCGATCCACTTGACCGGCTTGCCGGTCACCAGGCTGGCCACCGCGCAGCAGACGTAGCCCGGGTAGACCGGTACCTTGCCGCCGAAACCGCCGCCGATGTCCGGCGAGATGATCTGGATCTTGTGCTCGGGCAGCCCCGAGACCATTGCGAACACCGTGCGGTGGGCATGCGGCGCCTGCGAGGTCATGTAGATCTGCATCTTGCCGGTGGCCTGGTTGTAGTTGGCCACCATGCCGCAGGTCTCGATCGAGCAGACGTGGATGCGCGGGATGTGCATCGTCTGCTCGACGGTGTGAGCGGCGGCGGCGAACACCGCGTCGGTGGCCTCCCTGTCGCCCGCCTCCCAGTGCCAGACGTGGTTGGTCTTCTTCTCCTTGTCGTCGCGCACGATCACCTTGTCCTCGAGCGCGGCGTGCGGGTCGACCACCGCCTCGAGCGGTTCGTACTCGACGTGGACCTTCTCCACCGCATCCGCCGCGATGTAGCGGTCGGTGGCGATGACGGCGCAGATCTCCTGGGCGTAGTAGACGACCTTGTCGATCGGCAGCACCATCTGGGTGTCGGACATCAGGGTCGGCATCCAGTGCAGGTTGCCGGCGGCCTTCAGGTCCTCGCCCTTGATCACCGCCACCACGCCGTCGGTCGCCAGCGCCTCGCTGTCGTCGATCTTGACGATCCGGGCGTGGGCGTAGGGGCTGCGCACCAGGTCCATATGCAGCATCCCGGGCAGCTTGACGTCATCGACGTAGGTGCCCTTGCCGCGGATGAAGCGCGGGTCCTCCTTGCGCTTCATCCGGTGGCCCATGCCGCACACCTCCTTGGGCGTCGAGGTGCGTACCTCGTCGGAGGTCTCCACCGTCGCCGAGGTCTCCTCGGGCACCGGCGTGTGGTGCTCGAACCGGTCTTCGAGAGGGGTCATGACGTCGCCTCCTCGGAGCTGTCGGCCTCGGCCAGCTTGCCGGCGGCGTACTGGATGGCCTCGACGATCTTGTTGTAGCCGGTGCAGCGGCACAGGTTGCCCGAGATCCCCCAGCGGATCTCCTCCTCGCTGGGCGACGGGTTCCTCTCCAGCAGGTGCTTGGCGCTCATGATCATCCCCGGCGTGCAGTAGCCGCACTGCAACCCGTGCTTCTCCCAGAACCCCTCCTGCAGCGGGTGCAGGTTGCCGTCGGCGGCCAGCGCCTCGATGGTCTCGACGGTGCCGCCGTCGGCCTGCACCGCGAACACCGTGCAGCTCTTGACCGCGCGGCCGTCGAGCAGCGCCGTGCAGGCGCCGCAGCTGGTGGTGTCGCAGCCGATGTGGGTGCCGGTGAGCGACAGCTCCTCGCGCAGGAAGTGGACCAGCAGCAGGCGCGCCTCCACCTCGCGGCTGACCTGCTCGCCGTTGACCGTGACCGTGATCGTATGGCGGCTCATCTCACGCTCCTTTCGCCCGCTCCACCGCCTTGGCGATGGCGCGACTGGTCAGCACGCGGGTGAGGTCCCGCTTGTACTCGACGCTGCCCCTGAGGTCGGCCGACGGGTCGCACTCGGCTGCCGCCGCCTTGCCCGCCGCCTCCAGCACCTCGGCGGTGGGCCGGTTGCCGGCGAGCGCGGCCTCGGCGCCGGTGGCGCGCATCGGCACCGCGCTGACGTTGGTCAGGCCGATGCGCGCGGTGGCAACAGTGTCGCCGTCGAGGGTGAGCTGGACCGCCACCGCCGAGATGGCGTAGTCGCCCACCTTGCGCTCGAGCTTGAGGTAGGCCCCGCCCGCGCCCGGCCCCGGCGCCGGGATGCGGATCTCGGTCAGGATCTCGTCGGCGGCGAGGGCGGTCTCGAACAGCCCGGTGAAGAAGTCGTCGATCGCGATCACCCGCCGGCCAGCGGGACCGTGAGCGACGATCTCGGCGCCGTACGCCAGCATGGTCGCTGGATGGTCGTTGGCCGGGTCGGCGTGCGCCAGGTTGCCGCCCACCGTCGCCAGGTTGCGCACCAGCGGATCGGCGATCACCCGCGCGGTGTCGGCCAGCAGCGGGTAGCGCCCGGCGACCACCGCCGAGCTCTCGAGCTCCGACTCGCGGGTCAGCCCGCCGATCGCCAGCGTGCCGTCTTCCTCGCGCAGGTAGTCGAGGTCGCGCAGGCGGTTGATGTCGACGAGCGTCTCGGGCAGCGCCAGCCGGAAGCGCATCGCCGGAATCAGGCTCTGGCCTCCGGCCAGGATCTTGGCGCTGCCGCCGGCGTCGGCGAGCAGTGCCACCGCCTCCTCGAGGGTGGCGGGCGAGTGGTATTCGAAGGCTCCCGGGATCAAGGGCGGCTCCTTTCTCGTCGAACCGCGGCGACGGCAGCTACGCCCGCCACCGGTCCCTCGACCCGCGGCGCCGCGACTGCCGCCGCTCGCTGCCGCCGCGCGCCGGCGCCCCGCCGGGGGTCGCGCACGGCCGCGGTCACCAAACGAACAGTGGCCGAAGGCTACCACAGCGGCCACCCCACGGCCGCACTCCTCGCGCCTCGCCGCGGGCGCGAGATCAGGTGCCGACGCGGCGGGCGGCGCCGGCCGGCAGACCGGTGCGCCGCGGCGGCAGCTCGGCAAAGAGGCGGGAGAGGGTGCGCAGCGACTCCAGGTTGTCCACCGGCAGGAAGTCGTCGACCCAGTCGAGCGCCGCCGCCATCCCCTGCACCAGTGGCTGGTAGCCGGCCTGGCCGGCGTGCGGGTTGAGCCAGATCAGGCGGTAGCAGCCGTGGTAGAGCCGCCGCATCTCCCGCCGCAACCGCTCTGGGTCACCGCGCTCCCAGCCGTCGCTCACCACCACCACCACCGCGCCGCGCCGCAGCACCCGCCGCCCCCAGCGCCGGTTGAACTCGGCCAGCGACTCGCCGATGCGGGTGCCGCCCGAGAAGTCAACGATCTTGCGCGCCGCTTCGGCCAGGGCCCGGTCGACGTTGCGCAGCCGCAGCTGGCTGGTGACTCGAGTCAGCCGGGTGCCGAAGACGAAGCACTCGACCTCGCGCAGGCTGTGGGTGGCGCTGTAGAAGAACTCGAGCACCAGGCGCGAGTACTGCTCCATCGATCCGCTGACGTCGGCCAGCAGCACCATCGGCCGCTGCTTGACCTTGCGGTCGAGCCGCCTCAAACGGGGCGGCGCGCCGTCGAACTTGGCGGCGTCGCGCAGCACCCGGCGCAGGTGGATGCGGCTGCCGCGCGCATCGGGCACCGTCCGCCGGGTGCGGCGCAGGCTGATCTGCCAGCGGGTCTCCCGGATCAACCGGCGCACCTCGGCCAGCTCCTCGGGCGTCAGCTCGGCGAACTCCTTCTTGCGCAGCACCTCCTCGGCGCTGAAGCTGCCGCGCCGGTCCGCCACATCGACGCCCGGGGCGGAGTCCGAAGCGCGCTCCGCCATGTAGTGGATGCTGTAGCGCCGGGCGCGGCGCAGGTCGTGGCGCGGCGCCGGCGGCACCGGCTGCGGACGTCTCTCTTCGCGCCCCAGCCAGAAGCGGTCGAACACGGCGTCGAACACCGCCAGGTCCTCCCGCCGGCTGACCAGCAGCGAGCGCGCGGCGTGGAACACCTGGCGGCGGTCGCCGAGCTCCACCCAGTCGAGGGCGCGGGCGAACCCCAGGATCTGCTCGAGCGACACCTTGAGGCCGGCATCGCGCAGCGCGCGGCCGAACAGCAGCAGGTTGTCGAGCAGCGCGGACATCGCCGACGGCGGCCGGGTGCCGCCCCTCAGGCCCCCTCGAGCAGCTCGCCGGCGCGCACCTGCAGCTTGTCGACGTCGTCCTGGTTCTTGAGCAGGAAGCCGAGCGTCGAGCGCACGGTGTCGGGGGCCAGCTCCTCGATGCTCAGATGGGTCAGCGCCTCCGCCCAATCGAGGGTCTCGGAGACGCCCGGCAGCTTGTACAGCTCCTCCTGACGCACCTTCTGGACGAACGCCACCACCCGCTGGGCCAACCGCTCGTCGAGCCCCGGCACCTTGCGCCGCACGATCTCGGTCTCCTTGTCGAGCGACGGGTAGTCGATCCAGTGGTAGACGCAGCGCCGCTTGAGCGCGTCGTGGATCTCGCGCGTGCGGTTGGAGGTGATGACGGTGATCGGCTTGTGCTCGGCGGCGAGGGTGCCGATCTCCGGGATCGTGACCTGGAACTCGCTCAGCAGCTCGAGCAGGAAGCTCTCGAACTCCTCGTCGGCGCGGTCGAGCTCGTCGATCAGCAGCACCGGCGCGCTGTCGTGGCTCTGGTCGATGGCCTGCAGCAGCGGCCGCTTGAGCAGGAACCGCTCGCTGAAGATGTCGTCCGGCGCATGGCCCTCGCCGCCGCCGCCGGCGTCGCGCCGCGCCTGGATCTCGAGCAGCTGGCGCGGGTAGTTCCACTCGTAGACCGCCTGGCTCAGGTCGAGCCCCTCGTAGCACTGCAGGCGGATGAGCGGCGTCGAGAAGGCGCGGCTGAGCACCTTGGCCACCTCGGTCTTGCCCACCCCCGGCTCGCCCTCGAGAAACAGCGCCCGCTCCATCCTGAGCGCCAGGAACAGGCTGGTGGCGAGGCCGACGTCGGCGATGTAGGACAGCTCCGAGAGCTGCTCGACGGTGGCGTCGATGGAGTCGAACACGATGGCAGGCTACCAAAACGGCGGTCGGCCCGAGGGTCTTGTGGCCCGAGGGCTCGAGGGCCTTGAGCAGCTCGCCGGAGGGAGCGCCGAGCCGGCGGGGGCCCGGGCGGAGCGACGTCACCCTCGCACGGGCGCGCAGCCCGGGTCCCCGCTGGCCAAGCGACCGGGCCCGATCGCCAACGCAGCTGCCAGTGGACCTGGGGCTTGGGGCCGGGTGCGCTGGCCGGGTGGGGCCCGGGGCTGCGCTCCAAAGGCGAGGGTGATGTCGCTCCGCCCGGGCCCCCGCCGGCTCGGCG
>JBFGNS010000227.1:0-5028 GCA_041574955.1 Thermoanaerobaculia bacterium | reverse complement strand
GGCGGGGGAGTCGGCGTTGACCACGACGTCGCCCGACACCACCGTGGTGTTCTGGTCGATCGTCATGCTGTTGGTGGCGAACAGCACGACCTCGGGGAAGTCGTCGTCGATCTGCGCCTCCACGGCTGTCGAAACGGTGAAAACGAGCCCCGTCAGCAGGGCACAGGCAAGCAGTTTGCGTGTCATCGTCCGAGTCCTTTCCCATGAGGGCCCGCCGGGCGGGCCGTTGCGTCGCTGTGGGGTACCAACTTGGCGGAGGCAGGGGCCGGTTGCTGGGGTCTGCCAGATGCAAGAAGGCCGCTGCGCGAACGGCAGCGGCCGGGATCCGCGGACACCGGGAGCCTAACGGTGGCTCCGTTGCCATAGGCGGTGACGCCTGCTTCTGACCGACCTCTCAACTCTCCCGTCCTCCCCTGGGGGCCTTGCCCCCTTCGACTTCCTCTCTGAAGTGCCAGGGATGGTACTCCCCCTCCCGAGGGGCTGTCAAGCAAATAGATGAGCGCGCATGGATGCGCAAGCTGATTAAGATTTTCTTTACAAAAAGGGGTCCCGTCCGGGCCGCCGGCCCGGCGCGGCGGTGCCCGAAACGCGCCGGGCCGGGCCGGACCGGGGCCGTTCACCGCCCGCTGCGCCTCACGAGCGCCGGCGCGCTAGGGCTCATCGCCGGCCGCCGGGCCGGTCGCGTCCGGCAGGTAGCGGCAGGGCCGGCTGTCGCGGTAGTGGGCGGCCCGGCGCTCCATCTCTTCGGCCAGGGTCTGGTCGTCGGCGTCGAGCGCCGCCTCCCAGGCCTGGCTCTGCCACTCGAGCGCCTTGTCGCAGTTGCCGGTCTCGGCGTAGGCCATCGCCAGCGTCTCGAAGCTCCGGAGCGAGCGGCGGATGGTGGAGTTGAGGAGGATCGCGAGGGCGCGCTCGCCGTCGCGCAGCTCGAGGTCGGGTCCGCTCGCCAGCAGCCGCGCCAGGGTCAGCGCCAGCAGGCTCGAGCGGGGCGCCAGCTCGAGACCCTCTTCCAGCCGCTCGATGGCTTCGACGAGCCGCCCCTGCTCGGTCAGGATCTGCGCCTCCCGGAAGCGCGCCATCTCGCCCGGCGGCGCCAGCTCGGCGGCCTGGCGGTAGTGCAGCAGGGCGTCGTTCTCCAGGCCGTTGGCGCGCAGCGCCTCGGCGAGCTGGAACCTGAGGCCGCCGTCCTTGGGCGCGTGCAGCGCCGCCGTCTTGAACTGCTCGAGCGCGTCGGCGGACTCGCCCCGTTGCATCAGCAGCGTGCCCAGGTTGTAGAGCGCCGAGGTGTTGGCCGGCGCCAGCTCGATGGCCCGCCGGTACTCGGTCATCGCGCCCTCGACGTCGCCCAGCCGGCCGAGGGTGGTGCCCAGGTTGACGTGCGCCGCTACGCTTTCGGGGTTGACCTCGGCGGCCGCCCGGAACTGCTCGGCGGCGGCTGCGAAGTCTCCCGCCTGGTAGGCGGCGCGGCCGCGCAGCAGGTGCACCCGCTCGCCGATCGCCATCTCCTCGAGGCCGTCGATCAGCGGATCGGCCGGCCGCACGCCGACCGTGCCGGCCTTGGCCATCATGGCGCGCGCCCCGGCGTCCTCGCCGCGCGCCCTGAGCGCCAGCGCCAGCGGGTAGTACAGCCGGTCGGCGCCGGGCTGGCGCTCGAGCGCCGAGCGCAGCAGCTCCTCGCCCTCGCGATACCGTTCGGCCGCCACCAGCAGCTCGCCCAGCGCCGCCTCGGCCGCGGCCGAGGAGGGGTCGCGCTGGAGCGCCTCGCGCAGCACCCACTCGGCCGCCTCCGGCCGGTTGTCGGCGGCGTAGACCTCGCCCAACCGGATCATCGCCGGCACCACGCCGGGCTGGATGGCCAGGGCGCGCTCGTAGTGGCGCGCCGCCTGCTCGAGCTTGCCGTCACCCTGGTAGAGATAGCCCAGGTGGTAGGTCCAGCGGAAGTCGCGGGGGTTGAGGCGGTCGGCCAGCAGCAGACACTGCTCGGCCGGCTGGCGCAGGTCGTAGGCCAGGTACAGCCGTCCCAGCTCGCCGATCGGCTCGGCCAGCAGCGGCGGCGGGGTCTCGGTCTCGGTGAACTGCTTGACGACGAAACCCCGCATCTCGGCGAGCTGCTCCGCCACCGCCGGCTCGAGCCCTTCGAGGCCGGGCTCCGGCAGGTCGCCCGGCGTCACCGCCGGTGCCGCCGTCGCCGCGCCCCCGGGCGCCTGGGCGAGCGAGGGCGCGGCCGCGACCAGGGCCGCGAGCACCAGCACCGGCAGTGGGCGGGCGAGGCCGGCACCCGGCGGGCCGGGGCGGTTGGGCGCGGGGCGGGGGGTCATGGCGAAGGAGCGGCGATGGGCTTCGCCGGGGCGGCGAACAGTACCAGATAGCGCCGTGCGGGTGGCGACAGCCAGCGGCGGGCGGGCGCACCGGCGGCCCGGCGGGCTTCGACGTGGGCGGCGGTGGCGGCTGCGCCGAGACCGGCCACCAGCCGCGGGTCGCGCGCCGAGCAGTAGCTGCCGTCGGTCGCCACCCGCCGCGTCAGCACGCGGCCGTCGGCGCGCAGCACGGAGACGCGGCTGCCCGTCGCCGGCGTGGCCGGCGCCGCGCCGGCCGCGGCGATCCCCAGCCAGGCCACGTCCTGGCCGGCGCGGTTGAGCAGCAGCCGCGCCGGGCCGTTGTTGTTGGCCACCAGCACGTCGACGTCGCCGTCGTTGTCGACGTCGCCGAACGCCGCGCCGCGGCTCACCTCGAGCGCGGCGAAGGCGGGACCGGCCCGCGCGGTCACTTCCTCGAAGCGGCCGCCCAGGTTCCTGAGCAGCTGTTTGGGCTGCTTGAGGGGGTAGGGGTCGCCGGCCGCCGCCTGCTCTTCCAGGATGCGCACCGCGCCGTTCAGCACCAGCAGGTCGGGCAGCCCGTCGTTGTCGTAGTCGATCCAGCCGGTGCCGAAGGCGGTGTAGGGCAGGCTGACCCCGCCCAGCCCGGCGGCCACGGTACGGTCCTCGAACAGCCCCGAGCCGTCGTTGACGTACAGGGTGTTGGTCTCGCCGGCGAGGTGGGTCATGAACAGGTCCTCGTCGCCGTCGAGGTCGAAGTCGCCGGCGTCGACGCCCATCGAGGCCTCCGGCCGGCCCATGCGGTTGACCGCGGTGCCCGCGAACAGCGCCTCGTCCACGAAGCCGCCGCCGGGCTGCGCCAGCCACATCTGGTTGGCGGCGCCGTCGTTGGCGACGTACAGATCGAGCCGGCCGTCGCCGTTGAAGTCGGCGGCGGTGACCCCCAACCCGGGGCCGGCGCGGTAGTCGCGCAGCCAGGCGAAGGTGACGTCCTCGAAGCTGCCGTCACCCCTGTTCGTGTACAGCCGGTCGCGCTGCGGCGGGAAGGCGCTCGGGCCGCAATAGTCGCGGCGGCTGCTGGTGGCAAAGCAGCGCGGGTTGCGCACCAGGTCGAACTCGACGTAGTTGACCACGTACAGGTCGAGCCAGCCGTCGCCGTCGAGGTCGGCGAAGGCCGCGCTGGTGCCCCACAGCTCGTCGCCCACCCCGGCCTCGGCGGTGACGTCGCGGAAGCTGCCGTCGCCCAGGTTGCGCCACAGCTGGTTGGGGCCGTAGTTGGTCACGTACAGGTCGACGTGGCCGTCGTTGTCGTAGTCGCCGGTGGCGATCCCCATGCCGTAGCCGGTGGCGGCCAGGCCGCCGGTGGCGGTGACGTCGACGAAGCGCGGCCGCAGCCGGCCGTCCGCGTCGCGGTGGAGGTCGTTGCGGTAGAGCCGGTCGCTGGGCGGCAGCGGCCCTTGTGGCGGCACCAGGGCGTCGGCCAGCGTCTTGCCGGGACCGAGGATCGCGCCCTGCACCAGGTAGGCGTCGAGATCGCCGTCACCGTCGTAGTCGAGGAGCGCCGCCCCCTGGCCGGTCATCTCCGGGAAGTAGAACTCGCCCGACATGCCGTTGAAGTGCACGAAGTCGAGGCCGCTGGCCTGCTCGGCGCTCTCGAACAGCGGCGATGCCGCCGCCCGCTCGGACGTCGCCTCCGGCTGCACGGCCGCCGGCCCAGCCGGCGCCGGTGCGGCGGCGGCGAGCGCGGCGAGCGGCAGCAGGGCGTGGCGGAGGCGGTGCGGCCCGCGACTCGCCCCGGACCGGTGTCGTGGCTTGGCGGGCGGCACGCGGTGACCCTACAGCAAGCGGCAGGCCGCGGGGTCGGCCGGGCTTTCCCCCCAGCCACCCGAGGCGCTCCCGGCCATCTTGACACTGCCCGAGGAGGCGGGCTACACTGTTAGCAGTCTCGCCGGGTGAGTGCTAACGGAGGCTCGCCAAGCGTGGCGTAAGTATCTCAAAAACCAACACTTAACTGGTAGCGGTAAAGGAGGTAGACACCGTGAGTGTGAATGTGCGTCCACTGCACGACCGGGTTCTGGTCAAGCGCATCGAGGAGCAGGAGCAGGTCCGGGGCGGCATCATCATCCCCGACACCGCCAAGGAGAAGCCGCAGGAGGCCGAGGTCGTGGCCGTCGGCCCCGGCAAGCTGCAGGACGACGGCAAGCGACAGCCGATGGACGTCAGCGCGGGCGACCGCGTGCTGATCGGCAAGTACTCGGGCAGCGAGATCAAGTTGATGGACGAAGAGCTCGTGATCCTGCGCGAGGACGAGATCCTGGCCGTGGTCAACGGCTCCAAGTAACCAGAGCGCATCAGACAGAAAGCGAAACAGGAGGAATCACGATAATGGCAGCCAAGCAGATTACCTACGCCGAGGAGGCCCGCGGGGCCATCCTCAAGGGGGTCAACAAGCTGGCCGACGCCGTGCGGGTGACGCTCGGGCCCAAGGGCCGCAACGTCGTCATCGAGAAGAAGTTCGGCTCCCCCACCTCGACCAAGGACGGCGTCACCGTCGCCAAGGAGATCGAGCTGGCCGATCCGCTCGAGAACATGGGCGCGCAGATGGTGCGCGAGGTCGCTTCCAAGACCTCGGACGTCGCCGGTGACGGCACCACCACCGCCACCGTGCTGGCCCAGGCGATCTTCCGCGAGGGTTCGAAGAACGTCACCGCCGGCG
>JBFGNS010000226.1:0-5041 GCA_041574955.1 Thermoanaerobaculia bacterium | reverse complement strand
GCCCTCAGGCGCCGCCCCTCGAAGTGATGGCGGCGCTGGAGCCATCGCCGGCGGGTGCGCCCGCCGGGCGGGGCCCGGGGCGCAGCGACATCACCCTCGCCTTTGGAGCGCAGCCCCGGGCCCCGACCGACCAGCACACCCGGGCCGCAGCCAGTAATGCTGCTGCGCACCGGGAGTGGCCTGGTGGGGTCGGTGCCGAGATCCTCCGCTCCGCTCAGGATGACAGAGAATCAGCCGCCGCAATCGGCACCGAAAGCCCCCAGGCCCCCAGGCCCTCAGGCCCTCAGGCCCTCTTTAGTCCCCGCGCCCCACGTCCTGCATCTGCTGCTCCGTCCCCTTCTCCTGGACGGTGGTGGGCTTGCGCGTCTGCACCACCTGCTCGATGGCTGCCGCCAGCCGCGAGTGGTCCCAGGCGGAGTTGACCTTGAGGACGTTCGAGATCAGCGCCACCAGGTAGCGCTTCTGCTCCGGCAGCCTGTCGGCCGGTGACTCGACGATGGCGATCGAGTTCATCAGGTTCTGCGCGTTGCCCTTGTACTTGCCGCAGCGGAACCCCTCCTCGGGTTTGCACTGGTAGAACGAGCCGCTCTTGAAGTAGATCGCGGCGCGCGCCAGCTCGGGCGGGTAGGCGTAGCGGTAGCGCTTCTTGGTCATGTACAGGTAGCGCTTCATCTCGCGGCTCGACCACTCGTCGACCATCCGCCCCTGCTCGATCCTGAGCAGCAGCCGCGCCAGCTCGCGCGGCGAGGCGAACGAGCGGGTGCCCGGTACCCGCGCCTGGCTGACCCGCGTCCAGAAGGTGCCCTGCTGCAGGCTGCCGAGATCGAGACCGGCGGCGGCCAGCGGCTCGTTGAGCACCTTGAGCGACAGCGCCGCCAGCTCGGAGCGCGGCGTGTCGCGGAAGAAGGCGTCCTCCTGCTCGCGGGTGGTGGGGTAGGCGTCGCCGAAAGCGCGGATCAGCATCGCCTCGCGCCACACCATGGCGCCGGCCGAGTTGGCCGACGCCGAGATCATGTGGTCGATCCACTCGGCGAGCACGAACCGGTCGCCCGGCACCACCACCGAGAACCGGTTGACGCCGTTGACCGAGTCGTACTTGGGCACGGTGTGGGGGTCGCCGGTGGCCCAGTCGTTGGCCACGATCAGCCGCTCGCGCAGCAGCCGCTCGCGGTCGGCGATCGCCGGGTAGCGCCGCGCGATGGCGTCGAACAGCCCGACCATGCACAGCACCTTGCCGACGCTGCCGGGCAGCTGGGTGCGGTCCTCTCGCACCCCGGCCCAGATGATCGCTTCGGGGTCGGTTATGTCCACCACCGCCACGCCGTAGGACGGGTCGCGCGTCTTGAAGATCGAGTCGAGCGCCGCCTGCAGCACCGGGTCCTTGTCGACGCCGGCCAGGTCCCAGCCGCTCTTGCCGGTCAGGCTCAAGGCGACGTCGTCGGTGCCGAGCAGCGCCCCCGGCGCCAGCTTGCGGGCGCCCGGCGTCTCCTGCGCCTTGAGATAGCCGTCGAGCCGCCGGATGCCGGTGCGGCCGGCGCCGTCGAGCGGGTAGCCGCCGGCGGTGCCGAGCGGCAGCAGGACCGAGGCCGCGAGGGCGGCCAGCGCCAGACGGGCGGCCGGCAAGCGGCAGCGGAGCGTTCGTGGATCGCGCGGCATGTCTGTGTACCTCCTCGGGCGGCTAGCCAGCCGCTCAGCTCTCCCTCAACGCCTCGTCGAGCCGCACGCGGGCCGGCGGCGGCGCCAGCGACGGCGCCAGCGACGCCACCACCCGGTCGGCGAACTGCTGGCCGCGCTCGACCAGCGGCCGCACCTGGAACAGGGTCAGCTCGCCGTCGACGAAGCCGAACTCGATGTCCCACGGCAGCGGCTTGCCCTCGGGCGAGGTCGCCGGCGCCAGCCGCTGGGCGGCCTCCGCCGCCAGCCGCCGCAGGGCGTTGCGCTCCTCGGCGGTGAGCACCTGGCCGGCCTCGGCCGGCACCCACTCGACGCCGCCGGCCGCCGCCAGCCGGCGCTTGTACGGCGCCTTGGCCTCGTTGACCAGGAGGGTCGAGCCGTCGGGTCTGAGCACCACCGTCTCGGCCGCCTCGCCGTCGACCGCGCCGCCGACGCCCCAGCCGGTGGCTACCGTCAGACCCTCGCCGCGGGTCGCCAGGTCGGCGGTCACCAGCACGCCCGACTTGTCGGCCGGCACCGACTTCATGATCAGCACCGAGGCGTACACCTCCTCGGGGCGGGTGAGAATCGTCGAGCGCCACGACATGGCGCGCGCGGTGTAGGGCGACGACCAGACCTGCGGCACGGCGGCCAGCAGCTTGTCGAGGCCGACGACGTTGGCCACCGTCTGGTTGAGTCCGGCGCCGGTGAAGCCGGGCAGGTCCTCGACGTTGGTGTCGGAGCGCACGAAGACGCCGTAGCTGCCGGGCGGGCCGAACAGCTGCTCGAGGATCGGCACGAGCCGGGCGCGCAGCTCCGGCGACACCTTCAAGGCGGCCACCGCCTGGCGCACCCGTTCGACCTCGTCGGCCAGCGCCACCGGGTCGATCTCGCCGGCGCGGAAGCGGGCGAAGGCGCGGTCGAGCCGGGCCTTGGGCGGATCGGTGCCCGCCCGCACGTGGTCGGCGAAGACGCCGAACGGCAGCGCCACCGCCTGTCCGACCCTGCCGGGGAACTGCAGCGCCAGCTCGCCCAGGTTGGCCGCCTTGGGTCCGACCACCCGGCCGGCGAGGCTTGCGTTGAGCTCGGCCAGCGGCAGCGGGCGGCGCAGCTCGAGGTCGGGCGCCGGCGGCTCCACCTTGGTCACCGCCCCGTTGCGTCCGGCGACGCGATCGGTGAACAGCCGCCGCGTCGCGGGCGGCAGCCGGTCCCACAGATCGAGCACGATCGAGCCGTCCGAGCCCACCGCCAGCAGCACCTCGCGGCCGGCGTGCTCGGCCAGCCGGCCGGCCAGGATGGGCGACAGCGAGGCGTTCGGGATGCCGAGGTTGCGCGCCAGCAGCTGGACGTGGGACAGCAGGTTGCCCTCGGACAGGGTGAGGATGCCGGCCACCGGCTGGAGCTCGGAGACGGTCTCGGGGAGCACCACGATCTCCTCGCGCCCGAGCGAGGCGCCGGCCTCGAGCTCGGCGGCGCTCACCAGCCGCAGGCGGCCGCGCGCCACCCCAGGGTTGAGGCCCAGCATGCCGCCGTAGGACTCGCCGAAGGCGAGGTGGGCGATGCCGGCCAGCGAGTCGGCGTCGCCCGCCAGCCGGGTGACGGCGTCGGCCAGCGGCAGCAGGGCGGAGCCGCGCACCAGGTCGTCGAGGAACCGCTCGGCTTTGGGCTCGAGCGCGGTGTAGCGCACCAGCGGCTCGGCGAAGGCGAAGCGCACCGCGCCCACCGCCCACGGCGCCGCCCGCCGCAGGTTCTGGACCGCCGCCACGTAGCCGGCGGTCGCCGTACGGCCGGGCTCGGCGGCCAGCAGCGCGTCGATCGGCGCAGCCAGGGCGTCGCGCTCGCGCGGCGAGAACAGCCCGGCGCCGCAGGCCGCATCGAGCAGCCGCCGCGCCGCGACGAGGTGGTCGCGGCGGGTGAGAGCGTCCTTGCCCAGCAGCTCGAAGCCGGCGCGGATCGCCTCGCGCTCGACCGCCAGCGACAGGTCCATGAGCGCCAGGTTGGCGGCGCCGTCGGCGGAGGTCGAGACGATCTCGCGCACCAGCGCGGCGGCGCGGCCCAGCCGGCCGAGCTGGTCGACCGCCGCGGCGCGCGGCAGTCCGGTGAGCAGCGGGTCGAGCTCTCCCCAGCGGGGATGGCGGGCGAGCGCCTTGCGCGCCGCGTCGAGCCAGTCGGTGCCGCCGCCGTAGAGCAGCTCGAGCTCGCGCGCCAGGGTCTCGGCCTTTTCCAGCTGGTCGGCGGCGACGCCGCGCCGGCGGGCGGCCGCCAGCCAGTCACGGGTGGCGCGCAGGTCCTCCAGCCCGGGGGTGGTGTGGATCTTGATCCGGATGCGTTCGAAGCTCGAGTCGCGCTCGGCGATCTCCTGCGACAGCCGGCGCACGGTGCGGGTGCGGTCGTCGCCGCCCGAGTGGGGCAGGGTGCGCACCGCCTCGCGCGCCAGCAGGAAGTTGCGCTGCACCCAGGCGGGGTTCGAAAGCAGCCGCACCAGCAGCTCGCGGCCGGCCTTCTCCTCGTCCTCGACCTGCACCCGGCCGCGGTAGTAGCGCGCCCGCCGCAGCACCCAGCCGTCGTCGACCTCCACCAGGTAGCGCTCGAGCGGCAGCTCGCGCAGCCGCTGGTGGCGGTTGCCGGCGTCCCACAGCTCGTCCCAGTCGAGCGCCGCCACCACCGTGCCCACCGACCAGCCGAGCTTGGCCAGCCGCTGACGCTCGGGGCTGTACTCGCCGTGCTGGCGGCCGCCGCCGTGGTCGCGGCAGCCGTAGGGCACAGGGGGCAGCACGGTGCCGTCCTTGCAGTACCAGCGCAGCCGCGTGTAGGGGCCCCGCTCGGCCGCCTTCATGGTCTCGACGATGCGCCGCGCCTCGGCCAGGGTGGCGGCGTCGGGCGGCTCGAGCGCGGGCCCGGCGGCGGTGGCCGGGACCGCAGCCAGCAGGCAGGCGGCGAGAATCCGGCCCGCGAACCGGGAGCGGAGTCCGAAGCGGTCGGCGACAGGGCGGTCGGCCATGGCGCGGCAGTGTATAGCAGGGATCGTGCCGGCCCGCCGGGCGCGGCGTGGCGCCGGGGGCCGAGCGCCCGGCCGACACGGATTCCAGTTGCTTTGGGGTGGGAGTTGTAGGATGCTCGCGCGCCGTGTGCCGGCGGGAGCGACCCGGACCGGCCGACAGGAGATCCCGAGCATGAGTCCCAGATTCGTACGCTGTGCTCTGCTGCTGGTCCTGCTGGTGGACGAACCAGCCTCCGCGGCGGCGGCGACCGACGAGCCGGAGGCGCTGGCCGAGCTGACACTGCCGGTGGCGGTGGCGGACGCCGACTGGAAGCCGCTCTACGAGGCGGTCGACGGCGAGCTGGAGCGGCGGCTGCGCGAGCGGCTGACCAGCGATCCCACGATGCG
>JBFGNS010000225.1:0-5116 GCA_041574955.1 Thermoanaerobaculia bacterium | reverse complement strand
CCGACGTCGGCCAGCCGCAGGATCTCTTGCGACCGCCCGCCGAGATCGGCGCGGTTGGCGTCGAGCTCGAAGCTCACCCGGAACGTCGACTCGCCGTCCGCGTGCTCGGAGCGCACCGCCGCTCGCGGGCCGCGCCGGCCGAGAGGCACCTCGAGCGCCGCGCTCGAGCCGCCGAGCCCGGGGGAGACCACCCCGACCGGGCCCTGCCGGAGCCAGCCGTCGAGCCCGTCCTCGAAGCCGCTGGCGAAGCTCGGCCGGCCGATCAGGCGGTAGACCGCGCCCAGGAAGTCGATCAGGTAGAGGCGCCCCCGCTCGTCCTCGCCGAACGACACGATCAGCAGACCCGAGTCGAGCAGCTCGTTGGCCAGCCAGCCGCCGGAGGCGTTGCGCCGCGCTCCCCATACCCGGCCGGCGCAGAAGTCGCCGAACAGGTAGAACCGCGGCAGGGTCGCGGCCGGCGGCCCGCGGTAGCGGAAGCCGCCGGTCACCGACGCGCAGCCCGGCCCCTCGCTGTCGCCGTCCTCCTCGCCGTCGTGCGCGTGCCGGTGCGGGTACTCCAGGATCGGTGGGGTGAGCGTGCCGTCGTCACAGCCCTCGGCCGGCCGGAAGCAGGAGCCGCCTTCCATCAGCGGCCAGCCGTAGTTCTCGCCACCGCGGCTCGAGGCGCGCTGGAAGTCGATCTCCTCCCAGCCGTCGTGCCCGACGTCGCCGATGTACAGGTCGCCGGTGCGGCGGTCGAAGCTGAACCGCCACGGGTTGCGCAGGCCGTACGCCCACACCTCGCCGCGGGCGCTGGCGACGTCGACGAACGGGTTGTCCGGCGGGACGGCGTAGCCGGAGCCGCGGTCGACGTCGATGCGCAGGATCTTGCCGAGCAGCGAGCCGAGATCCTGGGCGTTGCCGTCCGGGTCGCCGCAGCAGCTGCCGTCGCCCGAGCCGATGTAGAGGTAGCCGTCGGGACCGAACGCCAGGTGGCCGACGTTGTGCTGCGGATCGGGCCGGACGACCTCGAGCAGCCGCAGCTCGGAGCCGGCCACGGCGCGGTCGGGGTCCGAAGAGACCGAGAAGCGCGACACCACCGACAGGTCGTCCCGGCCGGTGTAGCTGACGTAGAAGTAGCCGTTGCGCTTGTAGTCGAGGTGGAACGCCAGCCCGAACAGGCCCCGCTCGCGGCCGCAGCAGCCGACGCGGTCGCGGATGTCGAGAAACGGCACCTGCTCGAACGGGTCACCGGGGTGGACGAACACCCGGCCGCTGCGCTCGAGGATGAACAGCCGGCCGCTGCCATCACCGGCGTGGGTGACGCCCACCGGCGAGCCCGGCACCCGGGTCACCAGCTCCAGCGCGAGGGGCCCCAGCTCGGCCCGGGCGGGCCACGCGGTGAGGCAGACGACGGCCGCAGCCGCCAGCCGCACCCCCCACCGCCGGGCTCGCTCCATGCTGCCGACAACCTATCAGGGCTCACCGCCGGCGGCGGTTAGACTGGCTGCCCATGGCGCGGCTCGTCCTGCTCGGCACCGGCACCTGCCAGCTCCAGCCGGAGCGCGCGGCCTCGTCGGCGCTGGTCGAGCTCGACGACCTCAGGCTGGTCTTCGACTGCGGCCGCGGTATCGCGCTGCGGCTGGCCGAGCTGGGCTACCGGCAGGACCAGATCGAGCACGTCGTCGTCTCCCACTTCCACGCCGACCACGTCTCCGACCTGATCCCGCTGCTCCAGGCCGGCTCGCACTCGCGCACCGACCCGCGCAGCCGCGACCTCCACCTGTGGGGGCCACCCGGGCTCCGGCGGCTGGTCGACGGCTGGCGCGAGCTGTTCGGCCCGGGCACGATCGTCGACCCGGCGCGCTTCGAGGTGGTGATCCACGAGCTGTCGGCGGGGCGGTTCCGGATCGCCGGCCACGAGCTCGAGTTCGTCAGCCTGCCGCCGGCAGGCAACCACGGGCTCGGCTTCGAGCACGGCGGCAGCCGGTACGCGCTCACCGGCGACTCGGACTTCCACCAGCAGGAGATCGACTTCCTGACCGGCCGCGAGCTGGCGGTGGTCGACGCCGGGCACCCGTCGGACGACGAGCTGGTCGAGCTGGCGGCGGCCAGCCAGGTGCGCCGGATGGTCTGCTCCCACCTCTACCGCGAGCTCGACGCCGCGGCGCTCACGGCGCGCGCCCGCAAGGCCGGCTACACCGGCGAGATCTTGGTGGGCGCCGACCGGATGGAGCTGCCGCTGTAGCAGGTGGAGCACCCACCGAGCGCCTCCGACCGGGCCTCCCGGCCGAACCCCGCTTCATGCCCGGCCTGCTCGAGCTGACCCCCAACGGCCTGTACTGCTCCGCCGGCGACTTCTACGTCGACCCGTGGCGGCCGGTCGAGCGCGCGGTGGTGACCCACGCCCACACCGACCACGCGGTCTGGGGCTGCGGCACCTACCTGTGCGCCGCCGACGGCCGGCGGGTGCTGCGCCGGCGGATCGGACCCGAGCCGGCGATCGAGGCCGTCGCCTACGGCGAGCGGGTGCGCCGCGACGGCGTCACGGTGTCGCTCCACCCGGCCGGCCACATCCTCGGCTCGGCCCAGATCCGGCTCGAGCGCGGCGGCGAGGTGTGGGTGGTGTCGGGCGACTACAAGACCGAGCCCGATCCCACCTGCGCGCCGTTCGAGCCGGTGCGCTGCCACCTGTTCGTGACCGAGTCGACCTTCGGCCTGCCGGTCTACCGCTGGCGGCCGCAGGCCGAGCTGTTCGCCGAAATCGACGGCTGGTGGCGGGCCAACCAGGCGGCCGGCCGCGCCACCCTGCTGCTCGGCTACGCGCTGGGCAAGGCGCAGCGGCTGCTGGCCGGGATCGACCCGGAGATCGGGCCGATCTACACCCACGGCGCGGTCGAGAAGCTCAACGGCGACTACCGCGCCGCCGGCGTCCGGCTGCCCGACACCACCTACGCCGGCGACGCCGAGGCCGGCACCGACTGGAGCCGGGCGCTGGTGGTGGCGCCGCCGTCGGCTCTCGGCACGCCGTGGTGCCGGCGGTTCGGCGAGCTGTCGGCGGGCTTCGCCTCGGGCTGGATGCGGCTGCGCGGACCGCGCCGGCGGCGCGCCGTCGACCGCGGCTTCGCGCTCTCCGACCACGCCGACTGGCCGTCGCTGCTGGCGGCGATCGAGGCCACCGGCGCCGAGCGCGTGCGGGTCACCCACGGCTACGCCGAGACCGTGGTGCGCTGGCTGGACGAGCGGGGGCTCGACGCGGCGGTGATGCCGACCCGCTTCGAGGGCGAGCTGGACGACGGCGTGCCCGAGCCGGAGGAGGGCCCGGCCCAGGACGAGCCGCCGGGCGAAGGCGACGAGGAGCCGCCGGCGTGAAGGCGTTCACCGAGCTGTACGCGGCGCTCGACGAGACCACCCGCACCAACGCCAAGGTGGCGGCGATGGCCGGCTACTTCGCCGCCGCGCCGCCGGCCGACGCCGCCTGGGCGGCGCACTTCCTGAGCGGCAACCGGCCCAAGCGGCTGATCCCTGCCCGCCGGCTGGCCGGCTGGGCGGGCGAGCGCGCCGGCGTGCCGGAGTGGCTGTTCGGCGAGTGCCACCAGGCGGTGGGCGACCTGGCGGAGACCGTCGCGCTCTTGCTCGACGGCGGGCCGGGCGCCGGCGGTTCGCTCGCGCACTGGGTGGAGGAGCGCCTGCTGGCGTTGCGCGGGCTCGACGAGGAGGCCCAGCGCGCCGCGGTCGTGGCCGCCTGGAGCGAGCTCGACGGCCGGCAGATCTTCGTCTGGAACAAGCTCATCACCGGCGCCTTCCGGGTCGGGGTATCGCGGCGGCTGGTGCTGCGCGCGCTGGCCCGCGCCACCGACATCGACGCCGCCACCCTGGCGCACCGGCTGATGGGCGGCTGGCGGCCGAGCGCCGACGCCTGGCGGCGGCTGATCGCGCCCGACACCCGCGACGCCGACCTCTCCCGCCCCTACCCGTTCTGTCTCGCCCACCCGCTCGCCGGCGAGCCCGACGAGCTCGGCGAGGTCGACGCCTGGCAGGCGGAGTGGAAGTGGGACGGCATCCGCGCCCAGCTCATCCGACGTTCCGGCCAGGTCTTCCTCTGGTCACGCGGCGAGGAGCTGGTGACCGACCGCTTCCCCGAGCTCGCCGAGGCCGGCCGGCTGCTGCCCGACGGCACGGCGCTCGACGGCGAGCTGGTGGCGTGGCGCGACGGCGCGCCGCTGCCGTTCGGCGAGCTGCAGCGACGCATCGGCCGCAAGCAGCTCGGCCGGCGTATCCTCGACGAGGTGCCGGCCGCGCTGGTGGCCTACGACCTGCTCGAGGACGGCGGCGAGGACGCGCGCGGCCTGCCGCTCGACGAGCGCCGGCGGCGGCTCGAGAAGCTCGTCGCCGGGCTGCCGGCCAACCAGGTGCTGAGGCTGTCGCCGACGGTCGACGCCGACGGCTGGCAGGAGCTGGCCGCGCGGCGCGACGAGGCCCGCCGGCGGGGCGCCGAGGGGCTGATGCTCAAGCGCCGCGACTCGCCCTACGGCGTCGGCCGCCAGCGCGGCGCCTGGTGGAAGTGGAAGGTCGACCCGTACACCGTCGACGCGGTGCTGCTCTACGCCCAGCGCGGCCACGGCCGCCGCGCCTCGCTCTACACCGACTACACCTTCGCCGTCTGGGACGGCGACGCGCTGGTGCCGTTCGCCAAGGCCTACTCGGGGCTGACCGACGCCGAGATCCGCCAGGTCGACCAGTTCGTCCGCCGCCACACCCGCGAGCGGTTCGGGCCGGTGCGCTCGGTCGAGCCGCGGCTGGTGTTCGAGCTGGCGTTCGAGGGCATCAGCCGCTCCACCCGCCACAAGTCGGGCGTCGCCGTCCGCTTCCCGCGCATGGCGCGCTGGCGGCGGGACAAGAAGGCGGAGGCGGCGGATACGTTGGAGACGGTGAAGGGGTTGTTGGACTAGACAGCACCGCTTTCGTGCTGGCCCGGCCGGCTCGGAGGCCCCGTGGGCTCGGACGGCGCGCAGCGCCGGCCACGTGCTGATCCGGCCGGCTTGGAGTCGAGGGGGACAGGGTCCCAGGGTACCGGCTCGCGCGCAGTCGGACTCTCGCGGGGGGCGCTCGCCTGCACTCGGCTGGCGCGCGCCAT
>JBFGNS010000224.1:0-5219 GCA_041574955.1 Thermoanaerobaculia bacterium | reverse complement strand
GACCTATCCCGACGAGCACAACTTGCTGAGCAAGCGCATGTTCAAGGCGCCCGAGTTCTGCGCGGCGTGCCACAAGCAGTTCATCGACCAGGAGGTCAACCGGGTGGGCTGGGTCCAGCTGCAGAACCAGTACGACAACTGGAAGGCCAGCCACTGGTTCACCGAGGGCGACCCGGCCAAGACCGTGGAGTGCCGCGAGTGCCACATGCCGCTGGTCGCCTCGACCGATCCGGCGCGCGGCGACGTCACCGACTACAACCGCACGCCGAACGACGGCATGCACCGCAGCCACCGCTTCATCGCCGCCAACGCGATGGTGCCCGCGATGCTCCAGCTGCCGGGCTGGGAGGAGCAGGTGCGGCTCACAGAGGAGTGGCTGCGCGGCGAGTTCGAGATCCCCGAGATCGAGGACAAGTGGCGCGACGGGGCGGTGGTCGAGGTGGCGCTCGAGACCCCCGAGCGGGTGAAGCCGGGCGAGACGATGCCGATCCGGGTGGTGATGACCGCCAACAAGGTGGGTCATGACTTCCCCACCGGGCCGCTCGACATCATCCAGAGCTGGATCGAGCTCGAGGTGGTGGACGAGGCCGGCAACCAGATCTTCGCCTCCGGCCGGCGCGACGAGAAGCACTTCATCGAGCCGGGCAGCTTCCTGTTCAAGGCCGAACCGGTCGACCAGTACGGCAACCTGATCGACCGCCACAACCTGTGGGAGATGGTCGGCGTGCGCTACCGCCGGGCGCTGTTCCCAGGCTACTCGGACAGCGTCGAGTACATGGTGGACTGCCCGACGACGATGGCCAAGGGCGAGGCGAGCGACCTGGCGCGCACCGGCCGGGAGGTGCAGGAGTTCGCGGTCGAGACGCCGGCGGACGGCGGCAGCTACCAGGTGGTCGCCAAGCTGATGTACCGCAAGGTGGACCAGTTCCTGATCAACTTCCTGCTCGGCGAGGACTCGGGGCTGACCGCGCCGCCGATCCAGATGACCGAGGCGCGCGCCACCGTGCGGATCGACGGCGGTGGCGGGCCGATGGCCGCCGGCGGAGGCTGAGCCGCGCGGCGATGAACCGGATCCTCTCCCCGGAGCCCGGCGCGCCGGCGCGCGCGGCCGGGAAGGCTGGCGCCGATGCCGGCTAGGCCGCGCTACAGGAACCGCCGCAAGCGGCGCCTGCGGCGGATGACGCTGCTGCTCTCCGCGGTGGCGGTGGCGGCGACGCTCGCCGGTGTCCTGGCCTGGCGGGCCTCCCGCCCGGAGGTGCGGCGGCCGGGCGAGGCGCTCGACGACATCACCGCCGGCTTGGCACGCGACCTGCCGGCCGAAGCGCCGGCGCCGCGCTTCACCGACGTCACGGCGGAGGCCGGGCTGGCGGAGTTCAGCACCTTCAGCGGCGACCGCAGCTCGCAGCTGCCCGAGGACATGGGCGCGGGCGCGGCGTGGGGCGACTTCGACAACGACGGCGACGACGACCTGCTGCTGGTCGCCGCCGGCGGCGCCCTGACCGAGCCGCGCGAGCGGTGGCGGCCGACCCGGCTGTACGAGAACCTGGGCGACGGCCGCTTCCGGCCGGTGGCCGGCTTCCCCGAGCCGCGCATCGCCGGCATGGCCGCCGCCTGGGGCGACTACGACGGCGACGGCTGGCTCGACCTGGCGGTGAGCGGCTACCGCAGCCTCACGCTCTACGCCAACCGGCGTGGCCGCTTCGAGCCGGTCGAGCTGGCGGCGCGGGAGGTCGCGGATGAGGGGTTCTGGACCGGGCTGTCGTGGGCCGACTTCGACAACGACCGCGACCTCGACCTGTACGTCTGCGGCTACGTGCGCTACGTCGAGGACGCCGGCAGTGGCCGCCGGGTTTCCGACCAGTACGGCACCGCGGTGCCCTACACCCTGAACCCGGCGTCGTTCGAGCCCGAGCGCAACCTGCTGCTCGAGAACCTCGGCGGCGGACGCTTCCGCGAGGTGGCCCAGCTGTGGGGAGTGTCCAACCCCGAGGGCCGCAGCCTGTCGGCGCTGTGGCACGACTTCGACCAGGACGGGCGACTCGACCTTTACGTCGCCAACGACATCTCGGACAACGCGCTCTACATGAACCGCGGCGACACCTTCGAAGAGGTGGGGCTGGCCGCCTGGGTGGCGGACTACCGCGGCGCCATGGGGCTGGCGGCCGGCGACTGGAACCGCGACGGCGACGACGACCTGTTCATCACCCACTGGATCGCGCAGGAGAACGCGCTCTACGACTCGCGGCTGCTCGACACGGCGCGCGCCGCGGCGGCGTCGGGCGCGCCCGCCCCGACCCAGATCACCTTCTCCGACCAGGCGGCGCCGCTCGGCCTCGGCCAGCCGGCGCTCCACGCCGTCGGCTGGGGGACCGAGTTCGTGGACTTCGACCGCGACGGCTGGCTCGACCTGGCGGTGTCGAACGGCTCGACGCTCGAGACTGGCGACCCGCCGCGGCGGCTCAAGCCGCAGCCGATGATGCTGTTCTGGAGCCGCCAGGGGCAGCACTTCCACGACCTGGCGCCGCTCGCGCCGGCGCTTGCCGAGCCGGTGGTGGGCCGCGGCCTGGCCGCCGCCGACTACGACGGCGATGGCGACCTCGACCTCGTGCAGGTGGTCCTCGGCGGCGGCGCGCGTCTGCTGCGCAACGACCTCGACGGCGGCGGCTGGCTGGGGGTGCGGCTGCGCGCCCGGATCGCCTCGGGCGAGCCGCACGGCTTCGGCGACGGCTCGACGGTGATCGCCCGCCTCGGCGAGGTGGAGCTGCGCCGCACGCTGTCGGGCGGCTCGTATCTGTCGCAGAGCAGCCGCACGCTCCACTTCGGCCTGGGCGCGGCGGAGGCGGTGGACGAGCTCGAGGTGCGCTGGCTGGGCGGCGAGCCGCAGCGGTTCGGGCGGCTGGAGGCGGGTGCGGTGTGGCAGCTCACCGAGGGTGAGGCCGAGCCGCTACGGCTGTCGCCGGCCGGCGCGGCGGCGGCGACCGACGAGCGCGGACGGGTGGTCGAGTTCTGGACGACGCAGCGCGCCGCCATGGACGCCTTCAAGCGCGACGCCGACTGTGACGCCGCGGTGCCGCTGTTCCGCCGCGCCCTGGAGCTCGACCCGAGGCACGAGGACTCGCGCTACTACCTGGCCAACTGCCTGGCCGAGCAGGGTCGGCCGGAGGCGGCGCTGGCCGAGCTCGACCAGCTCCGCCGGCAGAGCCCGATGAGCCACCGAGCCCATAAACAGTGGGGGGTGCTGCGCGCCATCCACGCCAGCAGCGACGACCAGCTCGGCGCCGCTCAGGCGGCCCTCGAGCGCTCGCACGAGATCAACCTCGAGGAGACGGGTAGCCTGCTGGTGCTGGGCGAGATCGCGCTGCTGCGCGGCCGCCCCGAGGAGGCCGAGCGGCTGCTCGAGCTGGCCTGCCGCTCGAACCCGCGCGCCGTCGGTGGCTTCTTCCTGCGCGGCTACGTCGCCTGGCGGCGCGGCGACGCCGCTGGGGCCCGCAGGCTGCTGGCGGCGGCGGCCGAGGCTCGCGGACCGGACTGGAAGCCCGAAGGCACCACCGCCGAGGGCGACACCGCCAAGTCGGGACACCGCGAAGAGAGCCCGCTGGCCGGCTTCTGGGAGCGGTGGGACGGCGGCAGCGAGCCGTCGGCGGCTTTCGCGGCGCTGGCGGAGCGGCTCGGCTGAGGCGCGCCGGGTCGTCGCCGCGACGGCACCCGTCTACCGTACCGCTTCCCGCAGCCGCTGGGCGAGGTCGCCGCGGCTGCCGACGCGGATCTCGCCCAGTCCTAGCCAGCCGGCGAGGGAGGCCAGCTCGGTCGCTAGCGCGTCGGCGACCGCGCCCGGTTCGGTGCCGGGCTCGATCCAGGCGGCGCGCACCAGCAGCCGGCCGGGCCGGCGGTCGGCCTTGAGGTCCACCCGTGCCACCAGCCGGTCGCCGAGCAGGAACGGCAGCACGTAGTAGCCCCAGCGGCGCTTGTCGGCCGGCACGTAGATCTCGATCCGGTAGTCGAAGCCGAACAGCCTCTCGATCCGCGGCCGGCACCAGACCAGCGGATCGAACGGCGACAGCAGGGCGGCGGTCCGGATGCGGCGTGGACGGCGGGCCCGGGGATGGAGGAAGGCGGGGCTTGGCCAGCCCTCGACCGCCACCCGCTCGAGATGCCCGCTCTCGACCAGCTCGGCGAGGTGCCGCCGAGCCTCGCCGATCGGCATCCGGTAGTAATCCGCCAGATCACGGGCGCTGCCGATGCCGTGGGCTCGCGCCGCAGCGAGCAGCAGGCCGCGGCGCTCGGCGGCCGGCTCCAGCCGGCGCTCGCGGTGCTCGTCCGGGATCACCCGCTCGGCCAGGTCGTAGGCGCGGGCGAAGTTGGGCCGGCGCTCGGCGACCGCCAGCTGACCACGGCCGAAGTGCGCCTCGAGCACCTGGCGCTTGACCCTGAGGCCCCAGCCCCAGGCGTCCGAGATGCGTCGCGGCCCAGCGCCCGGCTCGGGGAGGTCGTCGGCGGTCAGCGGGCCCCGGCGGCGCACCTGATCCAGCACCCAGCCGACGTAGTCGGCGTTCTGCTCCAGGAACCGCTCGAACCCCCGCGGCCTGACGCGGTGCGCGCGCCGCCGGTCGCGCAGCAGCGGCCAGCTCTCCACCGGCACGATCGAGGCCTCGTGCGCCCACTGCTCGGTGAACTCGCGCTGGCGGTAGACCAGGCGGTCGAGCGCCGCGCGGTCGTACGGTCCGAGCCGCGAGAACGGCACCAGGTAGTGCGCCGGCACGAGCACGTTGACGAAGTCGATCTGCACGAGCCCGAGCTGGCGCAGCACCCGCCGCAGGTGCCGCACGTCCACCCGCCCGGCCGGCCGCGGCCGGTCGAACCCCTGCGCCGCCAGCGCGATCCGCCGGGCGGCGGCGAGGGAGAGGGTGGGGTTGGGCACGAGGCCGAGTCTATGGGCTTGAGGGCTTGGAGGTTTGAGGGCTTTGTGGCTTTGGGCCGGGTGCGCAGGCCGGTCGGGGTCCCGGGGCTGCGCTCCAAAGGCGAGGGTGATGTCGCTCCGCCCCGGGCCCCGGCCGGCGGGCGCACCCTCTGGTGGTGGCCGCGGGGCGGTTATCGCTTCGAGCGTCTGGGGCTTGGGGGTTTGGGCTTCGGGCCGGGTGCGCAGGCCGGTCGGGGTCCCGGGGCTGCGCTCCAAAGGCGAGGGTGATGTCGCTCCGCCCCGGGCCCCGAACCGGCTGGCG
>JBFGNS010000223.1:0-5330 GCA_041574955.1 Thermoanaerobaculia bacterium | reverse complement strand
GCGCCCAGGCGGCGAGCGCCGCCTCGGCCACCCGGTTGGCGGTCGCCCGGTCGTCCTCGAGCCGCTCGGCGGTGAGCTGGCCCGAGAACAGCACGTGGAGGTGGTGGCGCAGCCCGGCGCCGCGCGCCAGCTCGGCGACCGCGCCGATCGCCTCCCACGGCGGCGCGGCGCCCTCGCCCCGTCGGCGCAGCCGGAAGACCATGCCGGAGAAGGCGTGGCGCACCGCCGGCTGCCGGCACAGCCCCTCGACGGTCGCGAGCTCGGCGAGCTGGAAGCCGTAGTTGGCCTCGTGCTTGACGTTGGCGTCGCTCACCTCGCCGCGGGAGATGTCGCGGATCGGGTTCAGCAGCAGCGCCGGTAGCTTGCCGGGCAGCTCCTGCCACAGGCTCGCCAGCGCGGTCGCCGTCCCGGAGATCCCGTCGAGTCCCAGCACCAGCTCCCACGCCGCGATCGCCTTGCGGTGGGCGGATACCAGCGCGAGCTGCGCCGCGTCGGGCAGGCCGTGGGAGTAGACGACGAACTCCATCCCCCGCGCCGTCAGGTCGGCCATGCGCCGTGCGACGTCGCCGCCGTCGAGCTCCTGGAGCGCCACCCGCAGGCGCCTGACGCCCAGCTCGTCGGCGGCCGCCAGCGCCCAGTCGTTGCGCGCCGCGCGGCGGGTGAACGGGCTGACCGAGTTGTTGGGGCGGAGCGCGCCGGTCGCCAGCCAGCAGTCGCGCACCTCGAGCGCCAGCGGACCGCCGGCGGGCTGCGGCAGCCGCGTCGCGACGCTGGCCGTCGCCGGCTCGGCCTCTCCCGGCGCGGCCGTGCGTCCGAAGGTGCGCACCAGCCGGCAGCGGTGGGAGCGCCGGTAGACGTCGACCAGGCCGTAGGCGAGCTTGGCGCGGTCGTCGCGCCCGCCCTCGGCGTCGGCCGGCGCGACGGTGTACAGCTCGGCGTAGTCCTGCCGCACGAAGCTGGTGGTGGGCAGGGTGTAGATGTCGGTCGCGCCGTGCCGGTTGTAGAAGTAGTTGTGGACGTGGCCGCTCAGCGCGACCTCGACGCCGAAGCGCTCGAACAGCTCGAGCAGCCGGCCGCGGCCCGGCGGGTCGAGGTTGTCGTAGCTGCCGGGCTCGTCGGGGCCGGCGACGAACGGCGGGTAGTGCATCAGCAGCCAGAGCCGCTGGCCGGCGGCGCGTGCCCGCTCCAGGTCGGCCTCCAGCCATCGCTGCTGCTCGGCGGCGGCCGCCAGCTCGGAGTTGATCAGCAGCGAGTTGATGGCGGCGAAGTGGCACGGCCCGTGGTCGAACGAATGGAACTGGGGGCCGTAGACCTCCTCGTACAGCGCCAGCGACTCGTCGCAGACGCGCGGCACCGGCACCCAGCCGGTCGGCTTGTCGCCCACGCAGTGGTTGCCGGGCAGCAGGTGGAGCGGCACCGTCAGCTCGCCGGCGATTCGCCGGAAGGCGGCGGCCGCCGGCCGGTAGCTGGCCAGCTCGGGCAGCGGGTTGCCCATGTCGCCCAGGTGGACGACGAACGCCGGGCGGCGGCGCTCGAGGTCGCGCACCGCCCAGCGCAGCCGCGGGTTGGACAGCCGGTTGCTGGCGAACGGCGAGGTGGAGCGGTCTTCCTGCTGGTTGACGTGCGAGTCGGTCAGCACCCCGAAGGTGAACAGGTGCTCGCCGGGGTCCCGCGCTGGGGTCACCTCACGCCTCGCGCCCGCCGGCGGTCGCCGAGCGCCAGCCGCCGCGGGTGAAGTCCGGGAACGGCTGCGGCCGGCTGCCATCCGCCACCGAGCGCTCGCTCAGCTCGATCACCACGCTCCAGGCCGCGGCGTCGTAGACGTCCATGTCGGTGGGCTCGCCGGCGCGCAGCGCGGCCACCAGCCGGTAGTCCTCCAGGTAGTCCATGCCGCCGTGGCCGCCGCCCTCGGCCTGGCGCTCGAGCTCCACCCACAGCGGGTCGTCGAACTCCTCGCGGTAGGCCTCGAGCTCCTGCCAGGCGTGCGGCTCGCTGCGGCCCTCGACGTGGATGCGGTCGGGGTAGCCGGTCACCGTGCCGCGGGTGCCCTGCAGCAGGTTGATCCGGCTGTAGGGGCGCGGGCTGGTGGTGTCGTGCTGCAGCAGGATGGTGCGGCCGCGCACCGTGCGGATGAGGCTCGAGTTCATGTCGCCGAGCTGGAAGTCGAGCTCGCGGCGCGGGTCCTCGGGCGGCAGGTTGGCGCGCGCCCACAGGTTCAGGCCGCGGGCCGGCGACGACATCGACACCAGGTAGTCGAACCGGTCGCCGCGGTGGATGTCGAGGCACTGCGCCAGCGGGCCCAGGCCGTGGGTGGGGTAGAGGTTGCCGTTGCGCGCCACCGAGTGACGCCACCGCCACAGCCCCTCGTTGCGGTCGCCGAGCTTTATGGCGCGCAGGTCGTGGATGTAGGCGCCCTCGGCGTGCAGCACCTCGCCCAGCAGGCCGCTGCGCACCATGCGCAGGATCATCATCTCGCGCCGGCCGTAGCAGCAGTTCTCCATCATCACGCAGTGGCGGCGGGTGCGCTCGGCGGTCTCCACCAGCCGCCAGCAGCCGTCGACGGTGGTCGCCGCCGGCACCTCGATGGCGGCGTGCTTGCCGCTCTCCATCGCCGCCACCGACACCGGCACGTGCCAGCGCCAGGGCGTCGAGTTGAACACCAGGTCCAGATCGTCGCGCTCGCACAGCCGGTGGAAGTCGGTCTCGCCGCGGGTGTAGAGCTCGGGCGGGCGCCGGCCGGCCTCGCTCACCCAGCCGGCGACCTCGCGCGCCCGCGGCTCGTCGATGTCGCAGATCGCCCGCACCTCGACGCCGTCGATACGCAGGAAGTTCTGCACGTGGCTGCCGCCCTGCAAGCCGACCCCGACGAAGCCGATCCTGACGCGCTCGAGCGCCGGCGCGGCGAAGCCTCCCGGTCCGCCGTAGTCGGCGGCGGCGGCCGGCGGCGGCGCGGCGGCGGCGGGCAGCACTCGGGCGCCCACGCCGAGAGCGGCGGCGGCCTTGAGGAACTGGCGGCGGTCGGTGCGCCGGCTCACCCTCGGCCTCCGCGCGCCGGATCGCTCCAGGTGCGCGCCAGCACGACCGCGGCGGCGACCGCCACCAGGGTCAGCACGCCGCCGTTGACCGGCCGGCCGTACAGCCAGCTGCCGGTGGCGAACAGGGCGCTGTAGACCGTCACGCATGCCGCCATCATGCAGGCCAGCCCGCGAGGCACCGGCCACTCGGCCACGCCCTCCTCGACCGGCTGGCCCTCGGCCGCCGCCCGGCGCACCACCGACCGCCACCCCGGGCCGCCGGGGCGGGTGCGGCGGTAGAACTCGCGCAGCCGGGCCTCGTCGGTCGGCCGGGTGACGAGCGTCGCCGCCAGCCAGCAGACGGTGGTCACCGCCACCCCGACGACCAGCTCCTGCCAGCTCTCGAGCCCGCTGCCGCCGCCCCTCTTGTTCTGCCACAGGAAGAACAGGGCGACGCCGAACGACGCCACCATGGCGACGATCTCGCTCCAGGCGTTGACCCGCCACCAGAACCAGCGCAGCAGAAACAGCAGGCCGGTACCGGCGCCGATCTGCAGCAGCACCTGGAACGCCTGCAGCGCGTTCTCCAGCTGGAGTGCGACCACCCCCGCCATCACCATCAGCGCGACGGTCGCCACCCGCCCGGCCAGCACCAGCTCGCGCTCGCTGGCGTCGCGCCGCACGAAGCGGCGGTAGAAGTCGTGCACGATGTACGACGACCCCCAGTTGAGGTGGGTCGAGATGGTCGACATGTAGGCCGCCGCCAGCGAGCCGACCACCAGGCCGAGCAGCCCGGACGGCAGGAAGGTGAGCATCGCCGGATAGGCCAGGTCGTGCCGCACCACCTGCGGGTCGACCGCGGGGAAGGCGCGCGCCAGCGAGTCGAGATCGGGGAAGACCACCAGCGAGGCCAGCGCCACCAGGATCCAGGGCCACGGTCGCAGCGCGTAATGGGCGACGTTGAACAGCAGGGTGGCGCCGATGGCGTGGCTCTCGTCGCGCGCCGCCAGCATGCGCTGCGCGATGTAGCCGCCGCCGCCGGGCTCGGCGCCCGGGTACCAGGCCGCCCACCACTGCACCACCAGCGGCACGACCAGCAGCGGCACGAAGACGGCCGGATCGCCGAAGTCCGGCAGGAACGCCAGCTTGGAGGCGACCGCCGGATGGCTGAACAGCCCGGCCAGGCCGCCGACCTCGGGCAGCCGCAGCGCCACCACCGCCGCCGCCACCGCGCCGGTCATCGCCACGATGAAGAGCAGGAAGTCGGTCAGGATGACCCCGCGCAGCCCGCCGGCGGCGCTGAACAGCACGGTGACCAGTGAGGCCACCGCGATGGTGGCCACCGGCGAGGTGCCGAACAGCACGCCGCCGATCTTGATCGCCGCCAGCGTCACCGAGGCCATCACCATGACGTTGAACAGCACGCCCAGGTAGATCGCGCGGAAGCCGCGCAGGAACGCCGCCGGTCGGCCGCTGTAGCGCAGCTCGTAGAACTCGATGTCGGTCATCACTCCCGAGCGGCGCCACAGCCGGGCGTAGACGAAGACCGTCAGCATGCCGGTGAGCAGGAACGCCCACCACACCCAGTTGCCGGCGACGCCGCCGGTGCGGGTGATGTCGGCCACCAGGTTGGGGGTGTCGGTGGAGAAGGTGGTGGCCACCATCGACATGCCCAGCAGCCACCACGGCATCGCGCGGCCCGACAGGAAGAAGTCCGACGAACTGCGCCCGGCGCGCCGGGCCACGCTCAGCCCGATGAGCAGCACCACGGCGAAGTAGACGCCGAGAATCGTCCAGTCGATGGCTGCCAGCTGCAAAGCTGTGGGATCTCCGAGTGGCCGATCTTAGCCTGCCCGGCCCGCGCCAGGGGAGGCGGGGGAAGCGCCGCGGCTCAGCGCGCCGCCGGGTAGCCGGCGGGCGCGGCGGCGCGGGCGAGGAACAGCTCGGCGCCCGCCCGCCGCGGGAAGCGCTCGGCGTAGGCGCCGGCCCAGGCTTCGAGGAAGCTCGTGGCGCGCGGCGCCTCGACCAGAGCCCAGACGCTGCCGCCGAAGCCGGCGCCGGAGGCCGAGGCCGCGGCGGCGCCCAGCTCGCGCGCCCGGCGGGCCAGGAAGACGGTCTCGGGCGGCTGGTTGCCGAGCAGCGTCTCGGCCAGCTCCTGCGAGCGGTCGCACTGCTGCCCGAACGCCGCCAGCTCGCCGGCGGCGAGCGCCTCGCCCGCGGCGGGCACGATCTCTTCGCTCTCGGTCAGGAAGTGGCGGCAACGGTCGGCGAGCCCGGGCACGCCCGCGAGCGCCGCCAGCAGCCGCTCGGCGCCGG
>JBFGNS010000222.1:0-5403 GCA_041574955.1 Thermoanaerobaculia bacterium | reverse complement strand
GCTCCAGCCACAGCTCGCGGGCCGCGGGTGCCGACACCACCAGCGCGCCGTCGGCCGCCTCCTCCACCCCCACCGGGCCGCCCGCGTACGGCTCGCGGCTCACCGTCCCCGGCGGCGGTGCCGCCGCCGGATCGCCCGTGGGCGTCCGCCGCCAGCGCAGCGTGAGCGACCGCTCGGCGAGCAGCGCCAACGTCTCGCCGAGCTGCAGCTTGCCGTGCCAGTCGAGCAGGTTCGGTCCCACCAGGCCGAACAGCAGCGACCCTTGGGTGATCCCGTCCGGGCCGGAGGCAGCCGCCAGCAGCTCGGCGTGCGGCCGCTCCAGCAGCTCGCCGAAACGCGCGTAGCCGTCGAGCGCGCCGGCCCGCAGCAGCCGCTCCGCCGGCAGCGCCGCCCGCGCCGCCAGCCGCTGCCCGAGGCCGCTCGGCTGGCCCGCCGTCAGCGCCCAGAGCGGCGCCGTCGCCATCATCGCCCCCTCCGCGGCCAGGGCGCGCCGAGCCAGCTCCAGCCGGTCGCCGCGCCCGGCGAGGTAGCGCTCGGCGGCCCCGAGCGTCGCGGCATCGGCACCGGGCGCGGTCACCGCTTGGTGCACCAGATCGAAGCCGTAGCGATCGAGAGCTGTGACGATGAGCGAGCCGATGAGCATCGACTCGGCGGCCAGCGCCTCCGTCAGCCGCGACAGGAGGGCGAGATCGCCGGCCAAGCGCTCGGCATCACCGGCCGCCAGCGCCAGCCGCGCGTCGAGCCACACCAGGCGGCCGGCGCTCAGCAGCTCGACGAGCTCGGGCAGCTCGGCGTCCGCCCCGGCCGGATAGTCGATGCCGAAGCTCGACCGCGGACAGGCCAGCGACCGCCGCAGCAGCTCGAAGGCCGGACCGTTCGAGGCCGCCAGGCGCTCGCCGGCTGCCAGCTCGTCCGGGCTCCACCCGGAGCGGTCGCTCACCAGCCGCCGCAGCAGCTCGCCCTCGTCCTCGGCCAGGACGATGGCCGACGCGCCGGCCGCGAGCCAGGTGGCGGCGTTGTCGGGTTCGGGCGGCTCGGGGAGCTCGAAACGGGCCAGCTCGGGCGGACCCAGCACCGCCGTGAACCGCCGCTCGGCATCCGCCAGCCGCCAGCCGCCGTAGAAGGCGAGCGCCAGACTCGCCGCCAGCAGGACGACGACCGCCAGGGCGGCGCCCACGGCGACGCGCCGGAGCAGCCGACGCTCCGTCCGCCGGCCCATCACTCGAGCTCCGCCGGCGGCCGGGCGCCCGCTGGCCAGGGCTCGGACCAGGTGGCCCGCGCCGGCGAGCGCGCCCCCAACCGCGACGGCCAGCCGTGCAGCGCCTCCTCGCCGGCAGCCGGACGCGCCACGGCCGGCCGCCACCCGGCCTGCCGCACCGGTCGGGTTCCGGCGCCTACCAGGAGCAGGTTGGCCGCCGCCAGCAGCAGCACGGTCGCCAGCCAGGCGGCGCGCGCCGTCCGGCTGGTCCAAAGCCGGTCGACCCATGTCTCGTCGGCTTCGGGAGGGGCCGTGATGGCCCGGCTGCAGGCGGCGAGCACCCGGTCGCGCAGCGCGGGCGGCGGCCCCGGCGGCCGCAGACCCTCGAACGGCGTGCCGCTCACGGCGAGCCTCCGCCCGCGGCGGCGCGCCGCAGCCGGCGCAGTGCCAGCCGGCAGCGGCTCGCCGCGGTGAAGGTCGGCACTCCCGTCACCCGGCCGATCTCGGCGTACGACAGCTCGGCGAAGTAGCGCAGGTAGAGCGCCTCGCGCTGCGCCGGCGGCAGCTCGGCCAGCCGCCGCGACATCCGCTCCGCCTCCAACCGCCGCGCCGGGTCGGTCGCCACCGGCGCCAGCAGCTCCTCGCGCAGCGGCTCGCTCCGGCGACCGCGGCGCCGCAGCAGATCGATGGCGGCGCGGTGGGTCATGCGCAGCAGGTAGGCGCGCGGCCGGCGCACGGCCGGCAGCCGGCGCCGGCGCTCGAGCAGCCGGACGAAGACCGTCTGCACCACGTCGGCGGCGTCCGCCGACGAGCCGCAGCGCCACAGCGCCAGGCCGTAGAGCTCGCCCGCGAACCGGTCGTACAGCTCGCCGGCGGCCGCCTGATCGCCGGCCGCCAGCCGCCGCAGGCACTCCTCAGCCACGTCCGGCCCGGCGGCACCGGCCAGCAGCAGCGGCCCGGCTTCGAGCTGGGTAGCCACGCTCATCACCCCATAAGACGGCTCGACGCCCCGATCTTGTCACCGGCGGCGCCGAGACGGCGCGCTATCCTGGGGCCCGATGCCCGAGCAGCCGGTGCCGCCACCGCCCGCCACGCGCTGCGCCAACTGCGGCGAGCCGCTCGGCGGGCCGTTCTGCGCCGCCTGCGGCCAGGAGAGCCGCAACCCGGCTCGGCTGTCGGTCGGCGAGCTGGTGCGCGACTGGGCCAGCGACGTGCTGACCTTCGATTCGCGCCTGTTCCGCACGCTCGGACCGCTCGTCGGCCGGCCCGGCTTGCTGACCCGCGAGTACCTGGCGGGGCGGCGCCGGCGGTACGTGCCGCCGCTCCGGCTGTTCGTCTTCATCTCGCTGGTGATGTTCCTGGTGCTCGGGTTCACCGGCGTCCAGTTCAGCTACCGCGTGACCTCGGACGGCGAGGAGGTGGTGGCGTTCGGCGACCGCTTCGCCGACGGCGGCGAGGAGCCGGCGGCGGAGCCGGCCGCCGAGACGGCCGAGCCCGACCTGCTCGACGACCCCGACGAGATCAACCGGCGGATCCTCGACCGCTCGCCGCAGGCGATGTTCGTGCTAGCGCCGGTGTTCGCGCTGGTCGTCTGGCTCGTCCACCGGCGGCGGGTGCGCTACTACGCGGCCCACCTGATCTTCTCGCTCCACGTCCACAGCTTCTGGTTCCTGGTGGTCACCGCCTCCGGGCTGCTCGACGTGCCGTTTCCCGACCAGCGGCCGGGCAAGCTGCTGATGGCCCTCACCCTGCTGCCGTACCTGTATCTCGCTCAGCGGCGGGTCTACGGCGGCGGACGGCTGGTCAACGTGGCGCGCACCGTGCTGATCGGTCTCGCCCAGCTTCTGGCCTTCTTCCTGGTGATGTTCGGCCTCGTGATGTGGACCGTGCTGAGGCATTGACGCCTGCGCTCCAGCGCGCGGCGATGCCGCGGCACGTGCGTGGCTGGCGCGCCGCGCGGCCGGTCGTGCTGTTCGCTCTCCTGGCGACCGCCGGGCCGTCGGCCGCCGCACCCGCCGAGCCGCTCGTCGCCAACCCCGACGGCCGGCGAACGACCAGCCTCGACGGCGACTGGCGGACGATCGTCGATCCGTACGAGAACGGCTACTACAACTACCGCTACGAGCCGGCGCGCTACGGCTACTTCGCCAACGCCAAGCCGCGCACGCCGGCCGATCTGGTCGAGTACGACTTCGACCGCTCGCCGGTTCTCGCGGTGCCCGGCGACTGGAACTCGCAGCGCGAATCGCTGCTGTTCTACGAGGGGACGATCTGGTACAAGCGCTCGTTCGACGACCCTCGTCAGAGCGACGGGTCGCGGCTGTTCGTCTGGTTCGGCGCCGCCAACTACCGCGCCCGCGTCTGGCTCAACGGCGACAAGCTGGGCGAGCACGAGGGCGGCTTCACGCCGTTCAACTTCGAGATCACCGACCAGCTGCGGCCGCGCGACAACTTCCTGGTCGTGCAGGTCGACAACCGCCGGCTGCGCGAGGGCGTGCCGACGCTCAACACCGACTGGTGGAACTACGGCGGGCTGACCCGCGGCGTCCTGCTGCTCGAGCTGCCGCGCACCTTCATCCGCGCCTACCACGTGCAGCTCGCCCCCGGCTCGCGCGACCGGCTGGCGGGCTGGGTGAGGCTCGACGGGCCGCGCCGCGCGGGCCGGACAGTGCGACTCGAGATCCCCGCGGCCGGCGTCCGGCACACCGCCACCTCCGACTCGGGGGGCTTCGCCGAGCTGTCGCTCGACGCCGACCTCGAGCTCTGGTCGCCGGACAGCCCGCGACGCTACCGCGTCGTGCTCGCGACCGAGACCGACCGGGTCGAAGAGGAGATCGGCTTCAGGACGCTGGCCACCCGCGGCAGCCGGATCCTGCTCAACGGCGAGCCGGTCTTCCTGCGCGGCATCTCGCTGCACGAGGAGGCGCCGTGGCGCGCCGGGCGCGCCCACGGCCGCGACGACGCCCGGCGGCTGCTCGGCTGGGCGCGCGAGCTGGGCGCCAACTTCGTCCGCCTGGCACACTACCCGCACAACCGGTTCATGGTCGACGAGGCGGAGCGGCTGGGGCTGATGGTGTGGGCCGAGATCCCGGTCTACTGGACCATCGACTGGGCCAACCCGCGCACCTGGGAGGTCGCCGCCGGCCAGCTCACCGAGTTGATCGAGCGCGACCGCAACCGGGCGGCGGTGGTGCTCTGGTCGGTGGGCAACGAAACGCCGCCGAGCGCCGAGCGGCTCGACTTCATGCGCCGCCTGGTGGAGAGAGCGCGCGCGCTGGACCCCACCCGCCTGGTGACCGCCGCGCTCGAGCGCCGCTACCTCGACGAGCGCACGCTGCTGATCGACGACCCGCTGGGCGAGCAGCTCGACGTCGTCGGCTGCAACGAGTACGTCGGCTGGTACGACGGCCAGCCGGCCAAGGCGGACGGGCTGGTCTGGCGCACGGCGTGGGACAAGCCGCTGGTGATGAGCGAGCTCGGGGGCGGCGCGCTCGCCGGGCTCCACGGCGAGGCCGGCGAGCGGTGGACCGAGGAGTACCAGGAAGAGCTGTACCGGCGCCAGGTCGCGATGCTGCGCAAGATCCCGTTTCTCGCCGGTCTGAGCCCGTGGATCCTGGTCGACTTCCGCTCGCCGCGCCGGCCGCTGCCGGGCATCCAGGACTACTGGAACCGCAAGGGGCTGCTGTCACCCGAGGGGCGGAAGAAAAAGGCGTTTTTCGTGCTGCAGTCGTGGTACTCCGAGCTGGCGGGCGGCGCTGCGACAGGCGGTGAGGGCCGCTAGCCCGGCGGCGCGGCCCTGCTAGACTCGCGGCCTCGAAGGGCCAGTCCGATCTCGCCCGGCGACCCTGCGCAACCGGGCGGCCAACCGTCTGAAGAAGGAGGGTCGGCATGAACAGGAAGCGTCGCATCCACGACAGCATCGTCGGTGTGCTGATCACCGCCGGCGTGGCGCTCGGCACCTGGGTCAACCCGGTCTGGCTCGCGCTGCCGGGAGCCGTCGGGCTACTGCTCATCCAGAGCGGCTTCACCGGCTTCTGCCCGGTCTACTTCACCCTCGACAAGCTGGGCGTCGCCGAGCACGCGGCGGCGCCGCCACGCACCGCCTAGGCCCGCCGGCGAGCCGCGAACGGTGCCGGAACAGCCCGAGGCCCGGCCCGCGCCGGCGGCGATCGACGTCCACGACCCGCGGGTGGTGGCGTCGAGGG
>JBFGNS010000221.1:0-5543 GCA_041574955.1 Thermoanaerobaculia bacterium | reverse complement strand
GCCCAAAACGTAGCACGTGGGCGTCTGACGATAAGGCCCGCTATACCAAGCGTTTAGGCCGTGTCTGGCTGGGTTTTCTGGGTGAGGAAAGTGGAGCGGGAGACGGGAATCGAACCCGCGACCAACGGCTTGGAAGGCCGAGACTCTACCACTGAGTTACTCCCGCGAAAGATGGTGGAGGCGGATGGATTCGAACCACCGTAGGGCTTAGCCCGCCAGATTTACAGTCTGGTGCATTTGACCGCTCTGCCACGCCTCCACGCGCGCCCGTCCGAAGCGGTCCGGGGAGGCGAACTCTATCAGAACCGCCCCCCCCGAAGGCCCCGAATAGACGCGGGTAGCCCACGATCCGCATCCCTGAGCCGCCGCGGCTTCAGCCCGCCGGCCGGCCCGGCGCGGCGCACGCGAAGGGGAGCCGTGGCGGCGGTCTCGGCGGCGGAGCTGGAGCCGGCAGAGGGATTCGAACCCACGACCTGCTGTTTACAAGACAGCTGCTCTACCCCTGAGCTATGCCGGCCGCGAACCGCTGCTGGCAGGCACTCTAGCCACGCCACCGGATGAAGGCAACCGAAGCACCCGACGAGGCCGGCGCGGCCCCTCAGCCGCCCTGCCGCTGGCGCACCGCCTCGTACAGCAGCGCCGCCGCCGCCGTCGCTACGTTGAGCGACGCCACCCTGCCGAGCATCGGCAGCGCCACCAGCCGGTCGCACAGCTTGCGGGTGCGCACGCGCAGCCCCTTCTCCTCGCCCCCCAGGCACAGCACCACCTTGCCCTGGAGGTCGACCTGCCACACCGGCTCGCCGCCGGCGTCGGCGCCGTAGACCCAGAAGCCCTCGCGCTTGAGCCGCTCGATGGCGACGGCGGAGTTGGTGACCCGCTCGACGTTGAGCCACTCGGCGGCGCCGGCCGAGGTGCGGAGCACGGTCTCGCCGAGCGGCGCCGAGCCGCGGTCGCGCACCAGCACCCGGCCGACGCCGGCGCCCTCGCACACCCGCAGCAGGGCGCCCAGGTTGCGCGGGTCCTGGATGTCCTCGACCAGCACCACCAGGGCGGGGTCGCCGCCGGTGAACTCGCTGGCCGCCGCCCCTCGGAGCTCGGCGGCGAGGCCGTTGTGGGAGGTGGCGGTGAGCCGGTCGAGCTCGCCCACCGGGACGGTCTCGAACGCCACGTCGTGACGCCGGCACAGCGCCTCGATCTCGCGTCGGCGGCCGTCCGGGCGGCGCGACGAGATCACCCGCACCAGCTGGCGCGGCCGGTGGCGAAGCGCTTCGCGCACCGGATGGAAGCCGAAGACGTGCATCGCTCCCCGCCGACCCGGCTCAGACGGCGAGGATGTCCTTCTCCTTGTTCTCGAGCGCCTTGCCGATCTCGCCGATGTAGTGATCGTGGAGCTTCTGGATCTCCTCGAAGCCGGTGTGCTCCTGGTCTTCGCTGATCTGCTTCTCGCGCTCCATCGTCTTGAGACGGTCGTTGCCCTCGCGCCGCGCCTGGCGCACGCCGTTGCGCGCCATCTCGGCCAGGTCGTGGGCCTTCTTGACGATCTCCTTGCGCCGCTCCTCGGTCGGCTGGGGCACGGGGATGCGGATCACCTTGCCGTCGTTCGACGGGTTGAGACCGAGGTCGGCCTGCAGGATCGCCTTCTCGACCGCGGCGATCACCGACGGATCGTAGACCTGGGCGACGATCAGCGTCGGCTCGGGTACCGACAGGCCGGCGAGCTGGTTGATCGGCGTCGGCGTGCCGTAGTAGTCCACCGTCACGCCGTCGAGCATGGCGAGCGAGGCGCGGCCGGTGCGCAGGTGCTTGAGGTCCTCGTGGAAGTGGTCCACGGCCTGCTTCATCTTCAGCTCGGTCTCCTGGAAAACCTCTTTCATCTCCCCCTCCTGGCCCGCCGGCCGGCGGGCGGGTCTACCCGGCCGCGGCCGCCAGCGTCGGCGAGACCCGCGAGCCGACCTTCTCGCCGCACACCACCCGGCGGATGTTGCCCGGCTCCATCAGCCGGAAGACGATGATCGGCAGGTCGTTGTCGCGGCAGAGGCTGATCGCCGCCGCGTCCATCACCCTGAGACGCCGCTCGAGCACCTGCTGGTAGGTGAGCTGGGTGAGCAGCTCGGCATCGGGCTCGCGCGCCGGATCGGCCGAGTAGACGCCGTCGACGCTCGTCGCCTTGAGCAGCACCTCGGCGTGGATCTCGTTGGCGCGCAGCGCCGCGGCGCTGTCGGTGGTGAAAAACGGGTTGCCGGTGCCGGCGCCGAAGATCACCACCCGCCCCTTCTCGAGGTGCCTGATGGCGCGCCGCCGGATGAACGGCTCGGCGACGTCGCGGATCTCGAGCGCGGTCTGCACGCGGGTGGTGACGCCGCGCTTCTCGAGCGCGTCCTGCAGCGCCAGGGCGTTGATCACCGTCGCCAGCATCCCCATGTAGTCGCCGGTCACCCGGTCGATGCCACGGTGGCTGGCCGCCAGGCCGCGGATGATGTTGCCGCCGCCGATGACGATCGCGATCTCCACCCCCAGCTCGTGTACAGAGCGGATCTCGTCGGCGATCTGGGTCACCACCGGCTCGTCGATGCCGAAGCTCTGCGAGCCCATCAGGGCCTCGCCCGAGAGCTTGAGCAGGATGCGACGGTAGGCCGGCTCTGACGCCATGGCTCGAGTCTACTCGGACGCGGCCCCGCCGCCGTCCTCTCCCAGCCGGAAGCGGACGAACCGGTTGACCTGGATGTTCTCCCCCAGCTTGCCCACCAGCTCGGCAATCATCTGGCCGACGGTGAGGTCCGGGTTCTTGACGAACGGCTGCTCGAGCAGCACTGCCTCGGCGTAGAACTTGTTGAGCTTGCCCTCGACGATGCGGTCGACCACCGCCTCCGGCTTGCCCGACTCGAGCGCCTGCTCGCGGTAGATGCGGCGCTCGGCCTCGAGCACTTCGTCGGTGACCTCCTCGCGCCGCACGAAGCGCGGCTCGCTGGCGGCGACATGCATCGCCACGTCCTTGACCAGCTGCTGGAAGTCGTCGGTGCGGGCCACGAAGTCGGTCTCGCAGTTGATCTCGACCAGCACGCCGATCTTGCCGCCGGCGTGGATGTAGGAGCCGACGACGCCTTCGGCGGTCGCCCGGCCGGCCTTCTTGGCGGCCTTGGCGACGCCCTTCTTGCGCAGCGCCTCGATCGCCTTGTCCATGTCGCCGCCGCTCTCGACCAGCGCGCTCTTGCAATCCATCATCGGCGCGCCGGTGCGCTCGCGCAGCTCCTTGACCATTGCAGCTGTGATCTCTGTCATCGTCTGGGTGCTCACTTTGGGGATCTCCTCCTGGCCGGCGGGCAAAAGAAAGGGCCAGTCCGCCTGTTTTCGAACAGCGCGCCGCCTACGGCGCGCTGCGGCTCGACTGACCCTGGCGTCCGGCGGGCTCGCTCCCGCCCGACATCGCCCGGCTGGCGTCTGCTCCTACTGGACGGGCGCGGCGCTCTCGACCGGCTGTGCTGTCTTGCCGGCCGCGACCGCCACCGCCTGCTCCTTCTCGGACTTCTCCTTGGCGCTCGCCGCCAGCCGCTTCTGAAGCTCGCCGGCGCCCTCCAGAAAGGCGTCCGCGATGCTGGCGGTGAACAGCCGGATGGTGCGGATGGCGTCGTCGTTGCCCGGGATCACGTAGTCGATCTCTTCGGGGTCGCAGTTGGTGTCGACGATCGCGATCACCGGGATGCTCAGCTTGTTGGCTTCGGCCACCGCGATGTGCTCGCGCTTGGGGTCGACCACGAACAGCGCGTCGGGCAGCGAGTCCATGTTACGCAGACCCTCGAGGTTGCGGTCGGCGGTGAGGCGCTCGCGCTCCAGCCGCAGCTTCTCCTTCTTGGTCAGCGGGCTGTCCTCGTCGCCGAGGCGGTTCTCGATGTCACGCAGCCGATCGACCGAAGCGCGGATGGTGACGAAGTTGGTCAGCGTGCCGCCCAGCCAGCGGTGGGTGACGTAGAACTGGTTGCAGCGCCGCGCTTCCTCGCGGATCACCTGGCGCGCCTGGCGCTTGGTGCCGACGAACAGCAGCCGCTGACCGCGGCGCGCCATGCCGGTGACCAGCTCCACCGCCCGCTCGAGGTGAGCGAGCGACTTCTGCAGGTCGATGATGTAGATGCCGTTGCGCTTGCCGAAGATGTACGGTCGCATCTTCGGGTTCCAGCGCCGGGTCTGGTGCCCGAAATGGACACCCGCCTCGAGCAGGTCCTTCATGGTGACTTCGGCCAAGAGTGGTGACTCCTTCCTACCCTAGCGCTTGCTGAACTGGTAGCGAGCCCGCGCACCCTTCAGCCCGTACTTCTTGCGCTCCTTCTTGCGCGGATCGCGGGTCAGCAGGCCGGCGCTCTTCAGCCGCTCGCGCAGCTCGCCGTTGAAGGCCAGCAGGGCGCGCGAGATGCCGTGGCGCAAGGCGCCGGCCTGGCCGGCCGGCCCGCCGCCGCGCAGCGATACGTAGATGTCGAACTTGTCCGCGGTCTCGGTCAGCAGCAGCGGCTGCCGCACGATCATGCGCAGGACCTTGTTGGGAAAGTAGCGCTCGAGGCTGCGACCGTTCACCTCGACGTCGCCCGAGCCGGGGCGCAGGAACACGCGCGCCGTGGACGACTTGCGCCGCCCGGTACCGTAGTACTGGATCTCGCTCACTTGGGATTCTCCCGCCTGACTCAGGCCACCGACAGCTCGGTGGGCTGCTGCGCCTGGTGTGGATGCTCGGAGCCGGCGTACACCTTGAGCTTGCGAATCTGGCGGCGTCCGAGCCTGTTCTTGGGCAGCATTCCCCAGACCGCTTTCTCGACCAGCTTGACCGGCCGGCGCTGGCGCAGCCGCTCCGCAGTCTCGGCCTTGAGGCCGCCCGGGTAGGTGCTGTGCCGGTAGTAGGTCTTCTGGTTCTCCTTGCGGCCGGTCAGCACCGTCTTTTCGGCGTTGATCACGATGACGAAGTCGCCGGTATCGGTGTGGGGGGCGTACTGCGGCTTGTGCTTGCCGGTGAGGATGCGGGCCACGGCCGTGCTGAGACGGCCGAGCGGCTGCTCGGCGGCGTCGACGACGTACCAGCGGCGCTCCACCTCGCCCGCCTTGGGACTGTAGGTCTTGAACATGGCTACCTTCGACTGGACTGACGTAAGTTCCCCTGCCCTTTCCAGGCAAAGGGCTGTTGATGATACGGAGGCGGTCGCCGGATGTCAACCACGCGGCGGGCGCCGCGCCAAGCCGTGCCGGCAGCCCAGCCTAGCAGCAATCCGGCGGCGTAGCGAGCCGGACGGCGCGCCGGTAGACTCGCCGCGGTGGCCAGCGGGACGATCGACCTCGCCAAACGCGAGCACGCCATCCGGACGATGTTCGCCGGCGTGGCGCCGCGCTACGACCTGCTCAACCACCTGCTGTCGGGCGGCCTCGACCTGCTCTGGCGGCGGCGCGCCGCCGGCGCCCTGAACCTGCCGGCGGGCAGCCTGGTGCTCGACGTCTGCTGCGGCACCGGCGACCAGGCGCTGGCCCTCGCCCGCCGCGGTTACCGGGTGGCGGCGGCCGACTTCTGC
>JBFGNS010000220.1:0-5648 GCA_041574955.1 Thermoanaerobaculia bacterium | reverse complement strand
GCCGCGGTCGTTGTTCGGGCTGTGCAGCCACTGGTGGGCGTGCTGGTGATGGATGTGGTGCAGCTGCGCGCCGCCGTGGAGCACCCGGAACTTGGTGTGGTCGCGCAGATAGCCGTGGTAGACGTTGGACGGATCGTCCGGGTACCAGACCCTGTTGTCTCCCAGGTTCTCTCCCAGGAGGTGGACCCGCGAGATGTCCGGATCGGCGGGATAGGTCACGACCTGCGCCGGGTCGCCGAGCGGCCAGGAGCTGAGGAAGAACTCCTCGTACTTGCAGGCGAGGCAGTCGCCCTCGGGCCCGAGGCCGAGCCGGTTGGCGAGGATCTGGGAGCCGATGCCGCCGCTGCCGTAGTTGATCAGGAACTGGTCGACGGCCGCCGAGAGGGGCTGGCTGAGGTAGGGATCCATCTCGCCGTAGCCCGGGGGACAGGTCGACTTGCCGTCTGGGCCTGGACCGTTGTAGGCGCAGGCGAACGCCTGGGCCTTCGATCCCGCGGTCGCCCGGTGATAGATAACGGTGATCTCGCGGAAGGGCTGGGTGCGGTCGGGGGAGGCCGGGACCTCGAAGTAGAGCGGGTTGCCGGGGTCGTCGGGGAACGACCCCAGCTGTCCGGTTCGCGGGTCCTGGTAGGCGATGACCGCCGTCAGGTCGCCGTAGACCAGGCGGTTGCGGGCGTCGAGCATCCGCAGGATGGGAGTGCCGTCCGCTCGTGTCGCGTCGTAGTCGATGATCGGCTGGCCATGCTCGGTGCGGCCGGTGGTGGCCGCCGCCAGGTCGGCCTGGCTCACCTGGCTGCGCAGCCAGACCGCGCCCGGGGGCTCCACGTGCACCGCGCCGAACAGCCCGGCGGTGAGCTGGCCGGCGAAAAAGCTGTCGCCGTAGGTGTTGGCGCTGCTATAGAGCAGGTAGGTCCCCTCCTGCTCTGCCTGGTAGACGTAGGCGATCTTGCCGCCCGGGCCGACGAGGCTCGAGGGGTTGACGCCGATGAACGAAGCGTCGGCCGAGATCGCGGTCTCGATCGGGTTGCCGGCGGCGTCGTAGGCCGCCACCAGCGACATGCCCATGGCGTGGGCGCCGGCCTTCCGGGTCGCCGGCTGCGTGGCGACCGGGAAGGGGTTTTTGATGGTGCTGGTCACGCCGGTGACCGGATCACTGGCGAGCAGGTTCTCGAAGTCGATCCGCAGGCAGTCGCCCTGGTTGACGCGCAGCGCCAGCGGCCGCGGCCGGCGGTCCGGCCGCATCGCGACCTTGCCGGGCTGGAGCGTGCCGGAGCCGTCGGTGGAGACCACGTCCCGGCGCAGGGCGAAGATCATGCCGGTCGGCTGGTTGGCACCCAGCCGGTTGAGGAAGAACGCCTGATCCAGGGCCACCACGTCGGCCGTGACGGTGTTCGCACAGCTTTGGGCCCCGGGCCTCGCCGCCATGGCCGGTCCACTCGGCTCCGGCGCGGGCGCGGCGCTCTCTGCCGCCGGGGCAGCCGGCGCCGGCGCGGCCGGCGCCGCCTCGGCCACCGCGGAGCCTCCCGCCCCGGCGGTGGCGCAGCCGGCCGCGAGCAGCAGCACGACCAACAGGCTGAGTCCTCGGTATCCATGGGTTCGATCGGGTGAACGCATCTACGGCCTCCAGTCCATACGATTCAGTGAATCGGAATTCGAGTTTCGCTGCGGCCCGCTCGCGATCGGCAGGCTCTCCGGTCTCGGCGCCGCGCCCCGGCCCGCCGAACTCAGGATCCGCTCGGCGATCTGCAGGGCGTTGTAGGCGGCGCCCTTGAGAATGTTGTCGGCCACCACCCACATCAGCCAGGTCCTCGGATCGCTCGCGTCGCGATGAACGCGGCCGACGTAGACCGGCAGCCGGCCCGACGCCTGGCGCACGTGCGGATAGCGCTCGGGCCGCTCCTGGCGCACCAGCTCCAGTCCCTCGGCGCGGTCGAGGGCGTCGAGGACCTGCCGCTCGCTCGGGCGCTCGGCGAGCGACACCCACACCGCCTCGCCGTGGCCGTTGAGCGTCGGCACGCGGACCGTGAAGGCGCTGATCGCGAGCTCGGGAAGCGCGAGGATCTTGCGGGTCTCGCGCATGATCTTCGTCTCTTCGTCGCAGTAGCCGCCGCCGTTGAAGGGGCCGATGTGCGGCAGGCAGTTGAAGGCGATCGGGTGGGGGAAGGCCTCCGGGGCCCGGCCGGCGCCGCCGCCGTCGAGCAGGCTCGAGGTCTGGCTCTCGAGCTCCGCGCGCGCGGCCCGGCCGGCGCCGCTCACCGCCTGGTAGGTGGCCACCTGCACCCGCCGTAGACCGAAGTCTCGGGCCAGGGGCGCCAGCGCGACGACCAGTTGAATGGTCGAGCAGTTGGGGTTGGCGATGATCGCGGGGCGATCGAGCGCCCGCAGGAGCTCGCCGTTGACCTCCGGCACGACGAGCGGATGTTCCGGGCTCATGCGGAAGGCCGACGAGTTGTCGATGGCGTGCGCCCCGGCGGCCACCGCTCGCGGCGCCCACGTCCGGCTCACCTCGGCGCCCGCGGAGAAGAAGACGAGATCCAGATCGTCGAAGCAGCCCGCCTCGAGTCGCCGCAGCTCGTGGCTCCGGCCCCCGAAGCTCGCCTGGCGACCGGCGCTCGCCTGGCTGGCGAACAGGCGCAGCTCGTCGATCGGCATCGCCCGGCTGCCGAGCAGCGACTGGAAGGCGCTGCCCACCAATCCCGTTGCGCCCACCAGCCCCAGTCTCAATCGCTCCTCCCACTCATGTCGATCTTGGGCTCTCGAATCAGGTTGTTAGGCACCATGCCATCTGGTCCCATCCCCTGCCCGAGGACTTTCGGGACTCTCTAGCAACGCCCCGCTCGGCCATCGGTCGAACTGGATTTGTGTCGCTAACTGATGCGGCGTTTTATACCACAGGTCGTCGTGCCCACCAAACGGGAGCGGCGTCGGGGTTGCTTGCCCGGCCCGCCGGCGCCGGGATAGACTGGCGTCGCTTTTCCACTCTTGTCGCGACTCCGAGCGGAGCCTGAAGAGTCTTACTCGACCATGATCCGATTCGTGGACACGCATCGATTTCGCGCGTCGCTGGCGGCGGTGCTGCTGCCGCTGGCGCTGGCGGCGGTCGCCTGCCGCGGCAGCGAGGCGGCGCGCCCGCAGGAGGTCCGGATCAGCGGGGCCAGCACGCTCTACCCGATCCTACAGCTCGCCGCCGAGCAGCTCAGGGCGGACACCGGCCTCCGGGTGCGGGTGCAGGCGGGCGGCAGCACCCGCGGGTTCGAGGACACCGTCGCCGGCCGCAACGACCTGGGCGCCATGGCGCGCGAGCTGACGCCCGAGGAGACGAGCGAAGTCCGCAAGTACCCGATCGCCTACGACGGCGTCGGCGTCGTGGTGCACCGCTCCAATCCGGTGGGCGAGCTGAGCACCGATCAGCTGCGGCGGATCTACCGCAAGGAGGTGACCCGGTGGCGCGAGGTCGGCGGCGAGGATGCGCCGATCGTCGTGGTCAGCAAGGCCCACGGCCACGCCACGCTCGAGACCTTCCTCGAGCACACCGGGCTGCGCAGCTCGGAGCTCGAGGTCGACGTGGTGGGCGGCGACAACGCGCAGATCATCCGGGTGGTGGCGAACACCGAGGACGCCATCGGCTACGTCAGCCTCGCCGAGGTGCTGCACGTGATCGATCGGGGAACGCCTCTCGAGCTGCTCCGGCTGGATGGCGTGGAGCCGACGCCGGCGGCGGTGGCCGACCGGAGCTACCCGATGTTCCGGCCGCTCTACCTCATCTCGAAGGTGGAGCCCAGCGCCGGCTCCCGGAGGGTGCTCGACTTTCTGCTCGGCGACGGCGGCAGGCGGATCATCGAACAGGGTCTGTATGTTCCGGTCGGCTCCTGAGCGCGGCCGCTGGTGGGCGGTGGGCGTCGCCGGCGCCGCGCCGTTCGTGGCGGTCGGCGCCATCGCCGTCTTCCTCCTGAGCCACGGCTCCCGCGCCCTCGGCGAGCTGTCGATCGGCACCCTGGCCGGGCGCTCGTGGCTGCCGCTCGACGGGCTCTTCGGGCTGGCGCCGCTGATTCTCGGCACCCTCGCCAGCACGCTTCTGGCGCTGACGCTGGCGATCCCCGTCGGGCTGGCGACGGCGCTCTTCCTCACCCTGCACGCCGGTCCCCGGTTGCGCACGGCGGTCGACTCGGCGGTCGCGGTGCTGAACGGCACGCCGTCGGTCGTCATCGGGCTGTGGGGTCTGACCTGGATCGTGCCGCTGGTCGGCAACTCGCTGGCCGCGGCCGCCCTCGTCCTGGCCCTGATGATCACTCCCACCCTCACGCTGCTGGCGGGCGCCGCCATGCGCCAGGTGCCGGCCGAGCTGCTCGAGGCGGTGCGAGCCCTCGGCGTCGGCAACGACGTCGTCGCCGGCGTGCTGATGCGCCATGCGCGGCTGGGCATCCTCGGAGCCGTTACCCTCGCCGCGACGCGCGGCCTGGGCGAGGCGGTGGCGGTCGCCATGGTGGCCGGCAACGTCGGCACGCTGCCGAGCCTGTTCGGACCGGTGGCGACGCTCACCACGACGCTCATCCTCGAGTTCGACAGCGCCGTCGGCGTGCATCGGAGCGCGCTCTATCTGGGCGCGGCGCTGGTGGCGGCGCTGATCGGCACGGTGAGCGTCTGGGGGCGGCAGCTGCAGCGCCGCGCGGAGAGCCCATGATCCGGTGGCTGGGGATGCTGGCCTCGCTGCTGCTGGTCGGCCTGGTGCTCTGGCTGGGAGGCGACCTGGCGGTCCGGGGCGCCGGCGGCTTCTATCGCGGATACCTCCTCGACGCACCGGCCGATCTCGGTCGGGCCGGCGGCATCGGGCCGCTGCTGCTCAACACGGCGCTGATCGTCTCGCTGTCCGTCGCCCTGGCGACGCTTGTCAGCCTCGCGGCGGCCGTGCTATACACACAGCGTTTACCGGTTCAGTGGGTCCGAAGAGCGCTGCACGCGATGTTGGATGTGGGAGTCGGTATGCCCCGCATCGTCTGGGGGCTCTTCGGTGGGGTGTTCTTCGGTGGCGTTCTCGGCTTCGGCTTCTCGGTGATCACCGGCGTGTTGACGCTCTCCTGCCTGCTGGCGCCGATCCTGGCGACCGGTTTCATCGGGGGGCTGCAAGGCGTGGATCCGGAATTGCGAAGCCAGTGTGAGGCGCTCGGGGTCGGCCGCTGGACCGCGCTCTGGACCCAGGTGATCCCGGCGGCGCGGCCGGCCCTGGTGGCCTCGATCGCCCTGGCCACCGGGCGCGGCTTCGGCGACGCGGCGGCGCTCTTCTTCACCGCCGGCATCGCCACCGAGCTGCCCACCTCGCTGCTCGATCCGGCGGCGACGCTGGCCGTGTTCATCTTCAACCTGCTGACCACGGTGCCGGGAGGACAGACCTCGGCATACTCGGCGGCGGCGGTGCTGTTCGCGATCTCGCTCCTGGTGCAGGTGGGCATCGCGGCCACCGGCCGCCGGGAGGCCCTGGCGCGATGACCCGCCTCGTCTACCAGGACGTCTCGGCGCGGATCGGCGCCCAGCCGATCCTCGATCGCATCGACCTCGACCTCCAGGGGCCCGGCGTGGTGGCGCTGCTCGGGCCCTCCGGCGTCGGCAAGAGCTCGCTGCTGCGGCTCACCCAGCGCCTGATCGAGAGCGAG
>JBFGNS010000219.1:0-5711 GCA_041574955.1 Thermoanaerobaculia bacterium | reverse complement strand
GCGCCCTGGGCCTCGGCGAGGCCGGCCCGGCGGGTGACGTCCTCGAAGCTGCCGTCGCCGCGGTTGCGCAGCAGCCGGTCGGGCTCGGGCGGGAAGGCCAGCGGCCCGCAGTAGTCGCGGCGGCCGGCCGGGTCGGTGCAGGCCAGGTTGTCGGCCGGGTCGAAGCGCACATAGTTGGCCAGGTACAGGTCCTGCCAGCCGTCGCCGTCGTAGTCGGCGAAGGCGGCACCGGCGGTCCAGCGCAGCTCGGCGGTGCCGCTAGCGGCGGTGACGTCCTCGAAGCTGCCGTCGCCGCGGTTGCGCAGCAGCTGGTTGGGCCCGAAGTTGACCAGGTAGAGGTCGGGCCAGCCGTCGTTGTCGACGTCGCCGGTGGCCAGCCCCATGCCGTAACCGTCGGGACAGACCCCCAGCCGGTGGCCGGCGTCGACGAAGCGCGGCGCGCCGGCCGCGCCGGCGGCGTCGTTGCGCAGCAGCCGGTCGCAGGGCCGCGGCTTGCCGGTGGCGCCGATCGGACCGCCCTGCACCAGGTAGAGGTCGAGATCGCCGTCGCCGTCGTAGTCCAGCAGCCCGACGCCGCCGCCCATCATCTCGTGGTAGTAGAGCTCACCGGTCATGCCGTTGTCGTGGACGAAGTCGATGCCGCTCGCCGCCGTGCGGTCCTCGAACCACTGCCCGGCGCCGGCGGGCGCGGCCACCACCAGCGCCGGCAGCAGCGCGGCGGCGTGGACGGCTGGTCTCATCGTCGTGCGGGCGGCGCCGCTACCCGGCGCGGCGCGCGGCGCGCGGCTCAGGCTGTCTGCGCCTCGCCGCTGGCCACCTCGACCCGCAGCTCGCGGATGCGGTTGCCCTCGACCCGCGCCACCTCGAGCGTCAGCGGCGGCAGCTCGACGCGGTCGCCCACCTGCGGCGAGCGGCCGATCTCGGACAGCACGACGCCGCCGATGGTGTCCTCGTCGCGCTCGCTGAACTCGAGGCTGAGCGCCGTCTCCAGGTCGTCGACCAGCATCGATCCCGACACCAGGTACTGGTTCTCGCTGCGCTTGACCAGCTCTGGCGGCTCCTCGTCGAACTCGTCCTGGATCTGGCCGACGATCTCCTCCACCACGTTCTCGAGCGTCACGATACCGCTGACGCCGCCGTACTCGTCGAGCACCGCGCACAGGTAGATGCGGTCCTGCCGCATGCGCCGCAGCAGGCGGTCGACGCGCAGCGTCTCGGGCACGAAGCTGATGTCGCGGCGCACCTCCTCGAGCGACGCTTCGGGGTTGCGGAACAGGTCCTTGATGTGGGCCATGCCCTCGATGTCGTCGAGGCCGCCGCGCGCCATCGGGAAGCGGGTGTGGCCGCTGGCGCGGGCCAGCGTCAGGTTCTCCTCCAGCGAGCGGTCGGTCGACAGATAGACGACGTCGGCGCGCGGCACCATGATCTGCCGCGCCGTGCGGTGCGACAGCTCGAAGACGTTGCCCAGCAGCCGGCGCTTCTGCGACGACAGCCGGCTGGAGTCGGACGAGGAGAGCAGCAGCCGCAGCTCCTCCTCGTCGTGCGCCAGCTCGCCCTCGGACACCGGCTCGATGCCGAACACGCTCAGCAGGCCGTTGGCCGCCTTGTTGAGCACGTAGATCGCCGGATAGGTCACCTTGTAGAAGACGAACAGCGGTATCGCGATCCACAGGCTGGTCGGCTCGGGCTTGCGGATGGCCACCGACTTGGGGGCCAGCTCGCCGAGCACGATGTGCAGCACCGTGATCAGCAGGAACGCCGAGGTCAGGCTGATCGAGCGCACCAGCGCCGGGCCGGCGCCGGGCAGCAGCTCGATCACCGGCTTCAACAGCCAGGCGAAAGCTGGCTCGCCGATCCAGCCGAGTGCCAGGCTGGCCAGCGTGATGCCGAGCTGGGTGGAGGAGAGGTAGGCGTCGAGGTGGCGCACCATGTGGCGGGCGATCCGGCCGCGCCGATCGCCGCGCGCCACGTGCGGGTCGAGCTGGGTCGGCCGTACCTTGACCAGTGCGAACTCGGCGGCCACGAAGAAGCCGTTGAGCAGCACCAGGAACAGGCCCAGCACCAGCCCGAGGGTCGGGTCGATGTCGAGACCGCCGCCCGGGACCGAGCTGAAAGCCAGCGGCAGTGCCGCGGGGAGCAGGGGTTGCCCCATCAGCGCCGGCTGAAGCCGGTGCCGCCCGCGGCCGGTTTCGGCTCGCGCGTCGGTCCGCTCGTACTGTCAGGGATGCCGTCGGCAGGAGACGGGGGGTCTTCGCTCACGCTGGGCGCATGGTAGCACAGCGGCGGCGCGGTTGGCGCGCGGCTTGCTTGGCGGTAGCGCAGCCGGCTGGCGTCCGGCACGGCCGGAAAAGGGGGCCACCAGCCCTGCAGTAGGATCTCGCCGGGGCGGTATTCGGATGTCGAGCAACGGCGACAGCAACGGCACGTGGCGGTGGCCCCGGTGGCCGCGCGTCCGGTGCCCGGCGGGCGCGGCGGGGCTGCTGCCGGTGCTGCTGGCGGTGCTGCCCGGGGCCGGCTGGCCGGGCGCCGCCGCCGGCCAGCCGCTGGTCGACCGCGCCGCCGAAACCGGCCTCGACTTTGTCCACTTCAACGGCATGTCGGGCGAGCTGTACTTCCCCGAGATGACCGGGGCGGGGGCGGCGCTTCTCGACTACGACGGCGACGGCGACCTCGACGCCTTCCTGCTCCAGGGGCACATGCTGGGCGGCGCCCCGCTGGCCGAGGCCACCGTGCAGCCGACCCATCCGCCGCCGTTCGTCGACCGGCTGTACCGCAACGACCTCGCCGCCGGCGAGGCCGGACGGCCGCGGTTCGTCGACGTCACCGCCACCAGCGGCCTGGTCTCCGACGGCTACGGCATGGGAGTCGCCACCGGCGACTACGACCGCGACGGCTGGCCCGACCTCTACGTCACCAACTTCGGAGCCAACCGCCTGTACCGCAACAACGGCGACGGCACCTTCTCCGACGTCACCGCGGCGAGCGGCACGGGCGACCCGGCCTGGAGCGTGTCGGCGGCGTTCGTCGACTACGACGGCGACGGCTGGCTCGACCTCTACGTCGGCAACTACGTCGATTTCCGCATCGCCACCCACAAGCCGTGCTACAGCGATACCGGCGCGCGCGACTACTGCGGCCCGCTGGCCTATCCGCCCGAGCCCGACACGCTCTACCGCAACCGTGGCGACGGCACCTTCGAGGACGTCTCCGAGCGCGCCGGCATCCGACTCGAGCCGGGCGCCGCGCTCGGTGTGGTGACCGCCGACTTCAACGGCGACGGCCGTTCCGACATCTACGTCGCCAACGACGGCTCGGCCAACCGGCTGTGGCTCAACCAGGGCGACGGCACGCTGCGCGACGAGGCGGTGCTGGGCGGCTGCGCGGTGAACCTGGAAGGTCAGCCCGAGGCCTCGATGGGCGTGGTGGTGGGCGACTTCGACGGCAACGGCGCCGACGACCTGTTCATGGCGCACCTGACGCGCGAGACCAACACGCTGTACCTCAACGACGGCAGCGGGCTGTTCGACGATCGCAGCCGCGACAGCGGGCTGGGCGCGCCGAGCTGGGGCTTCACCGGTTTCGGCACGGCGGTCTTCGACCTCGACTCCGACGGCTGGCTCGACCTGTTCGTGGCCAACGGCGCGGTGACCCTGATCGAGGAGCTGATGCGGCGCGGCGACCGCTACCCGCTGCACCAGACCAACCAGCTGTTCCGCAACCTGGGCGGTGGGCGGTTCGCCGAGATCACCGCCGAGGCCGGCGAGGTGATGGCGCTGTCCGAGGTCAGCCGGGGGGTGGCGGCCGGCGACGTGGACAACGACGGCGACGTCGACCTGTTGCTGTCCAACAACGCCGGTCCGGCGCGGCTGCTGTTCAACGAGTCGCCGCCCGCCGCCTGGCTGGGGGTCGTGCCGCTGGCGCAGCCGCCGGCTGCCGACGCCGACGCCACCCGCATCGCGCTGCGCACGGCCGGCGGCGCGGTGCTGTGGCGGCGCAGCGGCAGCGGTGGCAGCTACGCCTCGGCCAACGACCCGCGGGTCACGGTCGGCGTGGGCGCCGCCGCCCCGGCGGACCTCGAGCTGCGCTGGCCGGGTGCTCGGCGCCAGCGCCGGACCTCGCCGCCCACCGGGCGCTACCTGGTCCACCGCCGGCCGGCCGGCGGCGCGTCATGAGACGTGCCGGGGCGGCGGTGATCGCGGCGACCCTGACGCTCGCCGCGGCCGGCGGAGAGGTCCCGCTCGAGCCGGTGCCGCTGCCGTCGATCGACAACCTGGAGCCGGTGGCCCGCGAGCAGCTCGACGGGCACCGGCGAACGCTCGACGAGCTGCTGGCCGGGGAAGCCGAGCCGGCCGCGCTGGCGAGCGCGTTCGGCGAGCTCGGCCGCCTCTACTACCTGTACGACCTGCCCGAGCCGGCGGCGGCGGCGCTCGGCAACGCCGCGCGGCTGGCTCCGGAGCGGTTCGAGTGGAGCTACCTGCTCGGGGTGCTGGCGCGCAAGGAGGGGCGGATGGAGGAGGCCCGGCGGTGGCTCGCGCGGGCGCTCGAGATCAGGCCCGGCGACCGGACGGCGAGCTTGCGGCTGGCCGAGGTCGAGCTCGAGAGCGGGCGGCTGGAATCCGCCGAGGCGCTCTACCGCCGGGTGCTCGAGGACAGCGGCGGCGAGGCGCAGCGCTGGCACGCCGCCGCCTGGTACGGGCTGGGCCGCATCGCCTACCAGCGCGAGGAGCCGGCGGCCGCCATCGAGCGGCTGGAGCGCACGCTGGAGCTGCAGCCCGAGGCGTCGGCGGTGAACCACCTGCTGGGCCTCGCCTACCGCGCCACCGGCAACCTCGACGCCGCGCGCCGCCACCTGAGCGCCAACCGCCACGGCGCGGTGCGCTATCCGGACCCGGTGGTGGACGAGCTGGCGACGCTTGTGCGCAGCGCCCAGTTCTACTTGAAGGCGGCCAACCGGGCCGCCGGCCGCGGCCGGCTGGAGGCGGCGCGCCAGATGCTGGGCGAGGCGGTCGAGATCGACCCCGACGACCCGCTGGTGCGCTACAACCTGGCGCTGGTGCTGCTGCGCCAGGGGGACGAGGCCGGCGCCGAGCGCGAGCTCGGCCGGGCGCTGGCCGCCGATCCCGACTACCGCAACGCGCACTACAACCTGGCGACGCTGCTGGCTCAGCAGGAGCGCTGGCCGGAGGCGGTGATCCACTTCCGGCGGGCGGTCGAGATCGATGCGCGCGACCTCGAGGCCCGCCGGCTGCTGTTCGAGGCGCTGCTCGCCGCCGGCGAGCTGGCGGCGGCGGCGGAGGCGCTCGACGGCTGGCAGGCCTCGCCCGGGGCCGAGCCGGCGGCGCTGGTCGAGGCCAACCGGCGGCTGGCGGCGCGTTTCGGACAGCGCGGCGAGCTGGCGGCCGCCGCCGAGCGGTTCGCCGCCGTGGTGCGGCTGGCGCCCGACGACGAGCAGGCGAGGTTCGGCCTGGCGACGGCGTTGATCCTCGGCGGCCGCCACGGCGAGGCGCGCGACGAGCTCGAGGCGGCGCTCGAGCGGCTGCAGCAGAGCGTGCCGCTGGCGCACGCCCTGGCGCGGCTGCTGGCCGCCAGCCCCGACCCGGCGGTGCGTGACGGCGGCCGCGCGCTGGCCCTGGCGCGTGCCGTGTTCGACGCCGCCCAGACCCTCGATCACGCCGAGACGGTGGCCATGGCGCTGGCCGAGACCGGCGACT
>JBFGNS010000218.1:0-5739 GCA_041574955.1 Thermoanaerobaculia bacterium | reverse complement strand
GGCCTCGCAGGTCGGGGCGCCGCGCTGGGAGAACCAGCTCACGAACTCGTAGATCAGGTCGACCTCGAGACGGTAGCGGCCCGGATCCTCCGGCCGCGTGACGAGCTGCTGCACCTCGACCTCGCCGCCCGGCGCCAGCTCGACGCCGAGCGACGTCCGCCGTCCGTCGTAGACCACGGTCTCGCCCTCCGGCGTCAGCCAGTGGTAGGCCAGCTTGAGCCGGCCGAGATCGCCCGACGGCCAGGTGGCGGAGCTTGTGTTGCGCAGCCGGACGGTGCCGGTGAACAGCTCGTCGGCCCCCACGCTCTCGGGGAAGCTGCACTCCAGCCATTCGACACCGTAGACCTCGGCGTCGGCATCGTCCGCCGTGCCCAGGTAGGCCAGCGAGGCCCCGAGGTAGAACTCGGCGGTGTCCTCGTCGTTGGCCAGCGCGTTCTGGCCGCGCGTTGTCTCTACCTCGAGGTCGTAGATGTAGATCAGCCGGCGCGGCCACTCCTCGTACGGCACGTGCTGGGAGTGGCGCGGCGGACGCTCGCGCTCCCACCGCGTCCGGCTCGGCCGGGTCGGCCGCAGCACCACCCGCCGCACCGCCGGCGCCTCGTCGAACTCGAGCACCTGCTCGCTGCCCGGCAGGCGCAGGGTCACGCTGTTGTCCGGCGCCAGGTTGCGCACCCGGAAGGCGGCCTCCTCCACCGGTTCGCGGGTGAACATCCACACCTTGACCGAGGTGCGGCCGTGGAACCACATCTCCTCGCCGTTGACCTCGAAGACGTCCCTGCGGCCGTAGAACCACGCCCCCGGCTGGAGCGAGCCCCAGTAGCCGGGGATCTTGTCGCGCATCGAGAACTCGTACGGAAAGAGGCGGAACGGGTACTGCCGCACGTGCGCCTGCAGCGTCGGCCGGAAGACCGGCGCTCCCCACGGGGTGAACAGGATGCTGCCCAGGATCAGTCCGCCGGCGGCATAGCCGACGCCAGTGATCCAGGCCGGCGCCACCCGGGTGACCAGGAACAGGAAGCCGGGGTAGGCAGTGACGAAGTACCGGTTGCCCACGAAACCGCCGCCGCCGTGCCAGTTGAACGGGATCCACAGCAGGAAGAAGGCGGCGACTCCGGCGAGCGCCGCCAGCAGCAGCCAGCGCGCCCGCGAGCGCCGCTCGTGGCCCAGGAACAGCAGCAGGCTCAGCAGCGCGAACGGCATGTAGACAAACAGGCCGGTGTGGCGACCCCACAGGAAGTTGCCGGCGTTCTCTGTCAGCTCGCCTAGGTCGAGGCCCGTCGGCGGCGCCAGGATCCACCACCAGGAACCCTGGTCCTGCTGGCTGACGGCCCCCTCGACCGCCATCAGCGGTGGGCGGAAGTCGGGGGTGTGGATGTTCCAGCCCTTGCGGACGCTGCCGAGGTAGGCCGACGCCTTGCCGGTCAGCGCCATGCTCAGAGCGCAGATCAGCCCGCCCGCCACCAGCGCGGCGGTACACCAGGTGAGCGCCGCCCGCCACCCCCGGCGGCGGAAGAACACCCACAGCGCCGGCAGCGCGAACAGCGCCAGCATCGGCTTGTTGTAGGCCCCCGGGGCGAGCAGCGCCGCCGACCACACCGGCCGCATCCCGGCGCTCCACAGCCAGCGCCGCAGCCTTCCCGCGCCCGCCGCAGGCGCGGCCTGTGGCGGGCAGAAGGCGAAGTAGAGCGCTGCCGCCACGCTCGCCATGTTGAACACCTCGGGGTGGATCCAGAAGACGTAGGCGAACGCCGAGCTGAGCAGGAAGAAGCCGGCCGAGTAGGCCACCGCCAGCCCGTCCGGATTGAAGTGGCGCAGGTACGACGCTCCCATCGCGACCATCGCCATCAGCAGCAGCATGTTGAACGCCACCATGCCGTTGGAGCCGAACAGCCCGGCGAACGGGGCGGCGAACAGCGAGTAGACGTACGGCTTGCCGAAGTAGATCGTGCGCCAGCCGTCGTCGGTCATCAGGATGACGTTCCTGGCCGGCAGGTAGGGGAACTCGTCGAACAGCCGCTCGATGTCGCGGCGCTCGTACAGCAGGTCGCCGTCCGAAACCAGGCTGCGGGCCATCATGTAGTAGGCCGGCTCGTCCGATTTGAGGCTGCCGGGCAGCCCCGGCTTGGCCATGGCGAGCGGTATGAGGACCAGCAGGAGCGTGAGCCAAAGGAGGGTCTGGCGGGCGCCACGGCTCATAGCTCGGCTGGCAGTCTACCCCAGGCCCGAGCCGCTTCCGCCCGGCAGCCGCCGGCCGCCCGGCCGCCGGCCGCCCCTATAATCCGACCAACGTGCAAGCCGACCGCCGCCCTGGGCGCCGCACGCTGCTGCTGCTGGCGCTGATCCTCGCAGCCGGCATGGCCCTCCGCTGGTGGTATCTCGACTGGGGCCTGCACGGTCAGCGGTTCTACGACGAGCGGTTCAGCTTCGCCAACGTCGCGCCCATCCTAGACGGCGGCGGCCTGGAGCCGGCCAACGGCTACTATCCGCTCCTCTCGTACCTGCCCCAGGCGCTGGTGCTCGAAGCCAGCGACGCCCTCCACCGGGCAACCGGCGACCCGCGCTTCGCCGTACGCCAGGGCGCCCACTTCACCGCCCACGCCTACCGCCTGGCGCGCGGCGTGCAGGCGGTTTACGGCGTCGCCGCGGTATGGCTGACCTTCCTGGTCGGCCGGCGGCTGTTCTCTGCCACCGCCGGGCTGGTGGGCGCGCTCGCCCTGGCGCTGTCGCCCTGGCACATCCACGCCTCGGCCTACTTCAAACCGGACGTGCTGCTGGTGCTGACCACCCTGGCCGCCTTCCTGTGGAGCCTGCAGGCCGACGAGCGGCCCACCGCCGCGCGCCACGCCCTGGCCGGCGCCGGCGTCGGGCTGGCGCTGAGCAGCAAGCTGACCGGCGGCCTGGCCGCCCTGCCGCTGGTGTTCGCGACCGCGCTCAGAGCGCGCCGCGAGCCGCGCCGGCTGGCGCTGCTGGCGCTCGCCGGAGCAAGCTCGGCGGCACTGTTCTTCGCCGCCAACCCGTACTGGAGAACCTACCTGCTGTACATGGACAAGCTCGGCCGGGAGTACGCCTGGAAGGCGGCGGCGCGGGACCTGGCGTACGCCCGCACCCCGGCGCTCACGCTGCGCTTCCTGACCGACAGCCTGGGTCTGGTAGCGGTAGTCTGCGCGGCGGCGGCGACCGCGGTGCTGCTCGTCCGTCTGGTGCGCCGGCGCCAGCCGCCGCGCGACCCGGTGCCGACCGCCGTCCTGCTGCTCTTCCCGCCCGCCTACCTGCTCGGCTACATGGCGGCGGTACCGCAGTTCAAGCCCAACAACGTCCTGCCGATCCTGCCGTTCGTCGCCCTGCTGGCGGGTTGGGCCGTGCTGGCGGCCGTCGGGCGCCTGACCGGCCGCCGCCGTATCCCGGCGCCGCCGCTGGTCGCCGGCCTGGCGCTGGCCGCGGCGCTGGTGCTGTTCGCCCCGCGCGGTGTGCGCTACGTCTACGGCAGCATCACCCCGACCGCCCAGGACCTCGCCGACCGTTTCCTGGGCCGCGAGCTGGGCGAGCACCAACCGTGCCTGGTGCTCGAGGAGCGCGTGCCGCGGCGGTGGCCGCCGTGGGAAGCCGCGCGCCCGTTCACCGCCTGCGTGCGCCTCGAGCTCGACCGCCTGAGCGAGCTCGAGCCGGCGGCCGTGGCCCGTGCCGACGGCGTCAGCTTCCGGCGCAGCCGGCTGCTGGGCCCCGAAGCCAGCACGTACCTGGGCTACATCGCCGCCGCGGATGCAGGGCGCGCGGCGCTGTTCGCCGGCCGGCCGTTCGCCGTGCGCGGGCCGGCGGTGGCCGTCGCGGCACATCCCTGGAGGCTGCTCGCACCCCGCCAGCGACTCGAGCTGTACAACCGCCAGAGCGGCGACTACCGCGTCGAAGCCGCCCTGCCGGAGGAGGTGGAGGCGGGCGAGGCGGTGTCGTTCGAGGCCTGGCTGCCGCACGCGGCGCTCGCCGAGCCGCAGCCGGCACCGCGGCTGCGCATGGGCATCGACGAGGTGGAGCTGATCGCGGTGCGCTCGACCGCGACAGCCACGGTGTTCCTTTCCCCGCGGCTGCTGAGCCGGCGCCCGGGCCGCCGGGCACGGCTCAACCGCCGGCAGCTCGCCTGGCAGGGCGAGGCGGTGCGGCTCTACCTCTACCGCTGGCAGCGGCCGGCAGGCTGACCCACCAGCCTGCTAGCCCGACAGCGGCTCGGACAGCTCGCTCAAGATGCGCCAGCTGCCGTCCTCCTCCACCAGCCGCAGGGTCTTGGCCACCAGGTCCGAATAGCCCGGCGAACGGTACGCCTGGCGGAACCGCACCTCGGCCACACCCGGCTCGAGCAGCTCGACCCGCGGCTCCAGGATCTCCACCTCGATCGTCTCGGGGCGGGTCAACCTCTCGCGCCGCTGCCGCTCCCACGCCGGTCGCGGCAGGCCGTCGGCCGGACTGAAGCGCTCCGAGTAGCAGCGCAGGTAGGCCGCCACGTCCTGGCTCGACCAGGCCGACGCCCACCGCTCGACCGCCGCCCGGACGCGCTCCGAGGCCGCCGGGGGAACCTCTGCCGACTCACCTCGCGCCGCCGCGGCGTCGGCCACGCGCTCGGTCGCCTGGGGTGGCGCGGCCGGCGAGCCGGCGACCGCCGGTGGCTGGGACTTGCCGGGCGCACCGGCCGCGTCCGGACCGGGCGTCCCCGCCCGCCACCACCAGGCGGCACCGGCGGTGATCAGGACCAACCCCGCCGCCGCCGAGGTCATCACCGTCAACCGTTGCCGGCGGCGCTGCCGGCGGATCCGCTCGGCCCGCTGCTCCTGCAGCCGCCACAGCTCCTGCCGCGTGACGTACTGCACCTCGCCATTGGACCGGCGGACCTTGTACCGCCGTCCAGACCGCTCCGCCTGCGTCACCTCGCACCCACTTTCGGCGTCTCTCCGGCAAAGTGGCCGCACACGGCGTGGCGCAACCCGCGCCCGCCGCGCTCCGACCTCCGACTCCCTGTTGGCCCTCCAGCCTTGGGGCGCCGGTATTCTAGCCGATCGCGGCGCGGCCGCCGCTGGCGGGCCGTCAGTCGGTCAGCACGCGTTCGGCGCGCGGTCCCAGCCGGCAAAGCAGCTCGTACGGCACGCTGCCGGCCAGCCGGGCGAGCGCCTCGACGCTGTTGGGGGCCGCCGGCTGGGCGGCGATCACCTCGACCTCGTCTCCGACGGCGGCGGACGGCAGCTCGGTCAGGTCGATCACCGTCTGGTCCATCGAGATCCGGCCCCGCACCGGCGCCGGACGGCCGCCCAGCCGCATCACCGCACGGTTGCCGAGCGCCCACGGATAGCCGTCGGCGTAGCCGATCGCCACCAGGCCGATGCGGCTCCGCCGCTCGAAAGTGTGCTCCAGGCCATAGCCGGTGGCGGTACCCGCCGGCACCGTCTTGATCTGCATCAGCCGCGCCGTCAGACGCAGGCACGGCGCGAGGGACGGACCGTCGTCGCTGCCGCGGTAGCCGTAGATCGCCAGCCCGGGACGCACCAGGTCGAGATGGCTGTCGGGCAGCGCGAAGAGGGCGGCCGAGTTCGCCACGTGCAGGCAGACCCCGTCGCCGCCCACCGCCGCGGCGGCGCGGCGAAAGCGATCCAGCTGGCGGCGGGCGAACGAGCTGTCGGGCTCGCCGGCGGTCGCCAGGTGGGTGTACAGGCCGCTCAGTCGCAGCCGCGCCGCGCGGATGGCGGCGGCGGCCGCCGC
>JBFGNS010000217.1:0-5795 GCA_041574955.1 Thermoanaerobaculia bacterium | reverse complement strand
GACTTCCGCAAGTAAAACTTCATCCGGGCGGACCAGTTCCCCTATACCTCGCCCACCGGCTGGCAGTACGACAGCGGCAACTACCGCGCCGCGCTCGAGAAGGCGATGAAGATGATCGACTACCAGGGGCTGCGACGCGAGCAGGCCGAGAAGCGCGAGCGCGGCGAGCTGATGGGGATCGGCATCTCGAGCTTCACCGAGGTGGTGGGCGCCGGACCGTCGCGCGACTTCGACATCCTGGGGATCAAGATGTTCGACTCGGCCGAGATCCGCATCCACCCCACCGGCAAGGCGATCGCCCGCTTCGGCACCAAGAGCCAGGGCCAGGGGCACGAGACCACCTACGCCCAGATCGTCGCCGAGGAGCTGGGTCTGCCGGCCGAGGACGTGCAGGTGGAGGAGGGCGATACCGAAACCGCGCCGTACGGCCTGGGCACCTACGCCAGCCGCTCGACGCCCACCGCCGGCGCCGCCGGCGCCATGGCGGCCCGCAAGATCAAGGCCAAGGCCAGGAAGATCGCCGCCTACCTGCTGGAGGTGGGGGAGGACGACCTCGAGTGGCAGGTCGACCGGTTCCAGGTCAAAGGCTCGCCGCAGCAGGCCAAGACCATCCAGGAGATCGCCTTCGCCGCCTACACCAACCACCCGCCGGGGATGGAGGCCGGGCTCGAGGCCACCGACTACTACGACCCGCCCAACCTGACCTTCCCGTTCGGCAGCTATATCTGCGTGGTCGACGTCGACAAGGGCACCGGCGAGGTGCACGTCCGCCGCTTCGTGGCGGTGGACGACTGCGGCAACATCATCAACCCGATGATCGTCGAGGGCCAGATCGAGGGCGGCCTCACCCAGGGGCTGGCGCCGGCGTTGTACGAGGAGATCGTCTACGACGAGACCGGGCAGAACCTGTCGGGCACGATGGCCGACTACCTGGTGCCGACCGCGGTCGAGAGCCCGCGCTGGGAGCTGGGCAAGACGATCACGCCGTCGCCGCACCACCCGCTGGGAGCCAAGGGAGTGGGCGAGTCGCCCACCGTCGGCGCGCCGCCGGCGATCGCCAACGCGGTGGTCGACGCCCTGTGGCACCTCGGGGTGCGCCACCTGGAGATCCCGATCACGCCGCAGAAGGTGTGGCGGGCGCTGCGCGACGCCGGGGTCGACGGCTAGACGCGCGCCGCGCCGGGCGATGGGCGCCTCCTTCGACTTCTTTGCCGCGGCGGCCGAGCTCGAGAGCCGCGGCCGGCCGTTCGCCACCGCCACCGTGGTGCGGGTCGAGCGGCCGACGTCGGGCAAGCCGGGCGACCGTGCGATCGTCACCCTCGACGGCGAGCTGCGCGGCTGGGTGGGCGGCAGCTGCGCGCGGCCGACGGTGGTCGAGGAGGCGCTGGCGGCGCTCGCCGACGGCCGCAGCCGGCTCGTCCGGCTGGCCACCGAGCCCGACGCCAACGGCACGCGCGAGGGCATCACCGACCTTTCGATGACCTGCTTCAGCGGGGGCACCATGGAGATCTTCATCCAGCCCAACTCACCCCGGCCGCGCCTCGTGGTGGTCGGCGACCAGCCGCTAGCGCGGGCGCTCGCCGCGCTCGGCAAGGCGATGGGCCACGAGGTCGTGGCGGTCGGCGCCGAGCTCGACGGCGCCGAGCGGACGCTGGCCGGAAGCGGCGAGATCGGTGCCCACGTCCACCCGCTGACCGCGGTGGTGGTCGCCACCCACGGCGACCACGACGAGATCGCGCTCGAGCACGCCCTCGAGTCGGGCGCGCCCTACGTCGGGCTGGTGGCCAGCCGCAGGCGGGCCGAGTCGATCCGCAACTACCTGAAGGTCCGCGGCATCGAGCCGGAACGCCTCGCCGCGCTGCACGCCCCGGCCGGCCTCGACATCGGTGCCCGCTCGCCCGAGGAGATCGCGCTCAGCATCCTGGCCGAGCTGGTGCAGCTGCGCCCGGCGGCCGACGGCTTCGACTGGTCGGCGGCGGAGGGCGAGCCGGCGGCCCGCGAACCGGCCGGTACCGGGCCGGCGACCGCCACCGACCCGGTGTGTGGCATGAGCGTCCGGATCGAGGGCGCCATGCACGTCCACCAGCACGACGGCACGACCTACTACTTCTGCTGCGCGGGCTGCCTGACGAAGTTCGCCGCCGGGCCCGCCCGCTACCTCGGCACCGGCTGACGCCGTCGCCGCCGCGCCGCCGCGGCGGGGTAGGATCTTCGGCGCCGCGGGACGGCGAGAGGAGAAGCCTTGGCAGACGATCGCATCTTCGAGCTCGAGCGCCCCGATCCGGCGCTGATGACCTACTACGCGCTGGCCGCGCTGCTGGCCGGGCCGTTCTTCCTCGTGCCGCTCATGGTGCTGTACTTCCGCTACCGGACGCTGCGCTACCGGTTCGACGACGAGGGGATCTCGATGCGCTGGGGGATCCTGTTCCGGCGCGAGATCCACCTCACCTACGCGCGGATCCAGGACCTCCACCTGGTGTCCAACGTGGTCGAGCGCTGGCTGGGCCTCGGGCGGATCAAGGTGCAGACCGCCAGCGGCAGCGCCAAGGCCGAGATGACCATCGAGGGGATCCGCGAGCTCCAGCCGCTGCGCGACTTCCTCTACGCCCGCATGCGAGGTGCCGCGGCCGGTCCCGCCAAGGCCGGCGGCCGGCCGGCGGCGGCGGCCGAGCGGCCGGCGCTGAGCGACGACGTTGCCGACGAGCTGACGGCGACCCTGCGGCAGGTGGCCGGCGAGCTGGCGGCGGTGAGGCGTGCGCTGGCCCAGCGCCGCCCGGGCCCGGGAGGAGCAGGCGATGCTTGAGCGGCTGCAGGAGCCGATCCGCCGGATGCTCAAGGTGCCGCCGCGCCCCGACCCGCCACTCGGCGCGCCGGAGTCGCTGCGCGTCTTTCGCGCGGCGCCGGGGTTCTTCCGCTACCGGCTGCTGGCGTGGGGCTGGAAGCAGCTCGGCACCGCCGCCGGTCTGGTCTTCGGTCTCTACTTCCTCGGCGCGATGGACCAGGTCGACGCCGTGTCGTGGACGCCGTGGGCCTGGATCGGGCGGCTCGAATGGCTGGCGATCGCCGGCTTCGTGGCCCAGCTGCCGCTGTCTTTTCTGCTGGTGGCGCTCGACTACCGCTACCGCTGGTACCTGACCACCGACCGCAGCCTGCGCATCCGCGAGGGCCTGTGGAAGGTGCGCGAGCGCACCATGACCTTCTCCAACATCCAGAACGTCGAGATCCGCCAGGGACCGCTGCAGCGCTTCTTCGGCATCGCCGACCTGAGGGTGCAGACCGCCGGCGGCGGCGGCAGGCAGAAGGAGGCCGGCGGTGAGAGCGCCGGCGACGATCTGCACGTCGGCCACTTCCGCGGCATCGACAACGCGCCCGAGATCCGCGACTCCATCCTCGCCCGGCTGCGCCGGCTGCGTGACGCCGGGCTGGGCGACCCCGACGAGGCGCCCGGCGACGATGAGCCGGCGACGGGCCAGCCGTCCGAGCGCCCGCCGGTGCTGACGGCGGCCGCCGAGCTGCTGAGCGAGGCGCGCGCCCTGTCGGCCGAGCTGGTGCCGTGAGCGACGCGCCGGACGAGCGGGACGAGCGGCCGGCGGAGACCGACCGCCGGCAGCTCGAGCAGTTCTTCGAGATGTCGCTCGACCTGCTGTGCGTGGCCAACACGGACGGCCTGTTCGTCCACCTCAACCCGGCGTGGAGTGAGGTGCTGGGGTGGAGTCGCGAGGAGCTGCTGAGCAAGCCGTTTCTCGACTTCGTCCACCCGGACGACGTCGCCTCGACGGTCGCCGAGGTCGCCAAGCTGGCAGAGGGGCAGGCCACCATCCACTTCGAGAACCGCTACCGCACCACCTCCGGCGGCTACCGCTGGCTGGCCTGGACCTGCCGGCCCGACCCGGAGACCGGTCTGCTGTACGCGGCGGCGCGCGACGTCACCGGCCGCAAGCGGCTGGAGGACGAGCTGCGCACGGCGCGCGACCGGGCGGAGGCCGCCAACCAGGCCAAGAGCCGGTTCCTGGCCAACATGAGCCACGAGCTGCGCACGCCGCTCAACGCGATCATCGGCTACAGCGAGCTGCTCGAGGAGGACGCCATCGAGCAGGGCGACGAGCGGCAGGCCGCGGACCTGGCCAGGATCCGGCAGGCGGGCCGCCACCTGCTCGAGCTGATCAACCAGGTGCTCGATCTGGCCAAGGTCGAGGCCGGCAAGAGCGAGGTGACGCGCGAGCGGTTCGCGCTCGGCGAGCTGCTCTCCGGTGTGGCGGAGACCGTCCGCCCGCTGGCCGAAGCCAACGGCAACCGGCTCGAGCTGTCGGACGGCGCCGGCGGCGAGCTCGAGAGCGATCTCACCAAGCTGCGCCAGATCCTGCTCAACCTGCTGTCGAACGCCTGCAAGTTCACGCGCGACGGCACCGTCTCGCTGTCCGCCGAGCGGTTCGTCCGTGACGGCGCCGAGTGGCTGCGTTTGCGGGTGGCCGACACCGGCATCGGTCTCGAGCCCGACCAGCTCGGCCGCATCTTCGAGCCGTTCTCGCAGGCCGACGGCTCGACCACCCGGCGCTACGGCGGCACCGGCCTGGGGCTGACCATCAGCCGGCGGTTCGCCGAGCTGCTGGGCGGCGGGATCTCGGTCGAGAGCGAGCCCGGCCGGGGCGCGACCTTCACCCTCGAGCTGCCCGATCTGGCGGCCGTCGCGGCGGCGGAGGTCGGGGTCGCCGGCGGCGCCGGGGAGCCGGTCGACGTGCTGGTGATCGACGACGACGCCGAGGCCCGCGAGCTGCTGGTGCGGACGCTCACCGCCGCCGGCTACGCGGTGGCCACCGCCGGCGGCGCCGACGAGGGGCTGGCGCTCGCCCGCCGGCTCGGCCCGCGGCTCATCACCCTCGATCTGCTGATGCCCGGCAAGGACGGCTGGGCGGCGCTGTCCGAGCTCAAGCGCGACCCCGAGCTGGCGCGGGTGCCGGTGGTGGTGGTCAGTCTGCTCGACGACAGCGAGCTGGGCTTCGCCCTCGGTGCGCAGGACTTCCTGATCAAGCCGGTCGACCGCGCCCGCCTGGTCGAGCTGGTGCAGCGCGCCTGCGGCGCCACCGCCGGCCGCATCCTGGTGGTCGAGGACGAACCCGAGAGCCGCGAGCTGCTGGTGCGCACGCTGCGGCGCCGCGGCTGGCGGGTGGAGGCGGCGACCGATGGCCGCGAAGGGCTCGACAAGCTCGCCGCCCGCCCCCCCGACCTGGTGATCCTCGACCTGCTGCTGCCCGAGGTCGACGGCTTCGCGTTCCTCGAGGCGAAGCGCGAGCTGAGCGCGGCGGCGGCGGTGCCGGTGATCGTCACCACCGCCCTCGACCTCGGCCCCGCCGAGCGCAGCCGGCTGCGCAGCTCGGTCGAGGCGGTGATGAACAAGGGCAGCTACTCGCTCGCCGGCCTGCTCGAAGAGATCGAGCGGCGGGTGGCGCCCGCCGCCGCCGGCCGGCCCGAGTAGTCGCGGTCCGCGGTGGGTGCCGTCAGAAGTTCAGCCGCAGGCTGGCGACGATACCGACGAGCTCGAGGCTATTCTCGTCCTGGCCGCCGGGGCCGAGGGTCGGGATGACCCCCGGCGGCACCGGCACGCCGTGCCACACCGAGGCGGTGGCGCCGAGGCCGACGGTGAAGCGTGGGCCGAAGGCGTAGCCGTAGTCGAGCCTGAGGTCGGTGATCGGGATCTCGACGTTGCGGGTGGTGCGGAAGACCACCTCGTCGGTGAACGCCGGCATCTCGCCGAACGGGCCGACGAAGTCGCGCGTCCGGGCGGTGAGCTCGGCGTC
>JBFGNS010000216.1:0-5833 GCA_041574955.1 Thermoanaerobaculia bacterium | reverse complement strand
GCGGTGCGGTGGACCTCGATCCACTCGTCGGCGTCGAGCTTGCCGTCGCAGATCACCTCGCGCACCTCGGAGTGGAAGATCTCGGCGCCGCCGCCGGGCAGCGACCCCAGCCCCGCGTCCCTCAGCCTGACGAGCACCTCCTCGATCGACAGCTTCTCGTGCTGCGCGAACCAGCCGATCTCGATGGCGGTGAACGCCTTCAGGTGGGCGTCGGGGAAGCGCTGCTTCAAGCCGCGCATCATCTCGAGGTACCAGTCGAGCGACAGCTCCGGGTGCAGCCCGCCGACGATGTGGAACTCGGTCACCCGGTTGCCGCCCTGGCTGGCGGCGTGCTCGTACACCTCCTCGTGGCTCATCTGCCAGGCGTGCTCTTCGCCCGGCAGCGCCGCGAAGCTGCAGAACTTGCAGTTGTAGGTGTAGACGCAGATGTTGGTCGGGTTGATGTGGCGGTTGACGTTGAAGTACGCCACGTCGCCGTGCAGCCGCCGCCGGACCTCGCCGGCCAGCCGCCCGAGGTGCAGGACGTGGGGGGTCTCGAAGCAGGCCAGCGCGTCGGCCTCGTCCAGCCGCTCGCCGTCCCGCACCTTGGCGGCGATGTCGCGCAGTGGGGGCGGAAACCGGGAAGGCTCGAGGGGGGTGGACATCGGGTGAGGCGGCCGCGGGGGCAGCCCGCGGCCGAAGCCAGTATACCAGCGGCCCGGAGGCAGCCGGCGGCTCGCGCGGGCCTTTCGGGCTGCTCCACGGAGGGCCGGTGAAGGCGTTCAGCCGACCGGCCCGGAGGCCCTCGGGGGGCGCCGTGGGGCGGCTCGAGGGCGTGCACCGAGGCGGTCAGGAAAGTGCTGGCGCCGCGGCTCGAGTTGTCGTACGATGCGCCGCCGGGAGGTGGCCATGGCGCGCCTACGGGCTCTCGCCGCGCTGCCCAGCGCACTATCGATCCTGGCGCTCGGCCCCGCTCCGGCGGGGGCGGCCGAAGGCTGGCACGTCCAGCGCTACGCGGCGACCTCGCAGCTCGAGGTCGACGCCGAGTCGCTGGCCCATCCGGCGTCGCGCGCTCTGACCCTGGTGGTGCCGGCCGCGGTGCCGGCGGGCGAGGCGTGCGTCGCGGTCGGCTCCTCCGCGCAGCCGGCGGCGGGCCGCAACCAGGTGACCGTCGTCGTCCGACGCGCCGGCCGCGCTCAACAGGGCGTCGAGGTCGCGCGGCTGCCGTTCGCTTGGCGGGACGACGACCCGCCGCTGGTCGGCGAGCGCTGCCAGCCGGTGCCGCCGCTCGTGGCGGGCGACCTGGTCGAGTTCCGCTTCCGGTTCTTCGACAAGCAGCCTCTCCGACTGTGGCGGCGCGGCCAGCGGATCGAGATCCTGCCGCACCTGAGGGTCACCGGCTGGGTGCAGCACGAGCCGCGCCCCGAGTGAGGCGATGATGCGCACCCCGCAGCTGCTGCTCGCGCTGGTTGTGGCCGGCGCCGCTCTGCCGGCCGAGGCGACCGGCCCGGCCGCCGCCGAGCGGCGCGACACGCTCACCGCCACCAGCTACCAGGTGGGCGCCGACCGCGACCATCCGCTGTCGCATCCGCTGGCGGTGGTGGTCAGCGAGCCGTACCGCTCGGGCGCGCGGCTGTGCGCGCGCTACCAGAACGACGTCTACGCCCGCCCGAACCAGGGGGTGGTCAAGCTCGAGGTCGGGGTCTGGCGAGCGGGGCGGGAGGTGGCCAGGGTCGCCTTCCAGGAACGGCGCACGCGGCACAACCGGGCCGACCTCGGCTGCCGGGACGCACCGCCGCTGGCGGTCGGCGACACGCTGCTCTACGAGTTCCGGTTCGTCAACCCGCCGCGGCTGGCGCCGCGCACGCTCGGTCACGGTCATCCGGTCTTCACCTCGATGACGGTCGAGGCCCGCGTCGAGACTCCGCCGGTCCGCCAGCCGAGCACGATCACGTTTCTCGGCGTCGAGCCGGCGTTCGGCTCGGCGGTGCCCGCCGGCAGCCGCATCAGGGTGCGCGCCGCCTACCGCTGTAGCCAGCCGCTGGGCTGCAACCTGGTGGCCGGCTTCGGCGTCAACGGCCCGCCGCGTGAGGAGGTCCGCTGGGTCGGCTTCGGCACCGGCACGCGCACCCTGGTGCTGACCTGCCGCAACGACTGGATCCAGGACCTCACCGTGAGCGGGCTGGCGCTGTCGATCGAGCGCTCGGCGCACAACCCGCGCAGCACCCTCGCCACCGTCTTCGCCGACGGCGGGATCACCTGCCTGAGCGCCAACCCGCTGCCGGCCGGCGGCGGATCGTAGCCGCGCAATCACCGGCACACCGGCGGTAGCGGCGCCGGGCCGGAGCGGGCGAGCCGGTCGTTCGTCGGCCCGGGCGCGGTAACGCGCTCGCGCGGGCGGGTGCCGCCCCCCGGCGCGCCGGACGTACGCGACCCGTCTCGTCCGGCGCGAGAAGGATCTGCCGCCGTACCGTATCCAACCAAGGGCAGGGCAGGCAGCGAGCGCCGGCCTGGCCGACCTCGAGACGCGGTATCAACTGAGAGGAGACGCGACATGACTGGATGGAGAACCCTCGAGACCCGTGGGCGGACCGTGGTGGCGATGCTGGTCGTCGGAACGCTCGCGCTGATGGCCTGGCCCGGTCTGGCCGGCGGAGTCGCCAGCGCCGACTTCACCAGCAGCTTCCGGTTCGAAGACTGCCGGTGGGCGAGCCACGGACGGCAGAACCCCTACTTCATCCCCCTGCGCCCCGGCTACCAGCTGGTGCTCGAGGGCGAGGAGGCGGACGACGGCGAGATCCTCGAGAAGCGGGTCGAGATCACCGTCACGTCCCACACCGAGCGCATCAGCTTCGAGACCCCCGGCGGCATCAGGATCACCCTCAGGGCGCGGGTGGTGGAGGAGCGGGAGTGGGAGGACGACGAGCTCATCGAGGTGTCGCGCAACTGGTTCGCGCGCTGCATGCAGACCGGCGACATCTTCTACTTCGGCGAGGACGTGGACATCTACGAGGACGGCGAGATCGTCTCGCACGACGGCGCCTGGCGTGCCGGCGTCGACGACGCCCAGCCCGGCCTCATCATGCCGGCGACCTACCTGCTCGAGGCGAAGTACTACCAGGAGATCGCGCCGGGGGTGGCGGAGGACCGCGCCGAGCATGTCGGGATGGATCTCGAGATCAGCGACTTCGAAGGTTGCGTGGCCGTTCTCGAGACCAGCGAGCTGGACGCCGGGGCCGAGAGCCTGAAGTTCTACTGCCCGGGCGTCGGCCTGGTGATCGACGACGTGCTGGCCCTGGTCGAGTACGGCAGGGTGCCGGCGGGCCAGTTCTAGCGACGGGCGCCGGTGAAGCGGGGCACGGGCGGTCGCCCACCGCGGCGGCCGCCCGCGGCACGCTCCCCGACCCTGGCCTTCGGCTGTCGGGCTCGAGCGCGGCTGGCGCTGGAGCGGGCAGGCGGCGGCCTGGTGGCCTGGACGCCGGGCGGTGCGCCCCGCGCCCCGGTCAGCGCTCCGGCACCGGCTCGAGCCGGAGGTCGAGCGGCCGCAGGCGACGGCTCGCGCGGTCGCCGTCGGTCGACAGGTGCACGACCACCGAGCCGTAGGCGTCGATCAGACCGAGGTCGACGTCGTGCGGACCCGCCGGCCCGAGTGAGTGAGCGGTTCGCCCGCGCAGGCCGTCGATCCGGAGCGTCGCCGGCTTGTCGACGGTCGCCCGGCTGTCGACTCGGAGCACGGCCCGAGCCCGTTGTCCGGACCGGTTCGCCACCACCAGCGGAACGGGCTCGCGGGCGGGCCTGGTCCAGCCGGTCCGCGTGAGCCCGTAGAAGGTGGCGGCGCCGTCGGCCAGCACCGTCCGGTTGCCAAGGTCGAGTCGAGCCACCAGACGGCGGCCGCCGTCCAGCGGCGGCGCCACCGCCGAGCCGCTCAGGCGGAAGAGACGGGATCGGCCGGGATCGAGCGGCGGCAGGTCGACCGCGAGGGCGCCCTGCCCGACCGTCAGGCCGAGCGGCCGGCGACCGTCGTCGAGCGTCACCGGCGTGGCCGCCGCCGCCGCCACGCCACGCAGCTGGAAGCGGGGCTGCCAGGCGACCGGCGTGGGGTTGTGCAGCAGCAGCAGCGCCGGCCGGCCGGCGACCACCCAGCGGTCGCTGGTCAGACCGAGGGCCCGGATCCGGTCGCCGAGCAGCGGCTCGAGCTCCGGCAGGCCGCCCTGTGCCATGCGCTCGGCGAGCCGCTCGATCTCGTCCGCCGCCCGCCGCGCGAGCAGAGCGTCGACCCGCGACTGGATCTCGTCCGGCGGCTCGAGCCAGTCGCTCACCCGCTCGAACACCACGAACGGCGGATTCACCTTGTCCAGGTTGGTCACCATCCCCCGCGTATCGAGCAGGTCGAAGGGTGGTTGCACCTCGAACCGCCAGCGGCGGCGGTAGTTGAAGCGGCCGTCGTGCAGCGCCACGAGGATCTCGTTCCAGCGTCCGCCGGCGACGTCCACCTCGTTGACCAGCAGGTAGTTCGCGTCCATGCCTCGCAGGAAGGCGTGCGGCCGGCGGGCGAAGACCGGCAGGTCGACCACGGATTCGACGCGTGGCAGGTTGGGGCTCTCCTGGAACAGCACCGAGGCGTGCCATCCCGGCGGCAGGTTGTCGTACCACCTCTCGACGGCGTACCGGCTGTCGTGGTGCATGCGCAGATCGACCGAGGCGGCATAGGCCAGGCCGTAGGCGAGCACACCGGCTGCCGCCAGCGCCCGCAGCCACCGCGGCGGCCGCGGCCAGGCGACGAGGGCCGCCAGCGCCCGGCCTCCGAACAGCGCCAGAACGACGCAGACCGGCAGGAAGAACCGCACGTAGTTGTAGCGAGCGATCGAGATGAAGAAGACGTAGTACGACAGACACATCAGCAGCAGCGCCAGGTCGCGCGGGTCCCGCCGCCCGCGCACGAGCGCCAGCACGACTCCTGCGACGCACAGCGCGAACGATGGCCAGCCGAGCGCAAACCCCAGGTGCCGGACGCTCTGCCAGGCCATCTGCAGGTGGCCCGCCGGAGTGTTCTCGTACAGGGTGAACTGTGGACCGAGCTCGCGGGCCGTCTGCAGGTGTCGCACCAGGCCGTGGGGATCGAACACGACGTTGTAGACCGCGGCCGCCACCACCAGGCAGATCGCGAAGCTGATGACGATGCGGCGGTCGAGCATCGCCCGCCAGCGCCCGGCCGGCTGTCCCCGCGCCAGGCGCCAGCGCGCCAGGGCCGCCACGATCGGCAGCGGCGCCAGCACGTACAGGGCGTACGCCTGGTCCTTGGTCACCACCGCCAGGGTCGTCGTCACGGCCAGGGCGACGTAGTCGCCCAGCCGTTGTTTGGTGAGGACCCGCAGCAGGAAGAAGACGGAGGCGGAGACCCAGAACAGGTACGGTCCGTCGAGGTTGATGACCTTCGCGTAGTAGACGAACGGTGCCGTCGATGCCAGCAGAAGCGCCGCGAAACAGGCGGCCGCACGGCCTGCCAGCAGACGTGCCGCGCGGTACACGAGGTAGACCGTGCCGGTCGCCATCAGCACGCTCAACCAGCGGCCGGCGACCGTGTAGGCGGTGTGCAGCTCTGCCGGGCCGAGCGACGAGCCCAGCGAGCGGACCGCGCTGTACAGCAGGAACAGCAGATAGACGTGAAACGGCGGGTAGCGCTCGGCCCAGCCGCTCGCCGACCGCTGTCCGGTGCCCCGAGCCATCACCTCCTCGGGGGTGAGCTCGTCGAACGCCCAGGAACGGTGCTGCACCGGCAGCCCCCAGCCCAACGGGACCGCGTTGAGCAGCAGGCTCGCCAGCAGCACGATCAGAATCAGGGCCCGCCCGTCCT
>JBFGNS010000215.1:0-5940 GCA_041574955.1 Thermoanaerobaculia bacterium | reverse complement strand
GCCGCCGCCGGCTCGCTCTCGCTCGGCTCGACCCGGCCGTCGAGCAGCTCGTCGAGGATCGCGGCGTTGGCCGGCTCGCTGAAGAAGCCGGTGATCTCGGCCGCCATCCGCGGGCCGACGCCGGCGACCTCCTGGAGCGCCTCCTCGTCGGCCGCGCGCACCGCGGCGAACGAGCCGAAGTGCCGCGCCAGCGCCCGCGCCACCGTCACCCCCACCTCGGGAATGCCGAGACCGAAGAGCAGCCGGTCGAGCTCGCAGCGGCTGGCGCTCGCGATCGCCTCGACCAGCGCGCCGGCCGACTTCTCGGCGAAGCCCTCGAGCTCGACGAGCTGCTCGGCCTCGAGGTCGAACAGGTCGGGCAGGTGGCGCACCAGCCCCTTCTCCACCAGCAGCCGGGCGGTCTCGAAGCCCAGGCCCGCGATGTCGAGGGCGTTGCGCGAGCCGAGGTGGGTGAGCCGAGCGACGAGCTGCGCCGGGCAGTCGAAGCTGTTGGGGCAGACGGTGAACGGGCCGCGCTCGACCAGCGGCGTGCGGCACGACGGGCAGCGCTTCGGCATCTTGAACTTGGGCTTGCGGCGGCGCCCCTTCTCGGGGATCCGCTCGACCACCTGCGGGATGACGTCGCCGGCCCTCTGCACCCGCACCTTGTCGCCGGGGCGCACGTCCTTCCTCGCCACCTCCTCGCGGTTGTGCAGGGTGGCGCGGCTGACGGTGACCCCGCCCAGCTCGACCGGCCGCATCAGCGCCACCGGCGTCACCACCCCGGTGCGCCCGACGCTGCCGACGATCTTGAGGATCCGGGTCTCCTCCTTTCGCGGCGGGAACTTGAAGGCGAACGCCCAGCGCGGGTGGTGCGAGGTCGCGCCCAGCTCGTCGCGTGCCGCCAGCTCGTCGAGCTTGATGACCACGCCGTCCATCTCGTAGCCCAGGTCGTCGCGGCGCTCGAGCAGCTCGCGGTGGTAGGCCTCGACCTCGCCCACCCCGTGCCCCCGCCGCGACAGCGGGTTGACCTTGAGCCCCCAGCCACGCAGCGCCTCGAACACCTCCCACTGCGTGCTCCACGCCGGCGGCGCGCCGTCGGTCGCCAGCACGTCGTAGACGTAGATGTCGAGCGGCCGCTCGGCGGTGAGCCGCGGGTCGAGCTGGCGCAGCGCGCCGGCCGCCGCGTTGCGCGGGTTGGCGAACGGCTCGCGCCCCTGCTCCATCAGCCGCTCGTTGAGCCGCTCGAACTGGTCGAGCTGCATGATGACCTCGCCACGCAGCGCCACGAACGGCGGCGGCTCGCCGTCCAACCGCAGCGGCACCGCCGGGATGGTGCGCACGTTGGCGGTGATCTCCTCGCCGCGCCGGCCGTCGCCGCGGGTGGCGGCGCGGGTCAGCAGGCCGTCCTCGTAGACCAGCTCGACCGAGGCGCCGTCGAGCTTGGGCTCCAAGGTGTACACCAGATCGTCGCCCAGGAGCTTCCTCAGCCGCTCGTCGAACCGCTCGACGTCCGCCAGCTCGGCGCCCGAGTCGAGGCTGAGCATCGGCGCGGCGTGCTCGACCGTGGCCAGCGAGTCGAGCGGCGTGCCGCCGACGCGCTGGGTCGGCGAGTCCGGAGCCACCAGCTCCGGGTGCGCCTCCTCGAGCGCCTGGAGCTCCCGGAACAGCTCGTCGTAAGCCTCGTCCGAGATCTCCGGCCGGTCGAGCACGTAGTACAGGTGCTCGTGTCTGCGCAGCTGGTCGCGCAACTTTCCGATCCATCGCTCGGCTTCAGTTCGCTTCATGCGGACGCCGGAAATCTAGCAGAGGATCGGCCGCGCTCGCGGCTTCACGAGCCCGCTCCGGCAGGTCGCTGCTCCTTGCGTGGGAGAACGCCAGGGGCTATTCTGATGGCCTGCTTGCGGATTGACGGGGCTGCAGCCGCACGGTCTCGGGGAGGGGTCGTGGGAGTAACGGTAGGACAGGTCCTCGGCAGCTACCGCATCGACGCGCACCTGGGCCGAGGCGGCATGGGTGAGGTTTTCGCCGCCTACGACGCGCGGCTCGATCGCACGGTGGCGCTGAAGGTCCTGCTGCTCGAGGTCGCCGACCCCGAGTGCCTGGAGCGCTTCGAGCGCGAGGCCCGGGCGATCGCAGCTCTCGATCACCCGAACATCGTGACGCTGTTCAGCATCGAGGCGGCGGCCGGGGTCCGCTTCTTGACCATGGAGTACGTCGACGGGAAGACCCTGTCGGAGTGGATTCCGAAAGGGGGACTGGACCTCGAGCGGTTCTTTGCCACCGCCGTCCCCCTGACCGATGCTGTCGCGGCAGCGCATGGGCGCGGCATCGTCCATCGCGACCTCAAGCCGGGCAACGTCATGCTGAACCGCGACGGCCGGCTCAAGGTGCTGGACTTCGGACTCGCAAAGCTCGTGGCGCCGACCGACGAGCGTTGGAGCCTCGCCGGGGCGCGAACGGCCACCCTGGAATCGGATGCGGGCGTCGTCGTCGGCACGGTCGGCTACATGGCGCCGGAGCAGGTGCGGGGAGAGGCGGCGGATCAGCGCTCGGACGTCTTCGCCCTGGGAGTCGTGCTCTACGAGCTGGCGGTCGGCAAGCGGCCGTTCGAAGCCGAGAGCACGCCCGAGGTTCTGTCGGCCATCCTGCGCGACTCTCCGCCGCCGGTCGATGAGGTGCGCGACGAGCTGCCCCATCACCTCGCGCGGATCATCCGACGCTGTCTCGAAAAGGACCCCGCGCGTCGCTACCCCTCCGCCCGGGAGGTCTGCAGCGAGCTGGTCGACCTCGCGAGGGAGCTCGAGACCCGGAGCGTGCTCGCAGCGCACGCGCCACGCGCGGCAGCCACGGGCGCTGCCGGGAGAAGGCGCTGGGGAATCGCCGCCGCGGCGTTGGCGGCAGCGCTGGCGGTCGCCTGGATCGCCTTCGAGGTTGGCGGGCGGGGCTCCAACTCCCCGGTGGCCGGCGCCGGGGGCACCATCCGTTCCCTGGCGGTGCTGCCGTTCGACAACCTGATGGGAGACCCGGACCAGGACTACTTCGTCGACGGGATGCACGAGGCGCTGATCACCGATCTGTCGAAGATCGGCAACCTGCGGGTGATCTCGCGGACCTCGGCGATGCGCTACCGCGACTCGACGAAGTCGCTGCCGGAGATCGCTCGCGAGCTGGCGGTGGACGCCCTGATCGAAGGCTCGGTGCTGCGCGCCGACGGCCAGGTGCGGATCACCGCCCAGCTCATCGACGGCCAGGCCGACGAGCACCTCTGGGCTGACAGCTACGACCGGGAGCTCGAAGACGTCCTCGCCCTGCTCAGCGAAGTGGCGCAGGCGATCGCGCGGGAGATCGAGGTCACCGTGACACCGGGCCAGCGCCTGCGTCTCACCACGACGCAAACCGTGGATCCGCAGGCGCAAGAGCTCTACTGGAGGGGCCAGCACTACTTCAACCAGGGCGGCGTGGACGGCTTCCGGGAGGCTCTCGGATTCCACCGGCAGGCGGTCGAGCGCGATGCCGACTTCGCCGCCGGCTGGGCGGGACTCGCGGGAAGCTATCTGGTCCATGGTTTCTTCAACCTGGCACCCGCCGCCGAGATGATCCCCAAGGCCCGAGCAGCGGCCCGCCGGGCTATCGAGCTCGACGAGAGCCAGGCGCCGGCCCATTCAACCCTCGGCTACATCGCCCTGTTCTTCGACTGGGACTGGCCGACGGCGCGGCGCGAGCTCGAGCTGGCGATCGAGCTCGACCCCACCGACGCAATGGCCCTACATGCCTATGCCGACTACCTGGCGGTCGTGGGTGACTGCAACGGGTCGGTGGACCAGGTGCGGCTCGGCCGGCGGTACGACCCGATGGGCGGTTGGGCGAACGCCTTCCTTGTGGGTCATCTGACCTACTGTGGTCGGTACCAGGAAGCAATCCAGGAGGGCCGAGAGGCCGTGCGGCTCGGCGTCGAGACCCCCGAGATCCGAGACTCAGTCGGTCTGGCCCTCTGGCAGCTGGGACGACACGAGGAGGCGCTGACCGAGTGGCGCGAAGCCTCCGGCGCCAACGATGCCGCCCTCCAGGAGCTGGCTCGCGGCTACGCCGAGGGCGGTCCCCGAGGTGGCATGCTGGCCCGCGCCGAGGGGCTGGCCGCGGCCGCCGAATCCAGTCCGGTCAACCCGTTCTGGGTCGCCGCCTACTACGCCGCTGCGGAGCAGGCCGACGCCGCCTTCCTTTGGCTGGACGAGGCGTTCCAGCAGCGGACGCCCCAGCTGCTGCACCTGACCATCCACCCTCGGTTCGATCCGATCCGCGCCGACCCGCGGTTCGCGGACCTGCTGCGGCGCATCGGCATCCCCGACGCCGCCGGCGCGCGGCGGGGCACCGCGGAGGCCACCGATCGGCGGCCGACAGGCTAGGCCGACAGGCGGTCCCAGTCGGAGTCCGGCGCGTCGGTGGCCAGCGCCAGCCCGCCGTCGGAGCCGACGTAGATCGGATCCTTGACCACCCGCACCTGGCCGCCGCCGATCTCCTTGAGCGACTCCTGGAGCGCGGCGCCCAGGCCGCGGATCAGGCCGCTGCCGCCGGACAGGATGACGTTGGCGCGCACCTTGGCCTGGTACTCGGGCTGCACCCGCGAGATCAGGTCGAGCATCGTCTCGGCCACCGGCGGCAGCAGGCTCTCGCACGCCTGGCGCAGCTCCTGGGTGATGTCGAGCTTGGTGGGCACCCCCTTGACCGGCGCCTCGACGACCACCTTCTCGTTGGGCTCGCCGACGAAGCTGTGCGCCTCCTTCCACTCGCGCACCATGTGCATCGAGAAGTTGGCCTCGGGATAGCGCGCCGCCACCAGCTGGTTGAGCTGGTCGTCGACCGAGTCGCCGGCGGTGGTCAGGGTGCGCTGGTCCTCCTCGGTCGGGTAGCGGCCGTTCATGACGCAGAAGTCCGTGGTGCCGGCGCCGATGTCGATCACCAGCGCGTGGAGCAGCGCCTCGAGGCCGTAGGCCACGGCGAACGGCTCGGAGACGATCATCAGCTGGTCGACCAGCCCCTCCATCGCGCTGCGCAGCTGCTGGCGGTTGACCCTGAGCGCCTCGGCCGGCACGCCGACCACCGCCCGCACCCGCTGGTGGCCCTTCTTGCGCACCAGCTTGAGCAGGTGGTTGAGCAGCTCGCGCACCGCCTGGGCGTCCTTCTCCGAGCCCTCCTTGATCAGCCCGCGCTCGAGCGGGCGGTGCAGGTCGAGCATGATGCGGTTCTCGAGCGCCTCCTCGCCGATCAGCACGTCGCGCTGCAGCACCTTGCGGGCCACCATGTCGGCCGGCCAGCCGACGTAGCTCTGGATCATGTGCCGCTCGCCGGTCGAGGCGGAGATGGAGCTGCGCGACGTACCGAGATCCACCCCCACCTCGAGGTCACGGTCGACGCCGCCCTCTTCCTTCTTTTCGCTCATGTCAGCTCCTCTTGGACTCGCCGGCGTTCAAACCGCGGGCGTAGGTGAGGACGCCTTCGAACAGCGCCTCTGCGATGTACTCGCGGTAGGCCGGCTGCACCAGGCGGCGCGCCTCGGCCTCGTTGGACAGGCAGGATACCTCGGCCAGGATCGCCGGCATCTCGGTGCGCACCAGCACGCCGAACGGCGCGGTCTTGACGCCGCGGTTCTGGATCGCCGGGTTGACCGAGCGCAGCGAGCGGTAGAGCGACTGCTGGATGGCCACCGCCAGCTGCCGCGACTCGTCCTGTCGGATGTCGGCGTAGACCCGCTCGAGCATGTCGCGGAACTCGGCCAGCGGCACGCCGCCGTCCCGGTTCTCCTCGGCCGCCAGATCGCTCAGGTAGGGGTCGTCGGTCGGCCCCAGGTAGTAGGTCTCGACGCCCCGCGCGCGCCGGTTCTCGAACCAGTTGACGTGGATCGACACGAAGATGTCGCCGCCCGAGCGGTTGGCCCCTTCGGCGCGCTCCGCCAGCGACACG
>JBFGNS010000214.1:0-6023 GCA_041574955.1 Thermoanaerobaculia bacterium | reverse complement strand
GGGTTCGGCGGCGATCCGTTGACGCTGGGCTCCAGCCGCTACTACCTGGATCGGTTGCGGCGGCTGGAGCTCGGCTGGTTGGCGCGCGACCTGGCGCAAACGGTGGCGATGGGGCGCCGGCCGCCGCTGGTGCTCCGCACGCTGTGGCGCCGCCGGCGACGGCGTCGCTGGCTGATCGCCGGCTTCCCGCCGTGGATCCAGCCGGAGCTGGAAGAGCGTCTGGAGCTGCGCTCCCGCTGGCGGCAGGTGATGAGCGCCGTCGACGTGGGCTACTCAGCTCACCGCGAGACGGCCGCGCCGCACTGGTCGCTGCTGTTCGAGGCTTTCGATCAGGCCGCTACCCGCCAGCCGTTGGAGCACAACCATCCGTTCTTCGATCTCCGTGTGGTAAACTATCTACTTCGAGTCCCTCCGCTACCGTGGCATATCAACAAATTGCTGCTCCGGAGGGTGCTCGCGGGCCGTGTACCGGAATCGGTTCGGACACGCCCCAAGGCGGTGTTCGAGATAAGCCCGTTCGACGCCGTGCTGAGAGGCAAGAACTCCGGATGGTGGCGAGAGATGCTCGACCAAGTCCCTGCAATAAGGAACTTTGTCGCCGTCGATACGCTGCTCGAGGCGGCCCGCCAGCATGCCGACAGCGGCGTCTTCAGCTTCGACCGGCTGACCCGCTCCCTCGGTCTCGCGATCTGGCTCTGGCACGAGGATCGGAAAGATATAGAAGTTTGAGCATATAAGTTCATTGGGCTCACTGGGTGATCGGCGGACATCATGAAGCATGAAGAAAGAACCAAGAAGGTCTTCACCATCCCCGCGCTGAGGGTCTTTGGTACGGTGAGCGGCGCGACGGGGACTTCGGTCAGCAGCCTGGGGTCCACCAACGAGCCCGTAGGCAACGATAGCGGCACGCTGCAGGGGAGAAAGAAGACCTAGCTCGGCTGCGGTAGGCTCCAGAGCCCGAGGATCGGCCGGCACACGCCGGCGATCCGTGCATCCATTCGAGTGGCGAGCCCCAGCAGCAGCGCGGCCCAGACGGAGGCGAGTCGTCGCTACTCGGTCTTCGGTCTGGCGGTTCAAGCGGATCGCGGCATCCCCGGGCTGCGTCAGACCTCGGCGGCCCGACGGGTCGACGTGCGGATCGAAACGCGGGTCGAGCCGTGGCCGGAACGGCAGCGCGACGAGGAGCTGATCCACGAGAGCCCCTACCTCAACCGCGAGGGGAACCCGCAACTCAGGGTCTGGCGAGCGCGGAGCGGTGCCGCCTACCGGTTCTGCTACGACGACGGCGCGGAGTTTCTGGTCGGTCGGGCCGGCGACCGCGTGGCCGGTCGCTGGCCGCGCGCGCTGTCGATCGACGACGTAGGCCCGTACATTGTCGGGCCGGTGCTCGGCTTCGTGCTGCGCCTGCGAGGTGTCGTTTGCCTGCACGCGAGCGCGGTGGAGATCGCCGGCCGCGCGGTGGCGATCGTGGGTCCGGCCGGGGCCGGCAAGTCGACCACCGCGGCGGCTTTCGCCCGTCGCGGCCGGAGTGTGATCAGCGATGACGTCGTAGCGCTCGAGGACAACGGCGACGGTTACACCGTGTATCCGGCCTATCCCTGGCTACGCCTGTGGTCACCGTCGGTCGAGGCGTTGTTTGGATCGCGCGAGGCCCTGCCGCGCATCGCGCCCAACGATCCGCACTGGGACAAGAGGTTTCTCGACCTGTCGGCCGGCAGCTACGACTTCTCCGCCAGACCGGTGCCGCTCGGCGCGCTCTACCTGCTGGCGCCGCGTGAGTCGGCGCCGCCGCGCCTGCGCGAGGAGCGGCGCAGCCAGCTGCTGATGGCGCTGGTGGCCAACACCTACGTCAACTATCTGCTGGACCGGCAGCAGCGTGGCGCGGAGTTCGATCTGCTCGGAAGGCTGGTGCGGCGCGTTCCGGTGGGAGTCGTGGTTCCCGGCGGCGAGCTCGACGGGCTCGCCGAGCTGTGCGATCTGATCGAGGGCGATCTTGCGCGGCAGGTGCGTTCAGGGGGTGGCGTGGCCGACTCCTTTGGGCTCTGACACCCGCGGTGGTAGACTGATAGCCGCAGGGTGCAGAGTCGGATTTCAAGCAGCTAGCTGCCGGCGGCGGCGAGCGCTCAATGCCCGGGGGGAACCAACCGATGGCCGATAGAGACCCGCGCGAAGACGTCGGAAGAAAGCTCGAGAGTCCGGAGCTGCGGATCTACGGCAGGGTGGCCGAGTTGACGCGGGCCGCCGGGTCTCCCAGCGGCAGCACGAACGAGCCCGGCAAGATGGACAGCCCCGGGGGCGGGGAAAAGAAGACCGCCTAGCCCGCTCGGGCCGGTTCCCTACAGCTCCCTCTCTGGCCCGCGCACCGGCTTCGGGCGACGGCGGACGAGCCGCAGTGCGCGCCCGATGAGCTGGAACGGTCGGGCCAGCCGAAGCCACCCCAGCCGGCCGGATGCGGCCGGCAGGCCGTGGATCTTTGCCAGCTGCTCACGGCTGGGGAACAGCGTGCTACGCACCAGCGCCAGGCGCCCGATCGGACGTTTGCGCCGCAGCCCCTGCCGCAGATCGTGCCAAGCGAGCCGCTCGCGGTAGCCGGGGTCCACCAGTGCGGCGAGCCAGTGGCGCAGCAGTGCTATCGATGCCAGCGAGCTGTTCCACTCCTCGGCCGCGGCGCCGCGGCCGAGCAGGCCCGCCAGCTCGAACGCCGCCTGTGCTTCGACACCCGACACATCGCCGGCCAGCAGGGCAGCGGCCCGACGGACGAGCTGTGCGCCCTGCTCGCCGTCCGCGGCGCCGAGATCGATCAGGTCGCCGAGCATCTTGGCCGGCGCATAGGCTGCCGGGTTGGCGCCGTGCTGGTGCATGCCGTGGGCCACGGCGTGTGCGGCCAGCAGCTCGCGCGACGGCAGCAGGCAGTTGCCCGGCAGCTGCGCTGTGCGCTCGAGCAGGCCCGCCGAAGCGAGGTCATCGAGCGTCGCCGGAGCGCGGCCGGCTGCCGTGATTCCGGGCAGCAGGCGGTGGATCTCGAGCAGGCCGAGCGAGGGATGGTCGAGGGTCGGCAGGTGGTGGTCCAGCGCCGGCAGGTCGCGGCCGCGGAAGCCGAGCTCCGCGGCCATCCCGGCGAGGGACTCGAGATCACCTTCGGCCGCCAGCAGGTCGATGTCCGAGGCGTGTCGGCTGCCGGGCAGGAGCACGCCCCGGTGATGGAGGGCGAGGAACTTGAGCGGCACGAGCTGCACGCCGCGCGGCGCGGCGCGCTTGGCGAGCGCCCGTGCGGCGGCCAGCCGGGTGAGCGTGGTCAGTGCGTTGTGTCGCCGGTCCTCGACCAGCTGCTCGGCGGCCTGCGGCGAGACCTCCCGGCCGAGCCGCTGGCGGCCGAGCCGTGCGGCAATGCGGGCCGAGACCTCGAGCTGGCGGGCCACGCTCACCACCCTGCCGGGCTCTAGCGCTTGATCGAATGGAGCTTCGGTGGGCCCGAAGGCGCGCAGCAGAGCCCACCACGCCTCGGGTCCGATTCGGACCGGCGGCGGATCGAAGCGGATCGGCGCGCGGCTCACGGCCGGCCCCGGGCGGCCAGCGGTCTTCGCCGGTTGTCCTCGGCAGGAGGCTGACGGGTGAGGCGGAGGCGGCTAGTCGGCAGCGACTTCCAGCAGTCCGTGCTCGAACAGTTCGGCGAGCATCCGGTCCAGCTCCTGGCGCAGGCGCTCGGGCTCGACGTCGTACCGATCCAGCAGATCGCGGTAGGCGGCTTCGATGGTGTCCGCTTCATCGAGGCTCTTGAAGATCCGGGTGCCCGACTCGTTGAGGCCCAGGTACAGCTCGCTGTCGAGGTTGAGCAACACGGTCTCGCCATCGAGCTCCTGGAGCATGACGTGAGCGGGCACGCGCACCGTGAGCCCCGGGGTGTGCGTCAGGGAGGGTGTCTGAGCGTTCATGCCGGAGATCGGGGCGCACCGGTGCCCGCCATGACGCGCGCCGCGGACGGCGGGTTGCCGACGAGCCTAACGCGGCCGGACCGGGCTGGCCGGCGGACCGTCGTCTTGGAGCAGCTCGCCCAGGACCACCGCGTTGCCGACGCCGACCACCGCGGTCTCCACTGGAAGCAGCAGAAACAGGCTTCGACGGCACTCGATCTCGTCGCTCATCTCCTCGGTGCGGAGGCTCTTGTCGCGATAGACGTCGCCGTGCGCCAGGTGCCCGGCGAGCTCCGAGGCCTCGACGTCGATCCGCTGCCAGCGGCAGCTGCGGTCGTCGGGGTCGTCCTCGGTGCACAGCTGGACGCGCTCCGGCGTCGGGTCGCGCAGGTGGCACAGCTCGGCCCCTTCCTCGGGCTCGACCTCACGTCCCTCGCCGATGGGCGGCTCGTTCTGGGCGAACAGCGTGGCTTCGCCACCCGGCCCCACTCCCACCACCTCGCCGCCGTCGTCCATGACGTAGGCGGCACCGGACTCGACCGCGAACGCCACCTCCCCTGGGCCGCTTTCGGTGAACCGGATCCGCGACCCCTGGGCCAGGTGGACCACCTGGCCGGCGTTGAGGTGTACCACGGCCGGGCCGTGCTGGGCCTCGAGCCGGTAACCCACCGGAACGGCCGTGCCCGAAGGCACCCGGTCGCCGTTGAGCGCCGCGCCCTCGGACTGCAGCTGGCCGACGATGCCGCCGGCCAGGGCACCGGCCGGCAGGGCTAGCAGGAGAACGGTGACGGCGATCAGCGACGGGACAGCTCGTGGTTCCTTGTGCATCGGAACCTCCTCTCGAGAAGACTCGTGTTAGAAGTGTACAGAAGGGATCTGATGCGGTCAAACAGAGGAATAGAAGTTGGCGCATGGGCCGCTGCCGGTCCGCCGCCGCCGCCCTTCGGGCCGGCCGGCCGCGGTGGGTCTCTGCGGGCCGCGGTAGGGCTGGCGCTGCTGCTCTCGCTGCCGGCACCGGGCGCCGCCGGCGAGCTGTTTTCGGACAGCTTCGAGGACGGGCTGGCCGGCTGGGAGGTAGGCGATCCCGAGGCCGTCCGCATCGTCGACTCGGGCGACCCGGCACACGGCTCGGTGCTCGAGCTGGCGCCGGCCGGAGCGCGCCTGCACGCTCTGATCCGCGGCTCCGAGTCCTGGCCGGCCTACCGCGTCGAGGGCGAGATGCTCTTCCCCACCGACGACCACAACTACCTCGGCCTGATCTACCACTACGTCGACGACGGCCGGCGGGTGGACCTCGGCTCGATCTACGTCAAGGGCAACGGCAGCTATATCCGGGTCAACCCGCGCCGCGACTGGAATCCGGCGCGCATGCTGTACGAGGAGTACAGGACCGACCTCACCGGCGAAGACGCCATCGCGATCGGCCGGTGGCAGCGGTTCGCCGCCGAGGTGGCGGGGACGGTCTGTCACCTCTATGTCGGCGATCTCGAGACGCCCAAGGTGACCTTCGACCTCTACGAGGGCGCGGTCGGCCGCGCCGGCTTCAAGCCGCGGGTGGTGGGCGGCCCGGTCTGGCTCGACAACCTGCGGGTCACCGCCATCACGGGGCTGTCCTACCGCGGCCCGCGGCGGCCGCTGGGGATCGTCTACGACACCGCCGACGCGATCCTCGACTGGCAGGTGCTGGGACCACTCACCCGCACGGCACCGGCACTCGAGGCGGCGGGCGGCTTCGGCGCGGCCGCCGCCGGCGTCGACGACGACGGCCGGCGGGTCGTGTGGCGCCCATGGCGCGCCGATCCGCGCGGCGCCGTGCTGACCGCGCGGGTGACCGAGAACCTGGGCAGCCGGACGGTGGCCTACTTCCGCACCGAGATCACCGTGCCCGAGGGGCGCGAGCTCTTGCTCGAGCTCAGCTCGCTCGACAACCTGGCGTTCTGGACCGACGGCGCGTTCTCGGGCTACTTCGAGCTACGCGACCGGCTCGCCTGGCACGACTTCGGGAGGAACCCCGCGCATCCGCGCACCAACGGCGCCGAGCGGCTCGGCCCCGGCGCCCACCGCATCCTGATTCGGGCGCGCGGCGGCTCCTACGCCACCGGCGGCTTCTTC
>JBFGNS010000213.1:0-6045 GCA_041574955.1 Thermoanaerobaculia bacterium | reverse complement strand
CCTCGGGCGGTCTGGCCAGCCGTTTGTCGAACGCCTTGGGGTCGTAGGCCAGCTCGTCGTCCGGGGTGAAGAAGTCGGCGTAGTCGAGCACGTCACCTGCGACCTTGACGCGGTCGGCGGCGGCGGCGAGCACGGCGGCGGCCAGCGCCCGCTCGCCGTCGGTGGGTGGCGAGCCGACCAGCCCGGCGCGCTCGAGATACGGCAGGCAGAGCTCCAGCTTGCGCGCCGCCGGCAGCTCCCTCATGTACTGCTCCTGGAACGCCTGCAGCTTGGCCGGGTCGAAGCTGGCCGGCGAGCTCTGCACCCGCTCGAGCGAGAAATGTCGCACCATCGCCTCGCGGTCGAGCCGCTCGGTCTTGTCGTCGAGCGACCAGCCGAGCAGCAGCAGGTAGTTGAGCAGCGCCTCGGGCAGGTAGCCGACGGTCTCGTAGAAGTCGACGATCACCGGGTTGAAGGCGTCGTCCGCCGTATCGTGACCGATCGCCTCGGCGATCGCCCGACCGTGCTCGGTCAGCCGGGCGAACTCGGGGTCCGCGAGGTACCTGGCCAGCTTGCGCTTGCTGAGCTTGGTCTTCGAGCCGGGCTCGGCGACGTACGGCAGGTGGGCGTAGGCCGGCGCCTGGGCTTCCAGCCCGGCGGTGATGAACAGGTGGCGCGGCGTGTTGGACAGGTGCTCCTCGGCGCGGATGACGTGGGTGATCCCCATCTCGATATCGTCCACCGCGCTCGCCAGGTGGTAGAGCACCGAGCCGTCGGCGCGCTGGATGACGTGATCCTGCTCGCCCGCCCAGTCGAAGGCCACCTCGCCGCGCACCAGGTCGGTGAAGCGGCACTCGCCGGTGCGCGGCATCTCGAGCCGCACCACGCCCTGGCGGCCCTCGGCCTCGAAACGCTCGCGCTCCTGGTCGCTCGCCGCCTTCCACCGCCGGCTGTAGAGGAACCGCTCGCCGGCCGCGGCCGCCGCCTGGCGCTCGGCCTGGATCTCCTCCGGCGTGGCGTAGTCGCGGTAGGCGTGGCCGCCGGCCAGCAGCCGCTCGACGGCCCGCGCGTACAGCTCGCCGCGCTCGGACTGGTAGTAGGGGCCGGCATCGCCGCCCGCCTCCGGGCCCTCGTCCCAATCGAGCCCCAGCCAGCGGAAGCCGTGGAGGATCGGCGTCAGCGCCTCCTCGACGTTGCGGCGGGCGTCGGTGTCGTCGATCCTGAGGATGAAACGGCCGCCGCGCTGGCGGGTGAACAGCCAGTTGAACAGCGCGGTGCGCACCCCGCCGATGTGGAGATACCCCGTCGGGCTGGGGGCGAAACGGGTGCGGATCATCGGCGGCCGGCAAGGTATCACGGCCTCGTTCGCCGGCACGGCTGCCGCGTGCTACGCTTGCAGAAATCCCTGGTGGTGACTTTCCGGGTCGTCGCTGTGCCGCAGGCCGTCGGGCCGATCCGGGATCGGCTCAGTGCATGAACGCCCAAGCGATTGAAGCCGTTCGCTTCCGCGGCGACACCGAGCTGCTCGAGGCGGCTCGCGGCGACGCCGACCTGGCCGGCCCGCTGGCCAGCTCCAAGGCGCTACGGCGCCGCAACGCCCTGCGCTGCCGGCTGCTCAGCCACTCGGTTCGGGTCAGCGTCGGGTTGATGCCGCACCTGGCCGATTCGTTCCAGCGGTTGACGGAGCGTTTCGAGCTGAGCGGCGGGTTGGAGGCGTACGTCCACAACGACGGCGCGGTCAACGCCTTCGTGGCCAAGGGGGTCAGCCGCACCATCGTGGTGCTGAGCAGCGGTGCGGTCAACCTGCTGACACCGGCCGAGCTCGAGTTCGTCATCGGTCACGAGCTCGGTCATGCCGTCTATGGCCACCTCGAGGTGCCGGTCGATCACCTGCTCAAGGAGGAGCGCTTCTCGCCGCGGCTCAGCATGACCTTGCGCGCCTGGCAGCGCGCCGCCGAGATCTCGGCGGACCGGGCGGGTCTGGTCAGCTGCGAGTCGCTCGGGGTGGCGGCGAACGCCCTGTTCAAGTCGCAGTCGGGCCTGGAGCTGCCCGGCGGCGGCGTTCAGCCGGGTGATTTCGCGGCCCAGTGGGAGCAGCTCGTCGACGAGGTGCTGACCGAAGGCCAGAGGGACCACTGGCAGCTCAGCCATCCGTTCCCGACGCTCAGGATGAAGGCGATGATCCTGTTCTGGGACGGGCGCGACCAGCCCGGCGAGGTGGATGAGGAGGTCGCCCGGCTGCTGGCGCTGATGGACCCGATGGAGGGCTCGGTCGACGGCATCGAGGACCCCCTGCTGGCGCGCTTCTTTTTCTGGGGCGGTCTGTTCATCGCGCTCGCCGACGGCCGGCTCGACGCCGCCGAGGTGGAGCGGCTGCAGAGCGTCGCGCCGTCGGGGCTCGACGTCGGGCGGCTCACCTCGACGCCGGAGTTCGAGCCCGACAGCTGCCTGGAGAGGTTCCGCGCCGCCAAGGAGGAGAGGCGCGCCAAGCTGACCGCGGTCGAGCTGCACCGGATCATGCAGGGGCTGATCGACGTGGCGGCGGCCGACGGCCAGATCGACGACCAGGAGACCGGTCACCTGTACAAGCTCGCCGAGGTCCTCGGCATCTCACCCGGGGCCTGCGACCTGTTGGTCTCGAACTACCTCGAACAGAACTAAGAGGAGCAGCTATGTCCAAGCGCGCCACCCTGAAGCGAGTACAGGAGATCGCCACCCTGGCGGGCCTCAAGGGCCGGATCAACGAGGAGATGAAGACCTTCGAGATGGGCTTCCAGCTGGATGGCGACCGCACGCAGCTCGTCCTGGTACGGGACACCTCGTCGAAAGACCGGAAGATGATCACCATCTTCTCGCCGTGCGTCATTCTCAAGCGGGGGCTGATCGAGAGACTCACCCGGGAGATGGCGGTGGAGCTTCTGACCGCGAACGAGAACCTGCACTTCGCCCGCTACGGGATCTGGCAGACCGAGAAGCAGACGATGGTCGTTGCGAGCTACGACCACCTGCTGGAGACGCTCGATCCCGCCGAGCTGGGGTCCACGGCGTGGGCGGTGGCGATCGCGGCCGACATGTACGAGCGCAAGCACGGCCAGGACACGTTCTGAGCCGGGGCGCCGCTCCCGGCCCCGCCGGCAGCCGCGGTCGGGGTCGTTCGAGGGGCGCTACTCGACCCGCGGCTCGACGGGTGGCTCGGTGGGGGGCTCGTCCGAGGACCCGCCGGCAGGCCGGGCGGGCGCCGGTGCGGCCACGGCCGCCGGTTCGTCGCGCCGCTGGCGAAAGGCGCCGATCAGGATCAGGATGCCTACCGCGACCAGCAGCAGCGGCCAGTTGCGGAGGAGGAACTTGAAGATCGGGCCGGTGCGCGCGAGGCCGACGAGAACCAGGACGGCCCCTGGAATGAGCGGCCACCACGGGGTGCGGCCGCGGTAGAGCCGGTCGATCGCATAGATGGCCAGGAAGCCGGCTCCCAGGCCGAGCTGCCAGCCGGCGTCCGCCCACCACAGCCGGTCCTCGTTGATCATGCCGCCGGCTCCCAGGCCGATCAGGATGCAGCCCGGGATGAGCAGGCCGTAGGAGCGCTGGAAGAAGTAGCCGATCAGGAACGCCGCGCCGATCAGGAGCAGCACCACCTCGTCGCCCAGCCCCTCGACCCGCTGCAGCAGGAAGAAGCCTAGCCCCAGGAGCACCAGCACCAGGCCGGTGGTGAGCCGCTGCCGGTTGGGCTGTGACATCGTCAGATCATCTCCCGCACCCGCCGCACCACCTCGTCGACGGTGAAGCCGTACTCCTCGGCCAGGTCGGCCGCCGGTGCCGAGGCGCCGAAGCCCTCGACGCCGAGCACGCGACCCTCCGGTCCGACGTAGCGCTCCCAGCCGAGCGGAGTGCCGGCCTCGATCGCCAGCCGCTTGGGCACGCCCGGCGGCAGCACCCTGTCGCGGTAGGCTTGCTCCTGGGCGTCGAACAGCTCCCACGAGGGCAGGCTGACGACGCGAGTCGGGATGCGCAGCTCGGCCAGCTTGCGGTGCGCCGCCAGCGCTAGCGACACCTCCGAGCCGGTGCCCACCAGCAGCGCCCGCGGCCCACCCATCTGTGGCTCCGCCAGCACGTAGCCGCCGCGCGGCAGCCCGGCGCCGGCGTGGGCGGCGGTCTCCTCGAGGATCGGCAGCTTCTGGCGCGTCAGGCAGAGGGCGGTCGGCCCCTCGTGGTTCTCGAGCGCTACCCGCCACGCGACCGCCGTCTCGTTGGCGTCGGCCGGCCGCAGCACGGTCAGCCCCGGGATGGCGCGCAGCGCCAGCAGTTGGCTCACCGGCTGATGGGTCGGACCGTCCTCGCCCAGGAAGATCGAGTCGTGGGTGAAGACGTAGACGATCGGCAGCTCCATCAGCGCCGCCAGCCGCACCGCCGGGCGCATGTAGTCGGAAAAGATCAGGAAGGTGCCGCCGTACGGCCTGAGCAGCCCGGACAGCGCCATTCCGTTGAGCGCCGAGCCCATGGCGTGCTCGCGCACCCCGAAGTAGAAGTTCTTGCCCGCCGGGTCGGCGGCCGAGAAGTCGCCGCGCCCCTTCTGGTAGGTGTTGTTCGAGCCGGTGAGGTCGGCCGAGCCGCCCACCAGCTCGGGCAGGCTGCCGGCGATCGACTCGATCACCTTGCCCGACGCCTGGCGCGTGGCGAGCGGTCCGTCGGCCGGCGCGAAGCGCGGCAGCCGGCGCTGCCAGCGCTCGGGCAGCCGGCCGGCCAGCCGGCGCTCTAGCTCGGCCGCCGGCTTGGGATGCGCCTCGCGGTAGGCCGCCAGCAGCTCGAACCAGGCGTCCGCCAGCTTGGCGCCGCGCCGCGCCGCCGGCGCGAACGCCTGGCGCGCCTCGTCGGGCACGTGGAAGGTCGGCTCGGCCGGCCAGCCCAGGTTGGCCTTGGTGGCCGCCACCTCGTCGGCGCCCAGCGGCGCGCCGTGGGCGGCGGCGGTGTCCTGCTTGGCCGGGCTGCCGTAGCCGATGTGGGTGCGCACCGCGATCAGCGACGGGCGTCCGGTCTCGGCGGTGGCGGCGTCCACCGCCGCCGCCAGCGCCTCGAGGTCGTTGCCGTCCTCGACCCGCTGGACGTGCCAGCCGTACGCCTCGTACCGCCGGCCGACGTCCTCGCTGAACGCCAGCGAGGTCGGGCCGTCGATCGAGATGCTGTTGTCGTCGTAGAACACCGTCAGCCGGTCGAGCGCCAGGTGGCCGGCCAGCGACGAGGCCTCCGAGGCGACCCCTTCCATCATGTCGCCGTCGCTGGCGAACACCCAGACGCGGTGGTCGAACAGCGGGAAGCCGTCGCGGTTGAAGCGCGCCGCCAGCATGCGCTGGGCGATCGCCATGCCGACCGCGTTGGCCAGCCCCTGGCCCAGCGGGCCGGTGGTGGTCTCGACCCCCGGCGTCAGCCGGAACTCGGGGTGGCCGGGGGTGCGCCAGCCGAGCTGCCGGAAGTTGTGCAGCTCGTGGATCGGCAGGTCGTAGCCGGCCAGATGGAGCAGCGCGTAGAGCAGCGCCGAGGCGTGGCCGCAGGACAGCACGAACCGGTCGCGGTCCGGCCAGTCCGGCCGCGTCGGGTCGAAGCGCAGGTAGCGCGACCACAGTAGATAGCCCATCGGCGCCTGTCCCATCGGCGCTCCGGGGTGGCCCGATTTGGCCGCCTCGACCATGTCCACCGCCAGGAAGCGAATGGTGTCGATGGCGGTGCGGTCGACATCGCCCTCGGCCCGCTTCGCTCGGCCCGCGGCGGGCGCCTTCGCCGGACTCTTGACGGGACTCTTGACGGGGGAGTCGGCCACGAAGCGTCTCTAAAAGGGGGCGCGCCAGGGCGCGGGCCGAATATAGCCGGGATCGGGGAGTCTGCCAACAGGGGAGGGCTTTAGGGGCTTGGGGGCGGTGGCTTCGGGCCGGGTGCGCTGGCCGGTCGGGGTCCCGGGGCTGCGCTCCAAGGGTGAGGGTGATGTCGCTCCGCCCCGGGCCCCGAACCGGCTGGCGCACCCTCCGGCGGCGGCCCGGGAGCCGCACTGGCTTCGAAGGTCGGGGGCTTGGGGGCGGT
>JBFGNS010000212.1:0-6128 GCA_041574955.1 Thermoanaerobaculia bacterium | reverse complement strand
GTGCGCTTCAACACCTTCACGGTGGCGATCTACAACGCCTACCAGGGCCTGTTCGACCGCACCACCGCCGCCACCCTGGCCGCGCTGTTGATGGTGGTGGCGGGCGGCGCGGTGGCGCTGGAGTCGGCGGCGGCGCGCCGCTTCCGCGCCGCGGGCGGCCGCGCCCCACGCCCGGCTCGGACGGTGGCGCTGGGGCGCTGGCGCTGGCCTGCTCTGATCGCGGTCGCCGGCCTGGCGGCGGTCAACCTGGCGCTGCCGTTCGCGATGATCGTGTACTGGAGCCTGCGGCCGGCCGCCGGAGCGGCGCCCGGGGTGGCGGCGGCGGCGGTCAACTCGCTGGCCGGAGCGCTGAGCGCGGCAGCGGTGGCGGTGGTGCTGGCGCTGGCGGTGGCCTACTGGCGGGAGCGCCATCCCGGCCGCTGGGCGAGCGCCGTGGAGCGGCTGGCGAGCGCCGGGTTCGCGCTGCCCGGGCTGGTCATCGCCCTGTCGCTGGTGTTCTTCGCGGCGCGCTGGCTGCGCCCGCTGTACCAGAGCTTCGCGCTGCTGGTGGCCGCCTACGTGGTCCGCTTCCTGCCGGAGGCGCTGTCGGCGCTGCGCGCCTCGCTGGCGGCGGTGCCGCGCCGGCTGGAGGAGGCGGCGCGCAGCCTCGGTCGGCGGCCGCTGGCGGTGCTGGTCACCGTCACCCTGCCGCTCGTGCGGCGCGGCCTGCTGGCGGGCTTCGGCCTGGTCTTCCTGACCGCCATGAAGGAGCTGCCGGCGACGCTCATCCTGCGCCCGATCGGCTTCGACACGCTGGCCATCCGGGTCTGGAGCTTCGCCTCCGAGGGCATCTACTCGCGCGCCGCGCTGCCCGCGCTGCTGCTGGTGGCGGTGTCGGCGGTGCCCGTCTACCTGCTGGTGATCGGGCCGGCGCTGGCGCCGCGCGCCGCCGCCACCAGCGTCTCCCTGCCGGGAGTCGAGGGCTGATGGGCGGTTCGGTGCCGGCCGTCGAGACGCGCGGCCTGACGGTGCGCTACGGCGAGCTGGCGGCGGTGGTGGCGGTCGACCTGCGGGTCGAGCGCGCCAGCCTGACGGCGCTGGTGGGACCGAGCGGCTGCGGCAAGACCACGCTGCTGCGGGCGATCGCCGGCTTCGAGCCGCCGGCCGAGGGTTGGATCGAGATCGCCGGGCGGCGGGTGGCGGAGCCCTCGGGCTGGCTGGCGCCCGAGCGGCGCCGGGTGACGATGGTGTTCCAGGACGGCGCGCTGTTTCCCCACCTCACGGTGTGGCGCAACGTGCTCTACGGCGCCGGTCGCGGGGCCGCCGGCGAGGCACGGGCGCGACGCGCCCTCGGTCTGGTGGGCCTCGAGCAACTGGCCGGGCGGTATCCCGACGAGCTGTCCGGCGGCCAGCAGCAGCGCGTCGCCCTGGCGCGGGCGCTGGCGCCCAAGCCGCGTCTGGTGCTGCTCGACGAGCCGTTCGCCGCGCTCGACGCCACCCTCCGCCAGCGGCTGCGGGCGGAGGTGCGCTCGGTGCTCGCCGCCGCCGGCGCCACCGCGCTGCTGGTGACCCACGACCAGCAGGAGGCGTTGTCGATGGCCGACCGCGTGGCGGTGATGCGGGGCGGCCGGATCCTGCAGGCCGGCACCCCCGAGCGGGTCTACCGCCAGCCGGCCTCGGCCGCCGTTGCCGAGGTGCTCGGCGCCGGCACCCTGCTGGCGGTGACGGTGGCCGCCGGCCGGCTGCGCGGCCCGCTGGGCGAGGCGCCGTGCTCGGCGCCCGACGGCCCCGGCCGCATGCTGCTGCGCCCCGAGGACCTCAAGCTGCTGCCGTCGGGATCGGCGGACGGCGTCGAGGCGAGGGTGATCGACCGGCGCTTCTTCGGCCACGACGTGCTCGAGCTGGTCGAGCTGGCGAGCGGCGAGCGGTTGGAGGTGCGGGTGGCGGCCGAGCGGCTGGCCGAGCTCGGTGAGCCGGTCCGGCTGGCGCTCAGGGACGGGCCGTTCACGGTCTTCCCGCCCGCCGAGCCCGAGCCGCCCGTCAGGGCCGGGTGACCGCGCTCCAGCGGTGACTGGTGACCAGCGGCGGTCCCTCGCCCTGGCCTAGCAGCCAGAGCACCGACGGCTGGGGTCTGAGCGCGCCCAGCCTGAGCATGCCCTCGCGCTGCGGGGTGACGAACATGGCGGTGGCCAGCGCCTGGGCGTCGACCGCCAGCTCGGTGACCGCGACCGTCGCCACCACGCCGGCGGGCGGGCCGGCGAAGCGCAGGTTGAGGTGGGGCGGATAGCGGTCGCCGGCGATCACCAGGGCCGGCTCGCGACCCACCACCGCCAGCGCGCGGTCGCGCAGCCGCACCGTGCCGATCTCACCAGGCCGCACGCCCGGCAGGTAGGGCTCGGCCCGCCAGCCGCTGCCGCCTGGTCCGGCGCCGACGGCGCGCTCGACCGTGCCCAGCCTGACGTGGGCTTCGGCGACGCCCAGCCGCTCGAGCTCATCGACAGCGCGGTCCACCGCCCAGCCGGCGGCGAAGCCGCGCAGGTCCAGCACGCTGCCGGCGGCCAGCTCGGCGGTGCCCGCTTCGCGATCGACGCGCAGCCGGTCGCAGCCGGCGCTGTCGGCGGCGCGGCGCCGCGCGCCCGGCTGGGGCACCGCCCCGTGCCACAGCCGGTAGACGGCCCCGCCGGCCGGCCCGTGCGCGCCCTCCGACCAGTCGCAGAAGTCGCTCGCCCGTGCCAGCAGCTCGATCACCGGCGGCGACAGCGCAAGCGGCCCGGCGCCGGCCGCGGCGTTGAGCCGCGCGGTCGCCTCCATCAGCTCGGTGCCGGCGGAGCGCAGCCGGCCGAAAGCGGCCCCCAGAGCGCGCTCGGCCCGCTCGGCGTCGACGCTTCGCACCTCGATCTCGGCCGCCCTGCCGAGTGCTTCGCCGGCGGCCCGCCAGCCGGCCGGCGGCTGGGCGATCAGCGCGCCGAGCAGCAGGATAGTGGTCACGGTGGCGGCTCCGTACCGCCGCTCACGCCGGCGGCCGCAGGCGGACGCGCGCGAACCGCCGCTTCCCCACCTTGACCAGGTACGGTTCGGCGCGCGGCGCCAGCTCGGCGAACGGGTCGGCGACACGCTCGCCGTCGATCTCGACCGCGCCCTGCTGAACGAGCCGGCGCGCCTCGTTGTTGCTGGCCGCCAGCTCGGCGCTGGCGAGCAGCTTGAGCAGCGGCCAGCCGCCGTCGAGGGCCACCTCCGGCACCTCCTCGGGGACGCCGCCGCGGGCGAACACCGCCTCGAACTCGCGCTCCGCGTCGCGCGCCGCCGCGGCGCCGTGGTAGGCAGTCACCTGATCGCGCGCCAGCTCCTGCTTGACCAGCTTGGGGTTGAGCTCGCCGGCCTCCACCCGCCGCCGGCGGTCGGCGATCGACGCCTCGTCCCAGTCGGTGACGAGCGGCATCCACTCCCACATCAGCCGGTCGGGGATCGACAGGATGCGGCCGTACATCTCGGCCGGCGGGTCGTCGATCGCCACCGCGTTGCCCAGGCTCTTGGACATCTTGTCGACGCCGTCGGTGCCGACCAGCAGCGGCACGGTGAGCACCACCTGCGGCTCGAGGCCGTGCTCCTTCATCAGGTCGCGGCCGACCAGCAGGTTGAAGATCTGGTCGTGGCCGCCGAGCTCGACGTCGGCCTCGAGCGCGATCGAGTCGTAGGCCTGCACCAGCGGGTATATCAGCTCGTGCAGGCTGATCGGCTGGTTGGCCTCGAACCGCCGGCGGAAGTCGTCGCGCTCCATCATGCGCGCCAGCGTGTAGCGGCCGGCGAGCGCCACCAGCCCCGCAGAGCCCAGCTCGTCGAGCCAGCGGCTGTTGTACTCCACCACCGTCGCGTCGCGATCCAGCAGCTTGAAGACCTGGCGGGCGTAGGTCTCCATGTTGGCCTCGATCTGGTCGCGGGTGAGCTGCGGCCGGGTGGCGTTGCGCCCCGACGGGTCGCCGATCATGCCGGTGAAGTCGCCGATCAGGAAGATCACCCGGTGGCCGAGCTGCTGGAAGTGGCGCATCTTGCGCACCAGCACCGTGTGCCCGAGGTGGAGGTCGGGCGACGACGGGTCGAAGCCGGTCTTGACCGTCAGCGGTTTGCCGCTGGCGCGCGAGCGCTCGAGCTTGGCGCGCAGCTGGTCGACGTCGACCAGGTCGGCGGCGCCGCGCCGCAGCAGCGCGAGCTGTTCGTCTACCGGTGGGAAGGCGGTCATCGAGGCGGCCGGCCGCCGCTCAGGCGACCGCCGGAAGTAACGGCACGGGCGCGGCTGGCGGCGCCGCAGCTTAGCAAACCGCCGGTGCCGGTCAGTCGCTCCACGCCGCCGGCGGCGGCAGCGCGCCGGCCTCGCCGGTGAGCTCGCCGCGGGCGACCAGCCGCGCGTCGCCGGCCAGCGACAGGATGCCGGCCGACGGGCGGTCGACGGTCAGGCGGAAGCCGCCGGCGGTGAGCGCCACCAGCGGTACGCCGAGGCTCCCCTGCGCCAGGCCGACGGCGGCGGCGGCCAGCACGCCGCTGCCGCAGGCCAGGGTCTCCGCCTCCACGCCGCGCTCGAAGGTGCGGATCTCGAGCCGGTCGGCAGCCGCGAAGCGCACGAAGTCGACGTTGGCGCCGGCGTCGCCGAAGGTCGGGTGGCGGCGCAGCCGCGGTCCCAGCTCGGCCACCGGCGCGCTCGCCAGCGACTCGCTCCACGGCAGCACGAAGTGCGGCACCCCGGCGGTCAGCCACCAGCCGGCGAGCGAGCGGCCGTCGAGCTCGAGCTCGAGCTGGCGGTCGGGCGGCTCGGGCGCCGGCAGCTCGAGGGCGATCTCCGCCGCCGCCGTGCGCCGCGCCGTCACCGGGCCGGCGCCGGTACCGATCACCAGCTGCCGCTCGGCCCACCCCAGCTCGATCGCCAGACGCGCCGCGCAGCGCGTGCCGTTGAGGCACAGCTCGGCTGGCCGGCCGTCGGCGTTGAAGTACTCCATGTCAGCCCCGCGCGCCGTGCGGCGCAGCACGAACAGCCCGTCGGCGCCGGCCGACAGCCCACGGCTGCACCAGGCGCGGATCTCGGCGGCGGCCGGCGCCGCCGCCGGCTCGACCAGCGCCAGGAAATCGTTGCCGGCTCCGGAGAGCCGGAAGAAAGGAGTCACGGTACGACGGCTTCGCCGCTGTCGCTGGCCTGGCTCTCGTTGCCGTGTAGATCGACGGCGGTGATGTAGTAGCTGTAGCGGCGGCCGGCGGCCACCTCGCTGTCGACGTAGTCGAGCTCGACCCGCGGCTCGTCGACCAGCCGCCAGTAGTCGGCCTCGTCTGTGGCGCGCCGGTAGACGCGGTAGCCGGCCACGTCGTCGGCCTCGGACGGCTCCCACAGCAGTCGCACCCGCCCGCTTTCGGCCAGCACCACCAGCCCCTCGGGCGGCGGCGGCGGGTAGCGGTCCTGGTAGTCGACCTCGCGCTCGGCCGCCAGCGCGCTCTCGGTGAGCGGCGCGCCGCGGGACACGGCGGTGACGGTGTAGACGTAGCGGGCGCCGACGCGGGCGGTGGTGTCGCGGTGGCTGCGGGTGCTCGCGGCCAGCTGGCCGATCGGCTCGCCGTAGGTCCGGCTGTCGGCATCGCGGCGGTAGACCCGGAACCCGACCGCCGGGTCGTCGTCCGCGCGCCAGGCGATCTCGATGCCGTCGGCGGACGGCTCGACGCTCTTCAGCACCGGCGCCGGCGGCGGCTGCTGCGGCTGGACGTTCACCAGGTTGGAGATCGCGGACTCGAGCCGCCGCCCCGCCGTCGAGACGACGCCGTAGACCTGCACCGGCTCGACGTCCGCCGGCGCCGGCGGCTCGATCGGCAGCCGCACCAGCAGGCGGTCGCCGGGGACCGCCGCCGTCAGCGCGGCGCCGTCGATGCGCAGCACCGGCTCGGCCAGACCGGCGAACTCGCGCGGGTCGACCTGCACCCGGTTCTCGGCGGTGAGCGCGCTGGCCCGGGCCTCGCTCAGGCGACCGAACAGCGACGGCGCCGGCTCCTCGGGCTCGGGCTCTGCCGGCTCGGGAGTCTCGGCCTCGGCGGCGGCCGGCTCGCCGCTCTCGGCCTCGCCCTCGGCGGGCTCCGGCGTCTCCACGATCTCGCGGGTCAGGCGGCGAACCTCGACC